>NZ_JBQXEO010000024.1:0-101378 GCF_052601155.1 Micromonospora yongxingensis
GGTCGCAGATGTCGCCCTGTACGAACCGTAGTCGGGGGTCGTTCTGGACCGGGGCCAGGTTCGCCCGGTTACCCGAGTAGGTCAGCAGATCGAGCACGGTCACTGCCGCCGGTTCGAGCGGTGGCACGCCCTCGGCGCTGCCCAGGGGCTTGCCCAGCAGCAGACGAACGTACTCCGACCCGATGAATCCGGCTCCGCCGGTGACGAGGATCCTCACGGGTCCGGAAGTGTACGCGAGAGGGACCGACCGCACGGTCTCCCAGTTGAGGCCGACCGAGAGGCCTTCGGGTTGAACCACCCGGGCGATTGCAGGCGCATCAGCGTTCCGGTAGAAAGTGCCAGCGACGTACGACTCGTCGTACCGCACGTATCGCAACTACGGGGGGCGAGTGAACGGCGTGTCGCTGGTCAATGCTGCTCGGCCGCCGTCCGAACCCGGCCCGAAGCCGCCTCCGGGACGTCGCGCCCTGGACCTGATCCGGCAGCTCCTCGCACCCGAGCGTCTCTTCATTGGCGCCCTCGGTCTGACCGGCCTGGCGGCGGTCCTGTCGGTGGCGCTGCCCCCGGAGGAGCGTGGCGAACTCTCCGCGAACATGGTGAGCGCGACGTTGGGCGCCGCCATCGGTGGTCTGTCGCTGGACACGTTCCTGCTGTCCCGCCCGGCCGGCTGGGTCTTCTCCCGGGGCCGTCCGTGGGTCCTCGCCCTTCTGGGGGCCTCGGTCGTCCTCTCCGCTGTCGCCGCCGCGTTGCTCATCGCGGTTGCCGGCCTCGGTAGCTACGTGATCGCTGTGGGGTCCGCGGCGGGTCTGACCATCTTCAACACGGTCTCGTCGATCGCGTTGCGGCAGAAGGGCTTCATGGTCGTCTACGCCATGCGTGCGGTGAGTGGGGCGATCCTGGTCGGTGGTTACCTCGCTCTCTACGCCGCCGGGCACCTCGACGGCGGTCTGTGGAGCGTGGTCTGGCTCGCCGTCCAGTGGGTCAGCGCTCTCGCCGTGTGCGTCCTGGTGCTGGGGATGGTCCGGCGCGTCGGGCCCGCGCCAGCGCCCACGGCCCGGGCTCTTGACTACCGCTCCGACCTGCTCGCGGTCGGAAATCTGCACACCGGGATCTTCGCGCAGATGATGACATTGCGGTTCAACCAGATTCTGGTGGCCAGGTTCGTCGGGGCAGGACCGCTCGGCGTCTACACACTCGCGGTCGCGGCGTTGGAGTTCGCGCAGGCCGGTGCCGTGGTTCGCGCTCAGCGGATCCTCGCCGAGCGCAACGTCGACGCAACGTCACACCGGGCCGCACCTGTTGTCAGGGCGGCGCTTCCGGTGGCCCTGGCCGCCGTGGCCGCACTGGCCGTGTTGGGCTTCCTGCAGCCGGAGTACCGGCACGCCTGGATCCTGGGTCTCTGTCTCCTGCCGGGGACGCTGGCCGCCGCAGCCGGCAAGACCTGGAGCTCCCTGCTGTTGAAGATGCGCGGTGAGAAGGCGACGACGGTCGCGGCGGTCATCACACTGGCCGTCGCGATAACCGCCTACTTCGGGGTCATTCCCTGGGCTGGCGTGATCGGAGCGGCGCTCGCCTCATCGCTTGCCTACGGCGTACACGCCTTCATCTCTCGTGCGAGCTTGCGAAAGTCGCAGCCGCGAAGTCCTGGGACGGTATGAGTTGGATGTCTCGATTGTGGTCCTCGCCTGGGAGGACTACGACCGCACGCGTGCCTGCGTACTGTCGTTGCCCCGCGAGGCGGAAATCGTCGTCGTCGACAACGGAAGCTCGGAGGACATCCGGCAGGCGCTGAGCGAGTTCTGCGCTCAGCAAGGCGTCCGCTACGTCCAGTCCGGCTCCAACCTGGGTTACGCCAGGGGGATGAACCTGGGTGTCCGACACACCACCCGGACGAACGTCATCCTGTCGAACAACGACATCATCGTGCACGAGGGCACCGTTGAGCGCCTGCTGCAGGCACTCGACGATCCTGCAGTGGGGGCAGCTTTCCCGGGTGTCGTCACTCCGTCGGGCGTTGCCCAGACGGAGGGCGGTCGCTTCCTGAGCGTGCCTGTCGGGCTTGCCCACGCCACCGGTCTGAGCGTGGTCCTGCCGAACCTGCGGATCATCGCCGAGCCGGCGAAGGCGGACTGGCTGACCGGGCCGTTCGTGGCGCTGCGGCGAAGCACCCTCGATGCGATCGGTGGCGTCGACGAGACATCCTTCTTCTACGGCGAGGACATGCGCCTCTGCTGGGCCGTGCAGCAGCGGGGTCTGCGCCTGGCGTACCTGCCCGACGCGGTGATCATGCACGAGGACGACGTCACGGCCAAGCGGCGCTGGACCGAGGAAGAGATCTCCCAGCGTCGGACGCGTGAGCTCCTTCGGGCCACCCGGCAGATGGCAGGCAGGCGGGGCCAGATCGCCAGCGCCGCATTTGTGGTGGGGGTGCTGCTGCGGGCGGCCGTCGGACCGAATCCGGTGCGGCGGGCGATCGCACGGGGCGCTGTCGAAGGACTACGTGCCCGATGAAGGTGTTGTTCGTCTGCACCACGGGCGGGTCCGGCCGGCGCCAGTTCGGTGGCGCGGAGCGGATCTTGACGGAAATCATCCCCGCGCATGCGCGGACCAACGTCGACGTCATCGCCGCCACCTCCGACGACGAGGTGGGTGCCTCCCTCCGGGAGTCCGGAGTCCCGTGGGTCAATCTCAGCGCGACAAGTCGGGTCGACCTGGGGTACGCCCGTTCGCTTCGGCGTCTCGTCAGCGAGGTCAAGCCGGACGTGGTGTGTGCTCACCTGCTGTCCGCGGCGATGCACTCTCGGGCCGCCCTGGCCACCGAACGCCCTGGCACACCCCTGGTGGTCACCATGCACACCAGCCTGTGGCAGTTCCGCGACACGGCGCCATCGTTGAAGCGGAAGGCCAGCATCCAGTCCAACATCACGCTCGACCTCGTCATGCGTCGCCTGCGTCCGCACGCGAGCGTGGCCGTATCGCAGTTCGAGGCCGACGAACTGCGCAACCGTGGCCATGTCGAGAACGTCCATCTGATCCCCAATCCCCTCCCGGCGGCCTGGCCCATTTCGGCACCGCCGCGGATGCCGGACCCGTCCCGTCGGATCGTGGTGGGATATCTGGGCCGGGTGGAGCCCGAGAAGGGCGTCGACCTGATACCCGACGTCGCGTCGCTCATGGCGGACACCGATTTCAAGATCGCCGGTAGCGGGGCGCTGGCCCTGGAACCCCGACCGAACCTGGAACTCGTCGGCCGGGTCAACGCCGCCGATTTCCTACGCCAGATCGATTGCCTCGTCGTGCCGTCCCGGGTCGAGGCCTTCGGCCTGAGCGCCCTCGAGGCGATGTCCCTGGGCGTACCGGTAGTCCACTCGGGTGCGGGAGGCTTGGCCGAGGTCACCCAGCACGCAGCCGGAACGCTGGCATTCCAGAGCGACCTCACACCTGCGTCGATCGCCTCCGCCATCCGCCAGGCCGTCGGAGTGACGACCTCGGAGCAGCGACGCACCATTGCGGACTGGTACGCGAAGGAGTACGCCTTCGATCGGTGCGTGGAGCGGTGGCAGAGCCTCTACCGGTCACTCTTGACGAGGAACGCAGAATGATCTTCCAGAAGTACCTGACCATCGGGCTCTGGGTCGCCGCGGTCGCCGTCGTCGTACCGATCTTCCTGGTCAACCCGGCAGCAGGGGTGGTGGCGGCGTTCGCCGCCGTCGCGCTCATCGCGGTGCGGGCCGCCATGTGGCTCGCGGTCTGTTCCGCCGCGTGGTCGCTCGTATTCCTCGCGGTGATCACCGTTCCGGGGCCGTACGACTCCCCGGCGGGCCGCAACGCTATCCCGGTGCTCGGAGTCTTCGTTGCCTGCTTCCTCGCCGCCTGGTATGTCGGTCGACGGCTGGCCCGCCGCCCGAACGCCGCGGCGGAGCCGCCGAAGGCTCCGCCACTGTGGTGGATTCAGCCAGCGAGCCATGACCGGCTCTCCGGCTCCTCCTTCGGCGGCGCGACCTGGTCGACCCGACCCACGTTGCGGTGGCCGTCGGACCGACGCCTGACGGCGTTCCTGCTGGTCGTGCTGCTCATCGCGATCATCGGAGCCGCACTGAAGTTCCGGGGTGAGTTGCCTCCGCTCTTCGCCGACAACCCGGACGTCGCCCGGGCGGAGCTGGGCCTCAGATCGAACATCATCGTGGGTCTGCTCGCGGAGGCGTGGACGCTCGGCATGGCGATCTCTCTCCTTCGGGTGCTGAACGGCAAGGCCGAGACCCGCTGGCGGTACCTGCTCCTGGTCCTGGTCTTCACGTTCGGGGCTGCGCTCGGAGCCAGCAAGAACTCGGTGCTGGTCGGGATCGTCCCGGCGCTTGTCGCCGCACTCTCCACGCGGCGCGAATCGAGCGGCATGAGTGCCAAACAGCGGCAGATCGCGGCGCTGGTCGTGGTCCTGGTCGGCCTCGGCGTGGTGGGCGGTGCGGTCTACCTCGGCGGGCAGCGCACCCTGGCCGGCACCGGCACGTTCGAGGACCAGTTTCGGGCTCAGTACGGTGGCAATCCGATCTATACGAGCGTGGGGTCCCTCGACCTTTCGCTCAGTTCGTCAGTAGAGACGTTCGGTCGGCTCTGGGAGCACCGGGAAGAGTACGACCCGGCTTGGGGTCGTTACTCGTTGACCTTCACCGGTTCTGTCGGAGAGCGGCTCCTCGGGCCGGTCGACCTTTACGAGATCACCGGAGGGCTCAGTCAGCCGTTCTATATGAACACCGCGACTTTCGTGGCGGTGCCGCTGATGGACTTCGGGCCAGTCGGCGCGGGATTGGTCCTGGCCCTGACCGGGCTCATCGTCGGCTTCGCCGAACGTCGACTGAGCGACACCCACAGCCCAGCACACCATCTCGGGCGCGCCTTCCTCATCTACTACGCCACCTTTGGGGTCTACGAGTTCTACCCGGTCATTCAACCGTTCTGGCTGTCGCTGGTGCCCGGAATCGTCGTGTTCTACCTGGTCAGCAATCCTTCCAAGCTGGCGATGCCGGCCTGGCCCAAGCTGGTGATGCCAACATGGAAACGCTAACGATCGTCACGGTGCTCTACCGGTCCGGCAGCATGCTCGCCGAAACGCTGCCGACCTGGGTACGGAGTGCCGACGGTCTTCCGGTGCGATTCCTCTTCGCCGACAACTCGCCGGAGGACGGCTGTCAGAAGGTCATCGCCGACTGCCTAGACGATGACCGCTACGAGTACCTGCCCGACCCGTCGAATCCCGGTTTCGCGACTGGTTGCAACCGGGCGGTGGCGAACACGACGACGAGCCACGTCCTCCTGCTGAATCCGGATGTGTGGCTGCCCGAGGACGCGCTGGCGAAGATCTGTGCCGCCATGGCCGAGACTCCCGGAACGCCCATCGCGGTCGGTCTGGCGATGCACGGCGGCGAGTACGTCGGCATCGACCTGAACCCGATCTCGCTGTTCATCGATCGGCCGGCCACGGCGGCACGCGGACCGCTGGGTCCGTCGGGTGGCGCCGCCGTCTTCCCGACCGACCTGTTCCGTCGGTTCGGCGGATTCTACGAGCATCTGTTCGCCTGGGGTGAGGACGCCGACCTGGCCTTCCGCCTCTACGCGTCTGGCGTACACACACGCCGGTCGGAACTGGTGCTGCCGCACGCAGGCGGCCACAGCGTCGAGGGTGATCAAAAACTTCAGGCGTTCCGCGCCTTCCTGCTGGCCCGCAACCGGCTCCTGGTCGCGGCCCGCACCTTCACCTGGCCACTGATGCTCGTCGCGATTCCGGTGCTGGCCCTGGCGCACCTCGGGCTGGCTGTCCGCCGTGTGCGTCAGGGCCTGCTGCGGCCGTTCCTCCGTGGCGTCGGCGAGGGCCTGCGTGGAGGGCCGAGCGCCCGCCGCCAATGGCAGGGCAAGCGGTTCGGCTTTGCCACCTTATTCAGCTACCTGACAGTTCGGAGAACGTAATGACAGGACGTCGCTGGAGTGTCGTGACGGTCACCTACAACTCGGCGGAGACGCTGCGCAAGTGCTGGCGTGGCGAGGCCAAGCCGTACGAGTGGATCGTCGTGGACAATTGTTCCTCCGACGATTCGGTCGCGGTCGCGGAGGAGTTGGGCGCGCAGGTCATCCGGCTGTCGGAGAATGTCGGCTTCTCCAGAGCGAACAACGTCGGGCTACGCCAGGCCGCGGGTGAATACGTCCTGTTCGCCAACCCGGACCTCGAGATCAGCCCCACCGACGGGTTCGACGTGCTGCAGCGCCACCTCGACGCGCACGGTGGCCTGGCGGCGCCGCAGTTGCTCTCGTCGGACGGCATCCCCCAACCCAACGGCCGCGGCTTCCCCTACGCCACCGCCAAGCTGGGCAACCGGAAACTCTGGCCATTGTCCCGGCTGCACGGCTCGTACCGGTTGACGGCCGATCCGGGCGCGGCGGTCTGGGTGGCCTGGGTGATGGGTGCCGCGGTCGCCGCACGGACCGCGGACTTCATCGAGCTGGGCGGCTGGAACGAGCGGTTCTTCCTCTACTACGAGGACCACGAACTCGGTTTGCGCGCGTGGCGCAACGGCGTCCCTGTCGCGCTGCTCGGCGACGTCCGGTGGACCCACCACTGGGGTCGCGCGACGAACTCGTTCAGGTGGTCACGGGCGCACACGCTGGAACTGCGAAGCGCCAGGACCTTCTTCGGCATGTTCCCGGAGTTCCTGGTCGGGCTGCCGCCGGCACCACGTCGGCACCGGCAAGCGGCCCGCGTGGTCGGCTCGCCGGTGCCGTCCTCGGCCGCCAGCACGGGCGAGCCCGTGGCTGCGCCGAGCCGGCAGGCGGCGACATAGCCGCCGAACCCCTACTTCGGCGCTGGGTCCGGCTTCGGGCTGAGCGAGATCGCGACACCTGCCCGTAGCGGCGGCCAGGCCACAGACGGCCATGACGAGAGGGGCTCCTGTGGCAGTGACCACTGCTGACGGTCAGGCCACCTCCGCAGCCCCGACGGACGCCCGCGACCGGATCGTGCGGCTCGGCCGGACCGTCGTCCGCGGGATCTGGTTCTTCCCGGCCCTGCTCACCGTCCTGTTGACGCTGCTGACCGTCCTACAGGTGAGCGGCTCGTCGATGGGCATCTACCAGTCGATGCTGTACGGCGCGCAGCCAGATGCGAACCTGCTACTCAACGAGCCGCAGCCGATCCGGTCGGACGAGTGGATCGTCAACACGCAACTGACCATCGCGCAGGATGCCGCCGGCTACCCCCGGATCAACCCGAACATCGGGCAGGGCGCGGACGTCTCCCTGATCGTGGATGTGCCGTACAAGGAATGGTCGGCGGTCTTCAAACCGCACAACCTCGCGTTCCTGGTGCTCCCGCTCGACTACGCCTTCGCCTTCAAGTGGTGGCTGATGGCGGTCCTGCTGATCCTGAGCGGTTACTTCTTCGTGCTGGCCTTGATGCCGGGCCGATACGGGCTGGCCGCCGGGCTCTCGCTGGCGCTGTTCTTCAGCCCGTTCGTGCAGTGGTGGTACCAGTACATCACTCTCGGCACGCTGTACTACGCGCTGTTCCTGGCCACGGTGTTCATTCTCCTGCTGCGTTCGACACGGCTGCTCGCCACCGTCGCCTGGGCAGTCCTCCTGGCCTACCTGCTCACCTGTTTCGCGCTCGTCATCTATCCGCCTTTCCAGATTCCCTGCGCCCTGGCCCTTGGGGTGTTCTGCCTGGGTCATCTGGTCGAGCGGTACGGCGTGCCTCGACATCGCCCGCTCCTGCGGCAAATGGGCATCGTCGCCGCATCGCTCGTGGTCGCGGGCACCTTGGTCGGCGTCTTCGTGGCAACCCGTCTGGACACCATCAACGCCGTCCTGAACACCGCGTACCCGGGTCAACGCCTCACCCAGAGCGGCGGTTTCGACCTCGCGCACCTGTTCTCTGGCCACACCAGCCTCGGCCTGGAGTCGAGCAGATCAGCGGCGCAGTACAGCCTGCCGGAGAAGGGCCTGACCAATCAGAGCGAAAACTCCAACTTCCTGCTGATATTCCCGTACCTCACGGCGCCCTGCGTCTACCTGCTGTACCGGATGCACCGAACCAGGCGCACCGTCGACTGGCCGCTCCTACTCGTCAACCTCGCATTCCTGGGAGCGTTGGCCTGGCTGTTCGTGCCCCATCTGGACGTCGTCGGCAAGCTCCTGTTCCTGGAACGGGTGCCCCACACGCGGCTGCTCATCGGCATTGGCCTGCTCAATTTCTTCGGCCTGGTGCTGTTCGTCCGACGGCTGCACGACCAGCGGTCGGTACTGCCGGGCCACCGGCTCATCCTCGGATACACGCTCGCCCTGCTGCTCGTCCAAACGCTGCTCAGCCTGCACGTGGTGCGGGCCTTCCCCGGCTTCCTGGGCTTGGACGGCTTCCTCCTGTCTGTCATCCCAGTTCCGTTGGTCGCCTACCTGGCGCTGCGACAGCGTTTCACCTGGGCCGCATCGGTCCTGCTGGCCTTCTCGGCCGCCATGACGGCGTCCATCCATCCGCTCTACCGCGGCACGGAGACGTTGACGCAAACGCCGCTGTCCCAGGCCATCCGAGCCATCACCGCCGATGATCCGGGCGCCGCCTGGGCGGCCGAGGTGGGCATCGTCCAGAACTTCGCCTACATGAACGGTGCCCCGTCACTGTCCGGCGTCTACACGTACCCCCAGCCGGACCTGTGGCGGACGGCCGACGGGCAGGGCCAGCAGGAATTCGTCTTCAACCGCTACGCGCAGGTCTGGTTCACGTTCGACCGGAATCCCGCCCTCATGTCACCGACCACCTTCACCCTGACGGCGGCCGACCACTTCCGGGTCAACACCGAGCCCTGCGGCCCCTTCCTGCGGCAGCATCGCGTCAAGTACCTCGTCACCGGCACGGAAATCAACGAGTCGTGCCTGAAACTGCGCGACACGGTCAGCTACCCGGCCGCCACGTTCCTCATCTACGAGTTCTGGTAGCCCTGTCCGGCCGCCGGAACGTGGCCTCCGCGCGGTGCCGCGCGGAGGCCATCACCGTTCAGCTGTTGCGATGCCACAGGTCCCGCAAAGCATCCCAGTTGCCACCGATTCCGGCCTCGCACGGCGTCTCGAAGTAGACCGCGCCGAGGTGGTTGTCACGGTCCCACCAGATGCCGCACATGACCGGCCCGTCGCCGGGGTCACCGGCGTACTCGACGTAGCTGCCGGTGGCCCCGCTGGCTCCACCAGTGGTTCGCGCCCCCTGCCGGATTCCCGGCGTGAGCGTGCCGGCGAGGAAGGCCAACTGTTCACGATAGGCGCGCGCTGCGTCCTTTGTCGTCGGTGACTCGAAGAGTGCGAAGTGGACGGACACGTTGCCGTACCGGCAGAAGACGTGCCGCTTCTCGTCCTTCGGCAGCTTCGGACCGCCCGCCTCCCGGTCGGACGCGCAGTCGCCCATCCGGGCGAGCCAAGTCTCGGCGAGCGGCACCAGATCGGGATCGAACTTCGCCTTGTTCAAGGCGTACTGGGTCTTCTCGAACAGCGGCGGAGACGGGCTGGCCGTCGGCGCGTTCCCGGGCTTCGCGTCACCGCTGAGCGCGCCGCCACCGAGGAGTCCGGCACCGCCGGCCAACACCGCGGCCAGGATGACGGCACCGACCCACAAGCCCGTGCGGCTGCGCGGCGGTCGCGCCACCGGGGCGATCCGCCGGCCCCCGGAGGAAAACGGATCGAACGGCGGGGCCGTTGCGGCACTGGCGGCGTACGCCGGGGACTGTGGGGCGGCGGACACCGGCCGCGGCGACGGCGGTGCGGGCGGCGCCGCCCCATCCGAGACGGGCTGCGGAGACGCGGACACCGGCTGCCCGGAGACCGGGTTGGTGTGCATCGCCCAGGGCAGCTGCGGCATGTGGTCCACCAGCTCGGGCACCCCGGAGACCGACTTCGGCGGCCCGCTGACCTGCTGCGGCACGCCGGACACCGGCGGCGCCGACGAGGGTGGCGCCGAGACCGGCAGGTCGGGCACCGGCTGGTAGTCCATGCCGAGGCTCTGGAAGAGCCGCTGCGGCGCGTTCCCCTGCTCGGCCCGGTAGGCGACCCAGGGGTGGGCGGCCGACAGGTCGGCGGCGGCGTACTGGTGACCGCCGCTGGCCTGCGCCAACGCGTTGGCCGCGCTGCCGAAGGCCTCGCGCCACCGCTGGTCGGACGCGGCCACCCCGTCCAACACGGCCACGGTGGCGAACTGCCCCTGCCCGTCCACTGCCGCCCAGGCCTTGCCAACCTGGCACGCGCCCAACATGTGGGTGTACCTGTATGGGCTCTCCGGCTGCATGCCACTCCTCCGCTCAACCGCCGTGCGGATCCTACAGAGCCGACGCCAACTCAGCGTCCCGCCGGTCGGCCGACCGACAGGTCGGTGGAACGAGCAGGTGATGCGACCCCTTGCCGTCTGAAAGATTTGATGCATAGAGTCGCGGCGTGAATGAAGGAGCTGTCGGGGCGTCGGTCGAGCAGGTGCTCGACCTGTTCGACGGGGTGCGCCTCACCCCGACCCAGCGCCGGATCGCGCACTGCCTGGTGCAGCACGCCCCGACCGTGGCCTACCTCTCCGCGGCCGAGGTCGCCGAGCTGGCCGGGGTCAGCCAGCCGTCGGTCACCCGGTTCGCCGTCGCGCTCGGCCACGACGGCTACCCGGCCCTGCGCCGCCGCCTGCGTGACCTGACCACCGCCGCACCCGGCGGACCGGCGGACGCCGGCAACGAACTCCAGCAGGCCGTACGCGCCGAGATGGGCAACCTGGACCGGCTGGCCGGTCAGCTCACCGACCGGGACCGGATCGCCGAGATTGGTCGGCTGCTCGCCGCCAGCCGCCCACTGCCGGTGCTGGGCCTGCGGGCCGCCGCGCCCCTGGCCGCCTACTTCGCCTACTTCGCCGCCAAGGTCCACCCGGACGTGCGGGTGCTCGACGACGGCGGCAGCCTGCTCACCGACCGCCTGGAGCAGGCCGCCGAGGCGGGGGCGGGCGCGCTGCTCGCCTTCGTCCTGCCCCGCTACCCCCGCGAGACCCTGGACGCGTTGCGCGAGGCACGCGCCGCCGGTCTGACCGTGGTGGCGATCACCGACTCGCCGGTCAGCCCGGCCGCCGAGCACGCCGACGTGGTGCTGCCCGCCGCGGTCGGCGCCCAGCTCGTCTTCGACCTGCACACCGCCCCGATGACCCTGGCCATGGTGCTGTTGCAGGCGATCTGCGACGCCGCGCCGGCCGACACCCAGCGCCGCCTGGAGGCGTTCGAAGCCTCCGCGGCCCGCCGTCAGTTGTTCCTCGGATGACCGGAGGAGACCAGAGATGACCCAGCCCATCCGTGCCGCACGGGGCAACAAGCTCACCACCCGGGGGTGGCCGCAGGAGGCCGCCCTGCGGATGTTGATGAACAACCTCGACCCGGAGGTGGCCGAACGCCCCGACGACCTGGTGGTCTACGGCGGCACCGGCAAGGCCGCGCGGGACTGGCCGTCGTACCACGCGTTGGTCCGCACGCTGACCGACCTGCGTGAGGACGAGACGATGCTGGTGCAGTCGGGTCGCCCGGTCGGGGTGATGCGGACCCACGAGTGGGCGCCCCGGGTGCTGCTGGCCAACTCCAACCTGGTCGGCGACTGGGCGACCTGGCCGGAGTTCCGCCGGCTGGAGCAGCTCGGCCTGACCATGTACGGGCAGATGACCGCCGGCTCGTGGATCTACATCGGCACCCAGGGCATCCTCCAGGGCACCTACGAGACGTTCGCCGCGGTGGCCGCCAAGCTCGCCGGCGCCCGCGGCGACGGGCAGGGGCAGAGCAATGACACCCTCGCCGGCACTCTGACGCTGACCGCCGGGTGCGGTGGGATGGGCGGCGCCCAGCCGCTCGCGGTCACCATGAACGGCGGCGTCTGCCTGATCGTCGACGTCGACCGGACCCGCCTCGACCGGCGGGTGCACGACCGCTACCTGGACGAGGTGGCCGACTCGCTGGACGACGCGGTACGGCGGGTGCTGGCCGCGAAGAAGGACCGACGGGCGCTCTCCGTCGGCGTGGTCGGCAACGCGGCGGAGGTCTTCCCCGAGCTGCTGAACCGGGGCGTCGAGATCGACATCGTGACCGACCAGACCAGCGCGCACGACCCGCTGGCGTACCTGCCGGTGGGGGTGGAACTGGCCGACGCCCGGGAGTACGCAGCGGCGAAGCCGGCCGAGTTCACCGACCGCGCCCGGGCGTCGATGGCGAGGCACGTCGAGGCGATGGTCGGCTTCCTCGACGCCGGTGCCGAGGTCTTCGACTACGGCAACTCGATCCGGGGCGAGGCGCAGCTCGGCGGCTACCAGCGCGCCTTCGACTTCCCCGGCTTCGTGCCGGCGTACATCCGGCCGTTGTTCTGCGAGGGCAAGGGTCCGTTCCGGTGGGCGGCGCTCTCCGGTGACCCGGCCGACATCGCCGCCACCGACCGGGCGATCCTGGAGCTGTTCCCGGAGAACGAGACCCTGGCCCGCTGGATCAAGCTGGCCGGCGAGCGGGTCGCCTTCCAGGGCCTACCGGCCCGGATCTGCTGGCTCGGCCAGGGCGAGCGGGACAAGGCGGGTGTGCGGTTCAACGACATGGTCGCCTCCGGCGAACTCTCCGCCCCGGTGGTGATCGGCCGGGACCACCTGGACACCGGCAGCGTGGCCAGCCCGTACCGGGAGACCGAGGGGATGGCCGACGGCTCCGACGCGATCGCCGACTGGCCGCTGCTCAACGCGCTGGTCAACACGGCCAGTGGCGCGTCCTGGGTGTCCATCCACCACGGCGGTGGCGTGGGCATCGGCCGCTCCATCCACGCCGGGCAGGTCTGTGTGGCCGACGGGACCGCCCTCGCGGGACAGAAGATCGAGCGGGTGCTCACCAACGACCCGGCGATGGGCGTGATCCGGCACGTCGACGCCGGCTACGACTCGGCCCGCGAGGTCGCGACCCGCACCGGGGTCCGGGTGCCGATGGCGGAGGGTGATGGCGCGTGACCGACGACCTTCCCTCCCGGTTCCGGGCGCTGTGGGACGAGATCGCACCGGTCGGCCGGGACGCCGGCAGCGGCGGGTACCTGCGCTACGCGTTGACCGAGCCGGAGCTGGAGCTGCGGACCTGGTTCCGGCGACAGGCCGAACGCCGGGCGATGCCGGTCACCGACGACGGCAACGGCAACCTCTTCGCGCACTGGGGTGACCCGGAGGCCTCCGACGCGGTGCTGACCGGCAGCCACTTCGACTCGGTGCCGCACGGCGGGGCGTACGACGGGCCGCTCGGCATCGTCAGCGCGTTTCTCGCCGTGGACGAGCTGCGCGCCGCCGGTGTCACTCCGACCCGGCCACTGGTGCTGGCCGCGTTCGTCGAGGAGGAGGGGTCGCGCTTCGGCGTACCGTGCCTGGGGTCGAGGCTGCTCAGCGGTGCAATCGCCGCTGACCGCGCGGCTCGGCTGCGCGACGCGGCCGGGGTGAGTTTCGCCGAGGCGCTCGGCGACCAGCCGGCGGGCGCCCGCCCGGAGCTGCTGGGCCGGTTCGGCGCCTTCGTCGAGCTGCACGTCGAGCAGGGCCGGGCGCTGGTCGAGACGGACGCGCCGGTCGCGGTGGCCAGCGCGATCTGGCCGCACGGGCGGTGGCGG
This sequence comes from Micromonospora yongxingensis, assembly GCF_052601155.1. Classification (NCBI taxonomy): domain Bacteria; kingdom Bacillati; phylum Actinomycetota; class Actinomycetes; order Micromonosporales; family Micromonosporaceae; genus Micromonospora; species Micromonospora yongxingensis. The sequence goes on from NZ_JBQXEO010000024.1 coordinate 13,651, forward strand.
TTCGACGTCGTCGGGGAGGGCAACCACGCGGGTACCACCCGGATGGCCGACCGCCGTGACCCGATGCTCACCTACGCGTTCACCGTGCTGGCGGCCAACAAGGAGGCCCGGCTGCGCGGCGCGCACGCCACCGTGGGTCGGGTCGCCGTCGAGCCGAACGCCACCAACGCCATCCCGTCGAAGGTCACCGGCTGGTTGGACGCCCGGGCCGCCGACCCGGAGACCCTCGCGGGGCTGGTCGACGCGGTGCGCGGCAAGCTCGCCGAGCGGGCACGCCGCGACGGTACGGCGGTGACCGTCACCGAGGAGTCGGCGACGCCGCTGGTCGCCTTCGACGGCGGGCTGGCCCGCCGGCTGGCCACGCTGCTCGACGCGCCGGTGCTGCCCACCGGCGCGGGACACGACGCCGGAGTGCTCGCCGCGTTCCTGCCCACGGCGATGCTGTTCGTGCGCAACCCGACCGGGGTGTCGCACTCCCCCGCCGAGGCGGCCACCGACGACGACTGCGCCGCCGGGGTTCGGGCGCTGGCCCGGGTGCTCGAGGAGCTGACATGCCGGTGAACGAGGTGAGGTGCCCGTCGCCGGGTGGTCCGGATCCGCGGCGTCCGCGTGTGCGAGGGCTCCGGCGCGGTGGAGGTCGACACCTCACGTTGGCGCCCTTTGGAGCTGATGTCGCAAACGAATCAGACCGGACGCCCCTACCGACGCCGCCGACGCCGCCGCTGACGCCGATGTCGCCGCTGACGCTGATGTCGCCGCTGACGCCGCCGATGTCGCCGCTGATGTCGCAGACGATTCAGCTCCAAAGGAGGCGAGGGGCATGACCACCACCCGCTGGCTGGCGGAGTACGCCTGGCTGCCCACCTACGCCGAGCCCACGCCCGACGTGCTGATCGAGACCGACGGGGAGCGGATCACCGGCGTGACGCCGTTGACCGCCGGGAGTCGACCGCCCGCCGGGGTCGAGGTGTACGCGGACGCCGTGCCACTGCCGGGTCTGACCCTGCCCGGGTTGTCCAACGTGCACTCGCACGCCTTCCACCGGGCGCTGCGCGGGCGTACCCACGGCGGCCGGGGTGACTTCTGGAGCTGGCGGGACCGCATGTACGCCGTCGCGGCCCGCCTGGACCCGGACACCTACCTCGCGCTGGCCCGAGCGGTCTACGCCGAGATGGCGCTGGCCGGGATCACCTGCGTCGGCGAGTTCCACTACCTGCACCACCGCCCCGACGGCGGGGCCTACGACGACCCGAACGCGATGGGCGCCGCGCTGGTCGAGGCGGCGGCGCACGCCGGGATCCGGCTCACCCTGCTCGACGCCTGCTACCTGAGCGCCGGCGTGGACGGCCGCGCCCTGGCCGGGCCGCAGCGCCGTTTCGGCGACGGCGACGCGACCCGGTGGGCCGAGCGCGTGACGGCGTTCCAGCCGACCGACCCGCACGCGCGGGTCGGCGCGGCCGTGCACTCGGTACGGGCCGTCCCCGCCGACCAGCTCGGCGCGGTGGCGGCCTGGGCACGGGAGCGGCGGGCGCCGCTGCACGTGCACCTCTCCGAGCAGCCCGCCGAGAACGACGAGTGCCGGGCCGTGCACGGCCGCACCCCGACCGCCCTGCTCGCCGAGCACGGCGTGCTCGGGCCGGACACCACCGCCGTGCACGTCACCCACCCGACCAGCGGTGACCTGACGCTGCTCGGGGACAGCCGGACCGGGGTGTGCCTCTGCCCGACCACCGAGCGGGACCTCGCCGACGGGATCGGCCCGGCCCGCCGGATGGCCGACGCGGGGATCGCGTTGAGCCTGGGCAGCGACAGCCACGCGGTCATCGACCTGTTCGAGGAGGCCCGGGCGGTGGAGCTGGACGAGCGGCTGCGCACGCGGCGGCGCGGCCACTTCGCCCCGGTCGACCTGCTCACCGCCGCCAGCGCCGCCGGGCACGCCGCGCTGGGCTGGACCGACGCCGGGCGGATCGCCGCCGGCGCCCGCGCCGACCTGGTCACGGTACGGCTGGACAGCGCCCGCACCGCCGGGGTGCCGCCGGTGGGCGCGTTCTTCGCCGCCGGGGCCGCCGACGTCCAGCAGGTCGTGGTGGACGGCCGGGTGGTGGTGGCCGAGGGCCGCCACCTGACCGTGGACGTGCCGGCCGAGCTGTCGGCCGCCATCGAGGCGGTGACGCCCTCATGAGCAGCCTGCTGGTGGACAACATCGGGGAGCTGGTCACCAACGGCGCCGGAGAAGGCCCGCTGGGCATCCGCCGCGACGCGGCCGTGCTCGTCGAGGAGGGCCGGGTGGCCTGGGTCGGGCCGGCGGCGTACGCGCCCGCCGCCGACCGGCGGGTCGACGCCGACGGCGCCGCCGTGCTGCCCGGCTTCGTGGACAGCCACGCGCACCTGGTCTTCGCCGGCGACCGGGCCGCCGAGTTCGCCGCCCGCATGGCCGGCCAGCCGTACACCGGCGGCGGCATCCGGACCACGGTCGGCGCGACCCGGGCCGCCACCGACGACGAACTGCGGGCCACCGTGCGCCGGCTGCGCGGGGAGGCGCTGTTCCAGGGCACCACCACCATGGAGATCAAGAGCGGGTACGGGCTGACCGTCGCCGACGAGGCCCGCTCGCTGCGGATCGCCGCCGAGACCAGCGCCGAGACCACCTTCCTCGGCGCGCACGTGGTGCCCGCCGAGTACGCCGACCGCCCCGACGACTACGTCGGACTGGTGTGCGGGCCGATGCTGGCCGCCGCCGCACCGCACGCGAAGTGGATCGACGTGTTCTGCGAGCGGGGCGCCTTCGACGTCGACCACGCCCGCGCCATCCTCGCCTGCGGGCAGGCCGCCGGGCTGGGCGTGCGGGTGCACGCCAACCAGCTCGGCCCCGGCCCCGGCGTCCAGCTCGGCGTGGAGCTCGACGCCGCCAGCGTCGACCACTGCACCCACCTCAGCGACGCCGACGTGGACGCCCTGGCCGGCACCATCAGCAGCGACGGGTCGGGGAGCCGCACTGTGGCGACCCTGCTGCCCGGCGCCGAGTTCTCCACCCGCTCGCCCTACCCGGACGCCCGCCGGCTGCTCGACGCAGGCGTCACCGTCGCGCTCGCGACCGACTGCAACCCCGGCTCGTCGTACACCTCGTCGATGCCGTTCTGTGTGGCCCTCGCCGTCCGCGAGATGCGGATGACCCCGGCGGAGGCGGTCCGGGCCGCGACGCTGGGCGGCGCGCGGGCGCTGCGCCGCGACGACATCGGCGTGCTCACCCCCGGCGCCCGGGCCAACCTGGTCGTCCTGGACGCCCCCTCGTACCTGCACCTGGCCTACCGGCCCGGTGTCCCACTGATCCGCAAGGTTCTGCTCAACGGAGTTCCGCAATGACGAACGTGACCATCCAGCCCACCGGAATCTCCGCCGACGACGTGCTCGCGGTCGCCCGCGGCACCGCCACGGTGGTCCTCGACCCGACCACCCGAGAGGCGATGGCGACCAGCCGCGCGATCGTGGACGGCATCGAGGCCGCCGGGCGGCCCGTGTACGGCGTCTCGACCGGGTTCGGGGCGCTGGCCAACACCTTCGTCGCCCCGGAGCGCCGGGCCGAGCTGCAACACGCGCTGATCCGCTCGCACGCCGCCGGCGTGGGCGCCCCGATGCCGCGCGAGGTGGTCCGGGCGATGATGCTGCTGCGGGTCCGGTCGCTCGCCCTGGGCCGCTCCGGGGTCCGCCCGCTGGTCGCCGAGGCGCTGGTCGACCTGCTCAACCACGACATCACCCCGTGGGTGCCGGAGCACGGCTCGCTGGGCGCCTCCGGCGACCTGGCGCCGCTCGCGCACTGCGCGCTGGTCCTGCTCGGCGAGGGCTGGGTGCTCGGCCCCGCCGGTGACCGGCAGGACGCGGCGGACGCGCTGGCCGCCGCCGGGCTCAAGCCGATCGAGCTGGCCGCCAAGGAGGGGCTGGCGCTGATCAACGGCACCGACGGCATGCTCGGCATGCTGCTGCTGGCCATCCACGACGCGGCGCACCTGTTCGCCATGGCCGACGTGACCGCCGCGCTGGCCATCGAGGCGATGCTCGGCTCGGAGCGGCCGTTCCTGCCCGAGCTGCACGCGATCCGGCCGCACCCCGGCCAGGCGACGTCGGCGGCGAACATCCACCGGCTGCTCCAGGACTCCCGGGTGATGGACTCGCACCGCGACGACCTGGCGCACGCCGTGCAGGACGCGTACTCGATGCGCTGCGCCCCGCAGGTGGCCGGCGCCGCCCGGGACACCCTGGACTTCGTCCGCACGGTCGCGGGCCGGGAGCTGGTGTCCGTCGTGGACAACCCGGTCGTGCTGCCGGACGGCCGGGTCGAGTCGACCGGCAACTTCCACGGCGCGCCGCTGGGCTTCGCCGCGGACTTCCTCGCCATCGCCGCCTCCGAGGTGGGCGCGATCGCCGAACGGCGGGTGGACCGGCTGCTCGACGTCACCCGCTCCCGGGAGCTGCCGGCGTTCCTCTCCCCCGACGCCGGCGTCAACTCCGGTCTGATGATCGCCCAGTACACGGCGGCGGGCATCGTCGCGGAGAACCGGCGGCTCGCCACCCCGGCGTCGGTGGACTCGCTGCCCACCAGCGGCATGCAGGAGGACCACGTCTCGATGGGCTGGGCGGCGGCCAAGAAGCTGCGCACGGTGCTGGACAACCTGACCAGCCTGCTCGCGGTGGAACTGCTGGCCGGCGTACGCGGTCTTCAGCTGCGCGCCCCGCTGGAGCCGTCGCCGGCCGGCCGCGCCGCGGTCGCCGCGCTCGGCGCGGCGGCCGGTGAGCCGGGCCCGGACGTGTTCCTCGCCCCGGTGATGGAGGCGGCCCGCGCGGTGCTGGCCGGCCCGGAGCTGCGCACCGCCATCGAACGGGAGATCGGCCCGCTGGGCTGACCTCCGCGGGGTCGCTGTCGTCCGCCGCGGGTCAGGCGGCGGGCGGCAGCACCTTGGCGACCAGCTTGGCCAGCTCGCGCAGCGCCTTGCCGCGGTGGCTGATCGCGTCCTTCTCCGCCGGGGTCAACTCGGCGTTGGTCCGGTCCTGCCCGTCGCCCAGGAAGATCGGGTCGTAGCCGAACCCGCCGTCGCCGCGCGGCGCGCGCAGCACCTGCCCCGACTGCCGGCCGTCGACCAGGTGCTCCTTGCCGCCGGGCAGCACCAGCGCCACCGTGCAGACGAACGACGCGGCCCGCTGCTCGTCGGGCACGTCGGCGATCTGGTCCAACACGAGCTGGAGGTTGGCCCGGTCGTCGCCATGCCGGCCGGACCAGCGGGCGCTGAACACACCCGGCATCCCGTTGAGCGCGTCCACCGCCAGCCCGGAATCGTCGGCGATGGTCGGCAGCCCGGTACGGCGGAAACCCTCCCGCGCCTTGATCAGCGCGTTCTCGCCGAACGTCAGGCCGGTCTCCGGCAGCTCCTCGTACTGCTCGACGTCGTCGAGCCCGAGCAGGGCGATCTTGTGCGCGCCCAGCGCGCCGTCCAGGATCCGCTGGAGTTCCACCAGCTTCTTACGGTTGCGGGTCGCGAGCAGGACCTTGTTCATGAGAGCGCCTTCCGCTGAGCATCGGCCAGGTCCGCACAACCGGCGACGGCCAGGTCGAGCAGGGCGTCGAGCTGCTCCCGGGCGAACACGCCCGCCTCGCCGGTGCCCTGCACCTCGACGAAGTCGCCCGCGCCGGTGCAGACCACGTTCATGTCCACCTCGGCGGCCACGTCCTCCTCGTAGCAGAGGTCGAGCCGCGCCTCGCCGGCGATGATCCCCACGCTGACCGCGGCCACCGACCGGTGCATCACCTTCTCCGGCTTCCCGGCCAGCGCCTTGCGGGCGTGCAGCCAGCCCACCGCGTCGTGCAGCGCCACGTACGCGCCGGTGATCGCGGCGGTGCGGGTGCCGCCGTCGGCCTGGAGCACGTCGCAGTCGAGGACCACCGAATTTTCGCCGAGCGCCTTCAGGTCGATGCTGGCGCGCAGGCTGCGGCCGATCAGCCGGGAGATCTCGTGGGTCCGCCCACCGACCCGGCCCTTGACGCTCTCCCGGTCGGAGCGGGTGTTGGTCGCCCGGGGCAGCATCGCGTACTCGGCGGTCACCCAGCCGAGCCCGGAGCCCTTGCGCCAGCGGGGCACCCCCTCGGTGACGCTGGCCGTGCAGAGCACCCGGGTGCCGCCGAACTCGACGAGCACCGAACCCTCCGGGTGCGTGCTCCAGCCTCGGGTCAGGGTCACCGGTCGAAGTTGATCGGGCTCTCGCCCGTCAGGTCGCGCCATGCCTGCACCCTATGCGGTGCCGTGATCTCCCCGCCCCGCGGTGCCCCGACCGGGTTCCGCGTCGTGCACCCGGAGGAATCCGGTGACGGCGGCCGGCCAGCTGAACTCCTCGGCCCGTGCCCGGGCGGCCCGCCGCCGCTCCACCTCCGGGCGGGCCACCAGCCGGGTCACCGCAGCCGCCATCGACGCCGCCGAGCCGTACGCCGCCAGCCCCGCGGCGCCGACCACCTCGGGCAGGGCGCTGGCCGCGTTCACCACCACCGGCGTGCCACAGGCGAGCGCCTCCAGCCCGGCCAAACCGAAGGTCTCCACCGGGCCGGGTGCCAGCACCACGTCGGCGCTGGCGAGCAGCGCGGCCACCGTGGCGCGGTCGGGCAGGAACCCCGTGAACGTGACCGGCAGACCGGCGGCGCGGCGGGTCAGCGCGGCGCGCAGCGGGCCGTCCCCGGCCATCACCAGGACCGCCGGCACGCCGGCCCGGCGCAGCTCGGCGAGTGCCCGTACGGCCAGCTCCGGGCGCTTCTCCGGGGAGAGTCGGGCGCAGTGCACCAGCAACAGTTCCCTCGCATCGGCGTAACGCTCGCGCAGCCGCGGGTCCGCCCGGTCCGGGTGGAAGGTGTCCAGGTCGACCCCGAGCGGCACCAGGTCCACGTTGTCCGCGCCGATGCGGTGGAACTCCTCGGCCGCCCACCGGGTGGTGCACACGACCCGGTCGTACGCCCGGCTGCTCGCCCGGTTGAGCCGATCGGCGGTCGGCCGGCGCAGCGCGTCCGGCACGCCCCACTGACCGAGCAGCCCGGTCAGCGACTCGTGCGAGACCATCACCGACGGCACCCCGTTCGCCTTCGCCCAGCGTCCCGTCCAGCGCAGCGACGACCGGTCGGAGACCTCCAACCGGTCCGGCGCCAATCCGGCGAGCACCCCTGCCAGCCGGCGCCGGCCCGCGAGCACCCGGTAGCCGCCGCTGCCGGGCAGCTCCGGCCCGGGCAGGGTGACCAGCCGACCCCACGGGTGCCTCTCGTCGGCGGCCCGTCGGCCCGGTATCACCAGCACCGGGTCGTGCCCGGCCGCCCGGTAGCCCTCGCCGAGGTGCCGCAGGGCGGTGCTCAGTCCACCGGAACGCGCGGTCACGAAGTTGGCGAGCCGCACGATCCGCAGCCCGCCGGCCGTCCCGCTCACGACGCGGCTGGCAGGCCGACGGAGGAGGCCACGGCCCGTACGGCGTGGTAGTGGCCGATCAGCTCGTCGCCGACCGCCGTCCAGCTCCGCCGGCTGACCGCGGCCCGGGCGGCCAGCCCGTACGCCCGCCGCCGCTCGGCGTCGCCGCCGAGCTCGGCCACGGCGGCGGCCAGCGCGTCCCCGTCGTTCGGCGGCACCAGCAGCCCGGTCACCCCCGTGTCGACCAGGTCGACCGGTCCACCGCTGGCCGGCGCCACCACCGGCACTCCGGAGGCCAGCGCCTCCTGGAGGGTCTGGCCGAAGGTCTCGTGCGGTCCGGTGTGCACGAACAGGTCCAGGCTGGCGTAGAGCCGGGCCAGGTCCTCGCCGTGCTGCACCCCCAGGAAGGTCACGCCGGGCAGCGCCCGCTCCAGGTGGCGGCGGGCCGGTCCGTCGCCGGCCACCACCACCCGCACACCGGGCAGCCGGGAGGTCGCCGCCAGCAGCTCCACCCGCTTCTCCGGGGCCAGCCGGCCGACATAACCGACGAGCAGCTCACCGCCGGGGGCCAGCCGGTGCCGCAGCGCCGCGCACCGCTTGGCCGGGTCGAACCGGACGGCGTCCACGCCGCGACGCCACAGCCAGATCCGCTGCACCCCGTTCGCGATCAGGTCGGCTGCGGCGCGGGTGGACGGGGCGAGGGTGCGCTGTGCCGAGTTGTGGATCTCCCGCAGTCGCCGCCAGGCCGCCGCCTCACCCCAGCTGACCCGGTAGGCCCGGGCGTAGGCCGCGACGTCGGTCTGGTAGACCGCCACCGTGGGCAGCCCGTACCGGCTGGCCAGCGTGGCCGCACGGCCGCCGAGAACGAACGGGCTGGCCAGGTGCACCACGTCCGGTGCCGCCGACAGCAGCGCCCCCGCCAGCCGGGTCGTGGTGGGCACGCCCAGCCGGAAGCCCTGATAGCGGGGCAACGGCACGCTGGGGATGCGCACCACCGGGTACGGCAACCCGTCGGTGTCCTGCCGGCTCGCCCCGTGCGGGGCGGGAGCGATGACGACCGGCTCGTGGCCCCGGGCGACGAGGTGTTCCGCCGTCCGCACCACGGAGTGCGCGACGCCGTTCACGTCTGGCGGGAACGACTCGGTGACGATGGCGATCCGCATGTCCACACCGTGCGGGTGTCACCGGTGCGCCAGACGACCGTCCGCTGACCGGCCGGCGAACAGTACGGCACAAGACCGCTGGCCGCCCCGCGGGACCGGGACGCGGCGGGTCAGACGTCGTAGCTGGCGCCGGCCCGGACCACCTCGAGCGGCCCGGTGTACGCGGCGGCGGCCGACTCCAGCGTGTGCGCCTCACTGCCCCAGGCGGCCACCAGGTGGGTGAGCAGCAGGCGGCCCACCACCGCCTTGGTCGCCGTCTCACCCGCCTCCCGGCCGGTGAGGTGCAGATCCGGCGGGTTGTCCGCGCCGTCGAGGTAGCTGGCCTCGCAGAGGAAGACGTCGGCGTTCTGGGCCAGCCGCAGCAGCGCGTCGCAGGGCGCGGTGTCCGACGAGTAGCAGAGCGACCGGCCGTCGTGCTCCAGCCGCACCCCGTACGTCTCGACGGGGTGGTTGACCCGGTCGACGGTGACCGTGAACGGCCCGATCGGGAAGGTGCCCGGTTGGAGGGCGTAGAACTGGTAGACGTCCTCCACGGTGCCGTCGTCGCCGTACGCGGCGCTGAGCCGGTCCGGTGCCCCAGCGGGCGCGTACACCGGCAGCGCCGGGTAGGGCCCGTCCGGGGCGTACCGGCGGACCACCACGTACGACACGGCGTCGAGGATGTGGTCGCAGTGCAGGTGGGTCAGCAGGATCGCGTCCGGGGCGTGCAGCCCCGCGTACCGCTGGAGGCTGGACAGCGAACCCGAGCCGAAGTCGACCAGGAGCCGGAAGCCGTCGGCCTCGACCAGGTAGGCCGAGCACGGCGACTCGGGACCGGGGAAGCTGCCGGCACAACCCAGGACCGTCAGTCGCATCGGGTTGTCTCGCTGTCACTGTCAGTAGCATGCGAGCCGGCCAACGTCCCGGCCATGATCTCTACCGACGCGTACGCCACGCTGCGCAGCCTACGCCGGGGTACCCGGCGGCAAGAATCATCCGCTGGAAGTTGTCACGAACGTGACACCCGTTCACGACACTCCGGGCAGCGTACGGGCCATCGACGCGTGCGTCGACGGCCCGTACGACAGGGACCACGGCGGTCAGGCCCAGAGCTGGCCGTCCAGGGCCTCCTCGGCGTCGGCGAGCGTGCCGCCGTACGCGCCGGTGGACAGGTACTTCCAGCCGCCGTCGCAGACCACGAAGGCCACGTCGGCACGGCGGCCGTCGCGGACCGCCTCGTGCGCCACCGCGAGCGCGGCGTGCAGGATGGCACCGGTGGAGAAGCCGGCGAAGATGCCCTCCACGTCCACGAGCTGCCGGGTACGCAGCACCGCGTCCCGGGTGCCGACCGAGAACCGCCGGGAGAGCACCGAGGCGTCGTACAGCTCCGGCACGTACCCCTCGTCGATGTTGCGCAGGCCGTAGACCACCTCGCCGTAGCGCGGCTCGGCCGCGACGACCTGGATGCCGTCTACCTTCTCCCGCAGGTACCGCCCGGTGCCCATCAGGGTGCCGGTGGTGCCCAGCCCGGCCACGAAATGCGTGATGGTGGGCAGGTCGTGCAGCAACTCCGGCCCGGTCGTCTCGTAGTGCGCCCGGGCATTCGCCTCGTTGCCGTACTGGTACAGCATCACCCAGTCCGGATGCTCGGCGGCGATCTGCTTCGCGGTGGCGACGGCCTGGTTGGAGCCACCCGCCGCCGGCGAGAAGATGATCTCAGCGCCGTACATACGGAGCAGTTGGACCCGCTCGGTGGAGACGTTCTCCGGCATCACACAGACCAGGCGGTAGCCGCGCAGCTTGGCCACCATCGCCAGCGAGATGCCGGTGTTGCCGCTGGTCGGCTCCAGGATGGTGTCACCCGTCCGGAGCCGCCCGGCCTCCTCGGCGGCGCGGACCATGAACAGCGCCGCCCGGTCCTTGATGCTGCCGGTCGGGTTCCGATCCTCCAGCTTGGCCCAGAGCCGCACCGGTGGAGCGCCGTCCGGCACCGTCGGGGAGAGCCGGGGCAGGCCGACCAGCGGCGTACCCCCGCACGCGTCGAGCAGGCTGTCGTACCGCGCCATGACGACCGCCCTCAGCGGACGGCGACAGCGTGCTGGCTGATCGCCGCTGCCGCGGCGAAGCCGAACGCGCCGCCGGCCACGGCCGGCAGGATGGTGACGCTGTCGCCGTCGGAGAGCTTGGCGTCCAGCGCGCCGAGGAAGCGGACGTCCTCGTCGTTGACGTAGACGTTGACGAAGCGGTGCAGCGTGCCGGTCTCGGTGACCAGGCGGCCGCGCAGCCCGCCGTGCCGGGAGTCCAGGTCGGCGAGCAGGTCGCTCAGGGTGTCGCCGGTGCCCTCGACGACCTTGGCGCCGCCGGTGTAGCTGCGCAGGATGGTGGGGATGCGAACCTCAATGGCCATGATGTCGTGCTCCTCGTTCGGGTGTGCCTACGGTGACGGGACGAACCGGGTGCGGACGCTGACGGGTCAGCGGCCGGAACACTCGTAGTCGACCGTCGCCGGGCTCTGCCCGAACATGTAGGACTGGACGGCGTGCGGATCCACCCCGGCCTCCACGACCTGGACCGGCTCCTCGGCGACCACGCCGTCGACGATCCGGAACGACCGGATCTCCTCCGAGTCGGGCTCGCGCGTCGAGACGAGCAGGTAGTGCGCGCCCGGCTCACCGGCGAAGGAGACATCCGTCCGCGACGGGTACGCCTCGGTGGCGGTGTGCGAGTGGTAGATGACGACGGGCTCCTCGTCCCGGTCGTCCATCTCGCGCCACACCCGCAGGTGCTCCATCGAGTCGAACTCGTAGAAGGTCATCGACCGCGCGGCATTGTCCATCGGAATGTGCCGGGTCGGGGTGTCGCTGCCGACGGGACCGGCGACCACGCCGCACGCCTCGTCGGGGTGGTCCCGGCGCGCGTGGGCGACGATCGCGTCGATGATCGACCGGTCGATGCTCAGCACGTGCTCCAGCCTAACGCCTGCCGGGGCGCGGGCCGAAGTGGCGCGGGTCACCACTAGTCGATCAAGGCGTTGAGCAGCGACTCCTGCAGATATCCGAGATATGCGTAGACCGACAACTGGAACACCCGGCTGGACGCCGGATCCTCGGCCACCGCGTCGTCCAACTCCTCGCCCAGGTCCGTGCCGTCCTTGATCTCCAGCCGGACGCCCATCGCCAGCCGGGCGTCGTTCAACGCCCGCAGCCACGCCTCCGCCGCCTCGGCGTCCAGCCGTACCTCGCCGCCGGCCTCGTCGGGCAGCGCCGCCAGGATCGCACCGGCCTGGTCGATCTTCGCGGTCTTCAGGTCGCCCTCGGTGTAGCGGCGGAACTCGGCCGAGCCGGCCGCGTCCTCCGGGTAGACCTCCGGGAAGAGCCGGCCGACGACCGGGTCGGTGTGGTCGAAGCCATCGGTGAGCAGACCGACCACCTCGGTGGCGACCTTGCGCAGCACCCGGACCTCGTCGACGGCGAAGGTGGCGACGTAGCGGCCGGCCTGGCGGCGGAACATGCTCACGAGCGGTCCACCGTCGCCCACAGCCCGTACGCGTGCAGCTGCGACGCGTCGTGCTCCATGCGTTCCCGGGCGCCGGTGGAGACCACCGCCCGGCCCTTGTGGTGCACGTCCAGCATGAGCTGCTCGGCCCTCTCCCGGCTGTAGCCGAAAAGCTTCTGGAAGACCCAGGTCACGTAGGTCATCAGGTTGACCGGGTCGTCCCACACGATCGTCACCCACTGCCGGTCGGACGCCGGCACCTCGTCAGTGGCCGGCGTCTCGACCGGTGCAACCTGCGGAGCCGCCATGCCCCCCATCGTGCCACCGGTTTCCCGGAACCGAGGAACCGGAACGCCGGCCCGGCGAGGATCACCCAGCCCGGCCGCGCCGGACCCGCCCTGGGCGTCGTCCGAGGCACGGTGCGGTGCGGACCCGGGTCGGTGGGCGGCCACGCGGTCAGGCGAGCAGGATGCCGTGGTCGACTGCATCGGAGAGCACCGCGCCCAGCGAGAGGCGGATCACCTCGAACCGTCGGGAGATCTCCCGGGACAACCCCAGCTCGACCTCCCGCAGCGCACGCTGGGACCACGCCCGCGCCGCGTTGTGGTCGTCGTTGCCAGGGGTACGCCAGGTCTGCCAGCACCCGCCGGAGAGCGCCACCGCGACCGGCGGGAGCACCTCGTCGCGGGCCGCGGTCGGGTAGCCGGCGAGCGCGTCGATCGCGTCCGGGCCGGTCAGCCCGGCCACCCCGGCCGTACTGGTGATCAGCAACACCCGGTCCAGGTCCCGGCCGGACCGGTGATCGGCCAGGCCGTACTGAACGGCGGTGGCGATCCGGCGGCGTACGCCCTCCGCTGGCGGCGCCCCGAGCACCCGGGTCGCGGCATCGGCGATGATGCCCCGCACCGCGTGATCGCACTGGGCGGTCGCGAGCAGCGACAACGCCGCCATCTCCCGGTCCAGCAGCTCCGGCAGGCCGGCGCAGCCGACCCCGAAGACGATCTCCTGAACCACCCGCAGGTGGGCGTTCGCCAACTCCAGGGCGAGGTGCTGGCGGATCCGCTGGGCGCAGGAGCGGGTCTGCCGGTCGAGCTGCTCGGACCAGTCCCCCGGGTCGGCGACCACGGCCACCCGGTCGTGCTGGCCCGGGAACACCGGCGGATCCACGCTGGCCCGGTGCAACCCCTCGTCGGCCGCCCAACCCACCAGCGCCCGGCGCAGGTCGGCCGCGGAGTCGGCGTCGGAGATCGGGAACCACCGCGCACCGGCCAGCGCCGGCACGGCGGCCAGCAACGCCGCCCGGTGCGCCGCCACGGTCACCGCGACCGGGTCGACCTCGCCGGTCACACCGCCGGCCGGCGGGACGGACGCCCCCGCGTCCTCCGTCGTCGCCGCGCCCGGGGTGACCGCGAAGACGACCCGCACCGGGGCCGAGGCGACCTCGGCGAGCAGGTTCAGCTCAGCGGCGGTGAACGCCTGGTCGGCCGCGATCACGAAGAGCAGCGCGCCGGCCCGGCCGACCGCGTCGAGCAGCACCCGGCCGCCGGCCACGCCGAGGGTGCCGCTGTCGGGTGTGTCGATCAGGGTGAAGTGCCGCAGCAGCGGCTCGGGCACGCTCAGCTCGACCCGCCGGGGCGGGCGGGCCAGCGCCGGACCGGCGGCATGCCGGTCGGCGCCGTAGGAGTGCGGCTGGCGGTAGCCCGGCACGTACGCCGCCCGGCTGGGCACCTTCGCGTGCCGTACCACCAGCCAACTGCCCGCCGGCACGGTGAGCATGACCGGGTCGAGCCCGAGCAGGGTGGCGAGCACCGCACGACGCTCGGCGCCGGCCGGGCCGACGGCGACCACGCCGAGCGGCTCCTCCGAACCGGGACCGGTCACGCCGACCCGGGTGGGCAGCGGGCCGCAGCGCGGCAGGTCGGTCGGGCCGGCCATGTCGTCCGGCGAGTCGACCGAGGGGAGAGGGCCCTGCTTCATCAGGTGGCCTCCCGTGGCGGGCGACCGGCGCGCCGGTCGCGTGGAGAAAATCCGGTGACAGAACCCGGATGTCGGAACAGTACGTGCGGACCGGTGACCGGGCCGAACACTTCGGATACTCACCAGTAATCGCGAGATTACTCAACTTCGGTGCGTGACGGTACGCGCGCGGACAGGTTTCGATGGATATGCTGCCCGGATGAGTCGATGGAAGTTCGTCGGCCGAACCGAGGAGCTCAACCGCCTGCTGGCGGCGGTGACCGGCGAGGCCGGCCGGGGGCTCTTCTTCAGCGGCAGCGCGGGCATCGGCAAGAGCCGGCTGCTGCGCGAGGGCGTGAGCACCCTGCCCACCGACCGCTACGCGATCTGGTCCATCGCGGCCAGCGCCACCACCGCCGCGCTGCCGTTCGGCGGGCTGGTGCAGGTCCTTCCCGCCGAGCAACCGCAGGGGCTGTCCCCCGCAGGCATTCTGCGCTGGGCACTGGGCGTCCTGCAACAGCAGGCCGCCGGTCGGCGGATCGTGCTCGCCATCGACGACGCGCACCTGCTCGACCCGCCGTCGGCGGCGCTGGTGCACCTTGTCGCCCGGGCGGAGAACGCCACGGTGATCGGCACCCTGCGCGACGGCGAGCAGATCCCGCTGCCGATCCGGGCACTCTGGACCGACGATCTGGTCGAGCACGTCGAGCTGACCCCGATGCCGCAGGCCGAGACCGCCGGTCTGCTGGCGGCGATCCTGGGTGGCCCGGTCGACGCCGGCTCCGCCGACCGGCTCGGCCGGCTGTCGGCCGGCAACCCACTTCTGCTGCGGGAGCTGGTGCACGCCGCCAACGGCAGCGCGGAGCTGAAGCGCACCTACGGCATCTGGAAGTGGACCGGGCGCCTGGAGTTGGCACCCAACCTGACCGATCTGATCGACACCCGGGTCGGGCAGCTCACCGACGGCGTCCGCGCGGTCGTCGAGCTGGTCGCCTTCGGCGAACCGCTGGGTCTGCACCTGCTCAACCTGGCCGCCGAGTCGGCCGACGTGGAGATGGCCGAGGAACGCGGGCTGATCAGCGTCGTGCAGAGCGACCGCCGGACCAACGTCCGGCTGGCCCACCCGCTCTACGGCGAGGTGATGCGACGCCGCTGCCCGGTCAGCCGCACCCGCCGGCTCCAGGCGCACCTCGCGGAGCTGCTGGAGCAGGTCGGCAAGCGCCGCCGCGACGACCTCCTGCGGGTCGCGGTGTGGCGGCTCGACTCGGGCACCGCGCAGGACCCCGCCCTGCTGGTCGACGCGGCCGTGCAGGCGTTCACCCGCTACGACGTGCCGCTGGCGACGAGGCTGGCCCGCGCCGCGCTGAACGCCGACGGCGGCTCGGACGCCGCCGAACTGCTGGCCACCATTTTGATGTTCGCCGACCGGCCGGACGAGGCGATCGACGTCCTCGACGCGGTGACCCCCGACCCGGGCGACGAGCGGCGGCTCTGCCGGTGGCTGACCGTGCGGGGGATGGTCAGCTACTGGGGGCTGAGCCGGGAGTCCACGGTGGAGGAGATCGCGAGCCGCGTCGAGCAGCTCAGCGACTCCGCCGACCGGGCCCGGGTGCACGCCTTCGAGGCGATCATGCGACTGCACCGGCTGGACACGGCCACCGCCGTCCGGCTCAGCCAGCGGGTGCTGGACCGGCCTGCGGCCAGCGTCGCCGCCCGCGAGCTGGCCCGCAGCACCATCGCGTACGTCCAGGCCGCGCAGGGCCAGCTCGCCCGCAGCGGTACGGCGATCGCCCAGGTGCACTCCGCGGCGGCCAGTTGGCGCACCGACATGCCGTACCTGCAACTGGCCCTGGAGCTGGCCCGGGGCACCCGGCTCATGCTCACCGGCGACCTGGTCGGGATCGACGCGATCGTCGCCGACGAGTTCGCCGACCTCGCCGGTGCCGGTGACTTCCGGCTCGGCACCGGCTACCTGGCCATCCTCCAGGCGTACGCGGCCCGCCTGCGCGGGCAGAGCGACGCGGCGATGCGTACCTCACTGGGCGCCTGCGCGGTGCTGGCCACCAGTCGGGTTTATGCCGGTCTGGCTCAGGCCGAACGCGCCCAGGCGGCGGCGCTGCGCGGCGACGCGGCGCAGGCCGCGGAGGCGATGGCCGAGGCCGACCGGACCCACGCGCCGGGCATGGCGGTGCTCTACCCCTGGCTGGAGCAGGCCCGAGGCGCGGTCCTCGCGGCGTCGGGCGACCTGCCCGGCGCGGCCAAGCAGCTCAGCGATCTGGTGGACCGGCTGCGCGCGGACGGCTTCGCCGGGCACGAGGTGCACGTCCTGCACGACCTGGTCCGGCTGGACCAGGCGGGCGCCCCGGTCGGCCCCACCTGCTCCGACGGCGGCCGGCGCACCGTCGCCCAGCGCCTCGCGGAGCTCTCCGAGCAGGTCGACGGGGTGCTCCCACCCCTGCTCGCCCGGCACGCCCGGGCCGCGGTCACCGACTCCGCCCCGGACCTGCTCGCCGTCGCCGACGACTACTCCGCGCTGGAGCTGCACGTGTACGCCGCCGAGGCCACCGCCCAGGCCCTGCACCGGCTGCGGCAGCAGCACTCGCCGGCGGCCGGTGAGGCCCGGGAGCGCCTGGCCGGGCTGCTCGGCCGCTGCGACCTGATCCGCACGCCCGCGCTGCACGCCGGGGCGCCGGTGCTGACCGAACGTGAGTGGCAGGTGGCTCGCCTCGCCGCCCACGGCGCGACCAGCAAGGCCATCGCGGAGCGTCTCTACCTCTCCGCCCGCACGGTGGAAAACCACCTCCAGCGGATCTACACCAAGCTCGGCGTGACCGGCCGGGCCGAACTGTGGGCCGCGCTGCGGTCGATCCCGGGCCACGAGGGCGGCGACGCGGGCTGAACCTTAGGCTGGGGCGGTGAGCACCCTCCGCCCCGCGCTGCTGACCGACCACTACGAGCTGACGATGGTCAGCGCGGCCCTGAAGGACGGCACCGCCGACCGCCGCTGCGTCTTCGAGGTGTTCAGCCGCCGGCTACCCACCGGCCGCCGCTACGGCGTCGTCGCCGGCACCGGCCGGCTGATCGACCTGGTCCGCGACTTCCGCTTCGACCCGAAGGAGATCGACTTCCTGCGGAGGACCGGGGTGGTCGACGAGGCGGCGGCCGCCTGGCTCGCCGACTACCGCTTCACAGGCGACATCGACGGGTACGCCGAGGGTGAGCTGTTCTTCCCCGGTTCGCCGATCCTCACCGTCTCCGGCGGCTTCGCCGAATGCGTCGTGCTGGAGACCCTGGTGCTCTCCGTGCTCAACCACGACAGCGCGGTGGCGGCCGCCGCCGCCCGGATGGTGACCGCGGCGCGCGGTCGGGCTCTGATCGAGATGGGCTCACGCCGGGCGCACGAGGAGGCCGCGGTGGCCGCGGCGCGGGCCGCGTACCTGGCCGGGTTCCGGTTCACCTCCAACCTCGCCGCCGGCGCGCGCTACGGCATCCCCACCGCCGGTACGGCGGCGCACGCGTTCACGCTGCTGCACGACGACGAGCGGGCGGCCTTCGCCTCGCAGGTCGCCACGCTGGGCAAGGACACGACGCTGCTGGTCGACACGTACGACATCAGCCAGGGCATCCGCAACGCGATCGCGGTGGCCGGGCCGGAGCTGCGGGCGGTACGGATCGACTCCGGCGACCTGGCGGTGATCGCTCAGCAGTCCCGGGAGCTGCTGGATTCGCTGGGCGCCACCGAAACGAAGATCATCGTCTCCGGCGACCTGGACGAGTACTCCATCGCCTCGCTGGCCGCCGAGCCGGTGGACATGTACGGCGCGGGCACGGCCGTGGTCACCGGCTCCGGCGCGCCGACCGCCGGGCTGGTCTACAAGCTCGTCGAGGTCGAGGGACGGCCGGTGGTGAAGCGCTCCGAGCACAAGGCGACCATCGGTGGCCGGAAGGTGGCCGTCCGCCGACACAAGCCGACGGGCACCGCCACCGAGGAGGTCATCGTGCCCCAGGGTGTGCCGGACCGGCAGCCCAACGATCGGATGCTCCAGCGCTCGTACGTGGTCGAGGGCGAGACGGTGGCGCTGCCCTCCCTGGACGAGTCGCGGGAGCACCTGCGCGAATGCCTGATCTCGATCCCGTGGGAGGGGCTGAAGCTCTCCGCCGGCGACCCGGCCGTGCCGGTCACCGTCGTACCCGCCGACTGAGCCTCGCCCAGGACCGTCACCACAGACCCGATCGCGAGGAGAGGAAGATCCCGATGGCCAACGCGCTGATCATCGTCGACGTGCAGAACGACTTCTGCGAGGGCGGCTCGCTGGCCGTCGGGGGCGGCGCCGGCGTGGCCGCCGGCATCTCGCGGCTGCTCGCCGCCGAGCCCGACCGCTGGGCACACGTGGTCGCGACGAAGGACTACCACATCGACCCCGGCGCGCACTTCGGCGATCCGCCGGACTTCGTGGAGTCCTGGCCCCGGCACTGCGTGGTCGGCACCAGCGGCTCGGAGTTCCACCCCGACCTGGAGACCGGGCGGGTCGAGGCGATCTTCCACAAGGGCGAGCACGCGGCGGCGTACTCCGGCTTCGAGGGGCATGCCGACGACGGCGAGTGCCTGGCCGACTGGCTGCGCCGACACGACGTGGACCGGGTCGACGTGGTCGGCATCGCCACGGACCACTGCGTCCGGGCGACCGCTCTGGACGCCGCCCGGGAGGGCTTCGCCACCACCGTGCTGCTCGAACTGACCGCCGCCGTGGCCCCGGCGACCACCGACGTGGCGCTGCGGGCGATGGAGGGCGAAGGGGTGACCCTGCACGGTCAACCTGTGATCAGGGCCGCATGAAGCGGTAATTGGCTGGTCATCCGCCCGCCTCCGGTCGAGGATGTCGCCGGAGGTACGGACCCACGTGAACATGAAGCCTTACCGGGATGCGCTCGCCATACCCGGCCTGCGGTCGCTGCTGCTGCTCGCCGTCCTCGCCCGCATCCCGCTCACCGCGACCGGCGTGACGCTGACCTTCTACGTGGTGCTCGACCTCGACCGGGGCTACGGGGCGGCCGGTCTGGTCGGAGCGGCCGTCACGGTCGGCGCGGCGATCGGCGGCCCGCTGCTCGGCCGGCTGGTGGACCGGCGTGGCCTGCGCCCGGTCCTGGTGCTCACCGCGATCGCCGAGGGGCTCTTCTGGACCACGGCGCCCTCGCTGTCGTACCAGCTGCTGCTGCCGGCCGCCTTCGTGGCCGGCTCGCTCGCCCTGCCCATCTTCTCGGTGGTCCGCCAGTCGATCGCCGCGCTGGTCCCGGAGGACCGGCGCCGCCCGGCGTACGCGCTGGACTCGATGTCGGTGGAGCTGTCCTTCATGATCGGCCCGGCGCTGGCGGTGGCGCTGGTCACGGCGATCTCCGCCCGGACGACCCTGTACCTGGTCGGCGCCGGCATCGTCGCCGCCGGCATCGGTCTGTGGCTGCTCAACCCGCCGACCCGCAGTGCCGCCGAGCCGACCGGCCCACGGCGTCGGGTGCCCCGCCGGGAGTGGTTGACTCCCCGACTGCTCGCCGTGCTGGCCGTCAGCGCCGCCGCCACGCTGGTGCTCGGTGGCACCGACGTGGCCGTGGTGGCCGTGCTGCGGGCCAGCGGCGAGGTCGGTTGGACCGGCGCCGTGCTGGCCATGTGGGCGGTCGCCTCGCTGGTCGGCGGGTTCGCCTACGGCGCCGTGCACCGGTCGCTCTCCCCGCTGGCGCTGGCCGCTGCGCTCGGCCTCTGCACCATCCCGGTCGGGCTGGGCGGCTCGCACTGGTGGCTGCTCTCCCTGGCGCTGATCCCGGCGGGCGCCCTCTGCGCGCCGACCATCGCGGCCTCCTCGGACGCGGTCAGCCGGCTGGCCCCGCCCGAGGTGCGCGGTGAGGCGATGGGCCTGCACGGCTCGGCGGTCACCGTCGGCATCGCCATCGGCGCGCCACTCGCCGGCGCGGTGATCGACGCCAGCGCGCCGCTCTGGGGCTTCGTCGTGACCGGCGCCCTGGGCGCGCTCGTCACCCTGGTGGTACTCCCGATCGAGCTACGCCGCCGCCGGAACGCCGACGCGGCCGCTCTGGTACCGCCCGTCGAGGCCGACTTCACCTCCGCCACCCGCTGACGGCCGGCTCACCGCCGCCGTCACCGACCGGACCGTGCCCGGCCGGCAGGCGACTTCGCCCGCCAAAGACGGCGGCCGTCGCGACTGGCCTTGCTGACCGTCGCTGTTCCTGGTGGCCCGCGCCGCCGTGGCGGCGACCGTCTCTTGGTGGCCCCCACGGCCATGGCGGCGACCGTCGGAGCCGCATGCGCAAATGAGCGTGATACCTCTGAGGCATATTTATGACTCACAGGTATCACGCTCATCAGGAAGAGATGCCCGACGAACCAGGGGCGGGACGAGCGCGGTACCGGACATGGCGACGGGCGCCGCTCCCGGGTGGTCCCGGGGGCGGCGCCCGTCGTACGGCTGCTGCGGTGAGCGTCAGTGCCGGTCGATGTCGCTGGCGGTGTCCTCGCGGTAGCTGGCCCCGCCGTCCGACTGGCTGGTGAGCGGCTTGGCGCCACCCTCCGGCGGGCCGGCCAGGCTCTGGCCGCCGGCGGCCAGCTCCGGGAACTTCGCGTCGAACGCCGGCCGCTCGGAGCGGATCCGGGGCATCCGGTCGAAGTTGCGCAGCGGGGGCGGGCTGCTGGTCGCCCACTCCAGCGAGTTGCCGTGACCCCAGGGGTCGTTCACCTCGACCACCGGGCCGGTCTTGTACGACTTCCAGCAGTTGTAGATGAACGGCAGCGTGGAGATACCGGTGATGAACGCGCCGACCGTGGAGATCATGTTCAGCGTGGTGAAGCCGTCGCTGGGCAGGTAGTCGGCGTACCGGCGGGGCATGCCCTCGTTGCCGAGCCAGTGCTGCACCAGGAAGGTGGTGTGGAAGCCGATCATGGTGAGCCAGAAGTGCACCTTGCCCAGGCGCTCGTCGAGCATCCGACCGAACATCTTCGGGAACCAGAAGTAGATGCCGGCGAAGACCGCGAACACGATGGTGCCGAAGAGCACGTAGTGGAAGTGCGCCACCACGAAGTACGAGTCCGACACGTGGAAGTCGATCGGCGGGCTGGCCAGCAGCACACCGGTGAGACCACCGAAGAGGAAGGTGACCAGGAAGCCGACCGCCCAGAGCATGGGCGTCTCGAAGCTGATCTGGCCCCGCCACATGGTGCCGATCCAGTTGAAGAACTTCATACCGGTCGGCACGGCGATCAGGTAGCTCAGGAAGCTGAAGAACGGCAGCAGCACCTGGCCGGTGGCGAACATGTGGTGCGCCCAGACGCTCATCGAGAGCGCGGCGATCGCGACGGTCGCGGCGACCAGACCCTTGTAGCCGAAGATCGGCTTGCGGGAGAAGACCGGGATGACCTCGCTGATGATGCCGAAGAACGGCAGCGCGACGATGTAGACCTCAGGGTGCCCGAAGAACCAGAACAGGTGCTGCCAGAGCATCGGCCCGCCGGTCGCCGGGTCGTACACGTGGGCGCCGAGGATGCGGTCCGCGGCCAGCGCGAAGAGCGCGGCGGCCAGCAGCGGGAAGACCAGGATCACCAGCAGGCTGGTGACCAGGATGTTCCAGGTGAAGATCGGCATCCGGAACATGGTCATGCCGGGCGCGCGGAGCGTCAGCACGGTGGTGATCATGTTCACGGCGCCGAGGATGGTGCCCAGACCGGAGATGGCCAGACCCATGATCCACATGTTGGCGCCGACGCCGGGCGAGTGCTCGACGCTGCTCAACGGCGCGTACGCGAACCAGCCGAAGTCGGCGGCGCCACCGGGGGTGATGAAGCCGGCGGTCGCCATCGTGCCGCCGAACAGGTACAGCCAGTAGGCGAAGCTGTTCAGCCGCGGGAAGGAAACGTCGGGCGCGCCGATCTGGATCGGCACGATGTAGTTCGCGAACGCGAACACGATCGGCGTCGCGAAGAACAGCAGCATGATCGTGCCGTGCATCGTGAAGAGCTGGTTGTACTGCTCGGGCGACAGGAACTGCAGCCCGGGGCGGGCCAGCTCAGCCCGCATGACCAGGGCCATCAGGCCACCGATCATGAAGAACACGAACGCGGTGACCATGTACATGATCCCGATTTGCTTCGCGTCCGTGGTACGCAGCAGCCGCGCGATGGCCGACCCCTTGACCGGCTCCCGGACCGGCCAGGGCCGGGTCACGACCGGCTTGGGTGCGACGGTGGTCACGAGTGGCCTCCGGTTCTCGGTTGTCCCGCTCGGCACACGCTGGTTATCGGCGGGCCGTCATCCGCAGGAAGAATAGTCCCCGGCAGGTCGGAGCGCCGCGTGGGGTGGCGGGACACGATCTACAGCGGGCCCACCAGCAACCGGTAGTGCTCTCCGAAGATCCGGCCGCCACGTCCGCGCAGCAGCGGGTCGCGCAGCGCCGGCGGCACGTCCCTGGTCCGGTTGCGGTCCCGGGTCCGGTCCCGCACCCAGCGGGTACGCGGACGCCGGCGACTCTCGTACGCGACCAGGGCCGCCTCCACGCTGCCGGCGGCCCGTAGCGACTCGGCCAGCACCACCGCGTCCTCCAGCGCCATGGCCGCGCCCTGGGACAACGTCGGCGCGGTGGCGTGCGCGGCGTCGCCGACCAGCAGCACCCGCCCCCGGTACCAGCGGCCCAGCTCCACCTCGTCGGTGATGCCGACGTGCACCCCGTCGAGTGCCGCGAGCACCTCGGGCACCGGGCCTCGGTAGTCGGCGAAGAGTTCGCGCAACCGGGCCAGCGGGTCGGCGGGGGCATCGGTGCCGGCCTCGTCGGCGTAGCAGTGCAGCCGACCGGCGCCGATCGGCACCATCAGGAACCCGGAGCGCTGGCCGAGCAGGGCGGTCCACTCGGTGACGGGCGGGCCGTCGCGCAGCACGGCCCGGTAGACCACCTGCCCGACGGGGCGGGGCGGACCGCCGAGGGACGCCAGCGCGCGGACCGAGGAGCGCGGCCCGTCGGCGCCGATGACCAGGTCGTACTCGGTGCTGGTGCCGTCGGTGAAGGTGACCCCGACCCCGCCCGGGAGCAGGTCCAGGGTGCGGACCTCGGCGCCGTGCCGGACGGCGCCGCCGGCGCCGCTGAGCAGCACCCGGTGCAGGTCCGCCCGGGGCAGCGCCCGGCATTCGCCGACGCCGGCCCAGAGGGTGTCGAGGTCGACCTCGCAGAGCGGCGCGCCCGCGGCATCGAAGAAGCGTTGCCGACGGATGACCTGGCCGAGCGGGCGGACCGGGTCGTGCAGGTCCAGCCGGCGCAGCGCGCGGGCGGCGTTGCCCGGCAGGTAGAGCCCGGTCTCGGTGGACTCCCCCGGTGGCAGCTTGTCCGTGACGTCGGGCCGGAAACCCGCCAGGCGTAGCGCCCGGGCTACGGCCAGGCCGGCAATGCCCGCGCCGACGACGAGGATGCGCAGGGGGGAGCCACCCATGGTGGTGTACGCCTCCGGAGGGGATGCGGCACGCGTTGGAGGCAACACGCTACTCGGCGCTATCGGTGCACGCCAGAGTCCGATCGGCCCGCCCGGAGCCGCTCGTCGGCGGTACGCGTCGCGTAGCTGGACGTCGCCCGGCAGCCGTCCGGCGCGGGCGTGGCAATCCTCACATTTCACCAGTTTGACGCGCACGGTTGCGCACGAGTTTCAGACATGTAAATGTGTCATTGAGCGTGGGAGCGCTCCCGCACCTGCCCCGACCCAGTCCGGCGCCCGGCACGCGCCGCAGTCAAGGAGCGTCATGAAACGTCCACTTCGGGCATTGGTCGCCACCGGCCTGCTGCTCGGCGGCTCGATCGTCGCCGTGGCACTCGGCGGCAACGCCTCCGCCGACACGCAGATCTGCGAGCAGTACGGCTCGACCGTCATCCAGGGCCGCTACGTGGTGCAGAACAACCGCTGGGGCACCACCGCCCAGCAGTGCATCAACGTCACCGACACCGGCTTCGAGATCACCACCCAGAACGGCAGCAACCCCACCAACGGCGCGCCCACCGCGTACCCCTCGGCGTTCTTCGGTTGTCACTACACCAACTGCTCCCCCGGCACGAACCTGCCGATCCAGGTGAGCCAGATCAGCAGCGCCACCAGCAGCATCAACTACCGGTACGTCAGCGGCGCCATCTACAACGCGTCGTACGACATCTGGCTGGACCCCTCGCCCAAGCGGGACGGGGTGAACCAGATGGAGATCATGATCTGGCTCAACCGGCAGGGCTCGATCCAACCCATCGGCTCGGTGGTCGGCACGACGAATCTGGCCGGCCGCACCTGGGAGGTCTGGCGGGGCAGCAACGGCTCCAACAACGTCATCTCCTACGTCGCGCCGTCGCCGATCACCAGCCTGAACCTCAGCGTGCTGGACTTCATCAACGACGTCCGCAACCGGGGCGCGATCACCAACAGCTGGTACCTGACCAGCATCCAGGCCGGCTTCGAGCCCTGGCAGGGCGGCGCCGGCCTGGCGGTGACGTCGTTCTCCGCCGCCGTCAACGGTGGTGGCACTCCGCCCACCACGCCGCCGCCGACGACCCCGCCGCCGGGTGGTGCGGGATGCGCGGTGAAGTACACGGCGAACTCGTGGAACAACGGCTTCACGGCCGACGTGCAGATCACCAACACGGGGTCGAGCGCGCTGAACGGCTGGACGCTGACCTACAACCTGCCCAGCGGGCAGCAGGTCACCAACGCCTGGAACGCCACGGTGACGCAGAGCGGGTCCGCGGTGACCGCGCGGAACACCGGCCACAACGGGTCCGTCCCGCCCGGCGGCACGGCCAGCTTCGGGTATCAGGGGACGCTGAGCGGGTCGTACTCGTCACCGACCAGCTTCTCGCTCAACGGCGCCACCTGCTCAAGGACCTGACCAGTATTGCCACTGACAGCGGCAAAGGGGGTGTGACTCGACGAGTCACACCCCCTGCGCTGTTCGACAACCTCACTCGCTCACGTAGGGCGATAGAGCGAGTCCATGCTCGGCGAACTTTCGCCCGCCAGGTCGCGTGAGTTGCAGCGACAAGGCGAGTCAATTCACCAGTGCGATTATCAGAGGCTGGGTATCCGGAGCAAAGAATTCATGATCAGGCCGAGGTTCGATGTGGATATGAGCGCCAATGTCACCTTCCTCCCCGAACTCTTCCAGCATGGACGCAAAGGTCTCCAACTCTTCTGCGCCACCCCTTATGTGCAAAGCCGACCGATCCGACACGAAGGAGATTACGATATGCCCTGAGGTACGTTCATATTCGATTGACGACAGCGCCTTGTCGTAGGGCCATGGATCCCCGTCAACATTCAGGGAAACGCTTCCTCGAATCGAGCGGAGAGAAGTTGCGAGAGTCCGCAATTCTGTGCCCGTACCAGAAAGTTCCAACTCGTTGGCGCTCTCGGCATAACGAACCTTCATATCAACCCTTCACATCCGTAACATCAGCAATAGTCGCCAGGCCTGATCGTAGACGGGTCAATCGCGGTATGGGGATCCCTTAGCGGCCCACTATTGACCGTTCGCCCGTTGATCTGCGTCTCCAGGTTGAGGTGGGGACCCTCCTGCTGGACGTGTGGAACATTAGGATTTACATCGAATCGTGCGATCTTGCGCACCTTGTTGCCGTTTTCGTCGATATATCCATTTTCGAACTGCACAGCTCTGCTGCCCGACTCGCGCGACATCGGGTTGTCGCCGACATGGACCGCAGCGCGGTCTAGCGCCTCGTCCATGGAAATATCGCGATTATGAACAAGAACCGGAGATCCCCCACTGACCACGTAGTACGTGTGCAGAGAGTCGACAGTCAGGTCGTGCATGACCCTGCTACGGATGTACGACTTGACGCTCCTGACCGCTACGGCGGCGCCATCGAGCGCATAGAGATGTTCACCCACGCGGAGATCGCCGGCGTACACCCATTCGAGCCGGTCCGCGCTCCACACTGGGTGATGCTGAGTCGTCTGGACCATCACGTCACGACCGGCAATCGTGAGAGTCAGATCCGTCAGGTCGACGTCGACATTGACATGGGTCGCCACGACTTCCTCTGGAACTGACCCACCGGTCTCCGGGTCTGTCGCGACGACACGGTCACCCAGCTCGACCTGCTCAATCGGCTTGGTGGATCCATCGGCGAGGAGCACGAGCGTGCCTGGGGCGAAGCTGTGGCAGGCCTTCTTTCCTGCCTTGAGGAAGTCCTTGACACCGGTGATCAGCTTGCCGAGCAGGTCCTTGACCCGGACGCCGAGTTCGTAGCCCTTTTTCCACTTGAACGGACTGCCGTATTTCATGGCCAGCTTGCCCAGCATGCCGCCCACGAACGAGCTGGCAACGGTGATTGCGGTGTTGACGCAACCCCCGATGTCGCCCTTCATGAAGCAGTCGAGCGCGTCCGTTATACCCAGCTCGTCCATGGCGATCTTGGCGAGTGCCTTGCCGGCCTCGAGGAGGACGGCCTTGGCCTTGGCGATGCGCTGCTGACGGGCGCGCTCCGCGGCGGCAGCCGCCCCGCCGTCGCCGCCCCCGCCACCGTCCTTGGCGCGTGGGTGGTTCTCCTGTGGGGCGTGCGGGTCGTACGACCCGGAGCAACCGTGGCAACCGTCGTTGTGACCCGGGACGTCGTGGTAGTTGCCGTACATGTCCTCGTAGTCCGCCCCAGGCCCGCAGGCGTCGTCCGAACAGGCCTTCAGTCCATCCGGATCCGAGAACGAAATTGGGTTGTTGTTCGCGTACGCGTACCCGTGCATCTGCTGTGGGTCGTTGACGTCGATGATCGGGTCGATCGAGATGAACCGACCGATCACCGTGTCGTACTCGCGGGCACCGATGTTCACCAGACCGGTGCTGCTGTCCTGATTGCCGTTGACGAAGCCCTTCTCCGTGGGCCACTGACCCGGCGAAGGCGGGGCACCCCGCGACTCACCGAACGGAGTGCTCCGGCGGTGGACGATGCCGCCCGTCTCGTCCACGACAGCCTGGCCGGTGCCGTGGTGGTCCGGCGCGATGTAGCGCACCCCGTCCAGCTTCCGGACGATCGTGCCGCCGCCGGGCACGGAGTAGTAACGGGTGCCGTCGGTGGCGTGGGTGTTGGTGTTGAGCCGGATCTCCATGCCCGGCAGGTAGAGCGTCGTCGTTCCCGGCTCCTTGCGGAGCATCCGGGAGCCGTCGACGTCGTACAGGAAGCTGGTCTTCTTGCCGTTGGCCGTCGCTGATTCGAGGTTGCCCTCGGCGTCCCAGACCAGGGTCTGGTCCTCGCCCACCTTGGTGCGCTTCGTGGTGTTGCCGGCGTTGTCGTACCCGTAGGTGTAGAGCCGGTCCCCGGACGGGGTCTTCTCCGTCATCTTGCTCACGGTGTGCGGCTTTGCCTGGCCCGGGAGAGGTTGCTCAAAGCTGCGTTCCAGCAGCGGGGTGCCATTCGTCGCGTACTGGATCTCGGACTTGCGGTTGCCGACCTCGTCGTAGGTGTAGGCGTGGTGGTACGGCGCGATACCGCCGACGCCTGTGGCGGACGGACCGCCAGCGCACGGGTCGGTGGCGGTGCTGGCCGACGTCCAGGCCCGGTCCATCCGCCGGAGGTAGTCGTAGGTGAAGCACTGCACGTCGCGGGTCCCGGTCGGGGTGTCCGCGATGCGAGTGATGTTGCCGGCGTCGTCGTAGCTGTACCGGGCGTCGATGTCGATGACCGGCGCGCCGGCGCGTTCGAGCTGGACGTGGCTCAGCCGCTTCGAGGCCCGCTCATACCCGTACGTCGACCAAGCCTTCTTCGTGCCGAGCTGCACCTCCGACTGGAGCACCTCGCCGGTCGCCGCATAGGAGACGTCGGTGACGTATGACGCGTCGCCGATGCTGGCTTTCAGCCGCTCCAGCGCGTCGTAGGTGTATGCGATCGACTCGAACGGTAGCCCGCCACCGTCCGACATACCGACCGTCTGTACCGTGCCGTCGAAGTTGTACTCGGTGCCGAAGCTGTAGAGACCGGCGAGCTCGGCGCCCGCCTGCTCCGGCACCTGGTAGTAGGTCTCGTGCGGGCGGTAGAACTCGTCGTAGGCGCCGTAGTAGGTGACGTACTGACCGCCGTCGACGGCGTGCCGGGTGGTGGCGGAGAGCTGGCCGAGCATCTCCAGGTCGTAGGTCCACTCACTCAGCAACTGCCCGGTATTCGGATCCGCGCCCTTGTACACCGCGGTCTTCCGACCGATCGCGTCGTACCGGTAGCTCACCGAAGCGCCGACCCCGTTGGTGCTGACGGTCGGCCGGTCCAGGTCGTCGTACTTGAAGTACGAGTGACCGGCGTCCGGATCGATCGATTCGGTCTTGCGACCACGCTGGTCGTACTTGTTCTCCCACAGGTTGCCCAGCGGGTCCTTCACCGTCGCCAGCTGACCTGAAGAGGTGTACGTGTACTCGGTCTTGTCGTAGGCGCCGCTGGGCCCGGTGCCCTTGTACTGGAGCAGCTGGGTGGCCTGCCCCAGCGCGTTGGTGATCGTGGTGCGCGGCGTCTCGCCCTGGGGCGGGTCGACCGACACCCGGTCACCCCCGTAGGTGGTGGTGGTCCGCCACTTCTCGGTGGTGCCGTCCAGGAAGATCTGGGCGGTCACTCGGTCGGCCCCGTCATAGACATAGGCCGTCTGGGCGTTGGTGTCGGCGGGAACGGCCGGATAGATCGTGTCAGTGGGCGCACCCGCGGCCTGATAGGTGGCGTATGTCCGCTCCACCTTGCCGGTCGGGGTGTAGAACGTGTCCGCAACCATGCGGGTGCCGTCCGGGCCCTCGGTCTGGATCTGCCGGGGACGCAGCAGACTGTCGTAGAGCTGGTACTCCACGCTGTAGCTGCCGTCGTTCTGCCGCTTCTCGGTCTTGACCGCCGTTGGCTTGTCGGCGCGGACCAGGTACGTGTACTTGGTGTTCGGCGGTAGTCCGCTGACACCCGTGCTGTCCGGCATCCACACCTTGGAGAGCCGGCCCAACGGGTCGTACTCCAGGACGCTCTTCAGCCCGTTGGGGTCGACCTGCTGGATCGGGCTGCCCCAGGCTGGGGCGTAGTTGGTGACCGTCTCGTGCAGGAGAGGGCTCTTCTCCTTGACCTGGGTGGTCAGGCCGTTGGTCTCGACGTAGCTGGTCGTGGTCACAGCACCGACCGCGTCGGTTGCGGTCAGTGGCCGACCGTAGCTGTCGAACGTGCCCTCGGCGACCCGGGCGTAGGTGGCAGTGGTGCCGTCGTGCGTGGCCAGTCGCTCGGTCCGCGTCGGGTTGCCGGAACTCTTCGACTTGCCGAAAGCCTGCCCGTCGTAGTATGTGCGGTCATCCGTGATGACCTGGGTGGCCCGGTTCGGGGTGGTCGCGCACTTGACCGAGACCGACTCAACCCGGGAGACCAGGTCCTTCAGGTAGAAGGGCAGGTTGGTGCCGTAGGTGGTGGCGTCGGTGACATAGCTGGTACGGCTGCACGCCTCGTCACCGGTGACGTCGACATCGCCCTCGTTTTCGGTCTGGTAAGCCCGGCCGTACGTCGTGTCGTAGCTGGTGCTGGTCTTCGTCTGCCGCCATCCGCCGGCCGCGAGAGCGGTGTAGTCCCGGGTGGAGGCGGTGTTGACGAAGTACGATCCGCTGTTGCCCCAGCTGTGCGACTCGCTGCCGGTGTTGTACCGCCAAGGAGTCTTGATCGTCTTACTGATCTCCGTGGCGCCGTCGAACGTCTTGCTCTCGTACTGGAAACCGGAGAGCTCGTCGTGGTCGGTATAGGTGCCGCCCGTGGAGTCGGTGATCGTGACCGACCGCGGGTTGGTGCTGTCCGGATCGTCGTCCCCGTGCATGCCCCGCAGGTAGCGGTACTCCGCCTTGGTGGTCTGCGTCTGACCATCTCCCTGGGTCACCTGAACCCGACCGTAGCCGCGCCAGTCGCTCCAGGTCAGCTCCTTCGGGTCGCTGATGCCGTCCTCGGCGGCGTGCCGCCACGCGGCCCCGTCGAGGTAGTCGTACTTGGTGACCGAGTCCGGGGAGCGTGCCGTCCGGTCGGTCTCGATGACCGCGCTGACCACGTACTTGTGGAACCAGTCCGTGATTGAGTCGCCGCTGCCCAGCGGGTTCCATTTGACCGGGTAGCAGCGGCGGGTGCTCTTGCCCTCGGTTGGCAGGTTGCCCTCGGCGCAGTCCGGCGTCGCGTAGTTGACGTCGATCTCGGCGCCAGAATCGGTGTAGACCTTGGCAAGTCGGAATCGGATCAGAGGTGCGATGAAATCGCCCGTCCTGTCGATCCGGTTTGGCAGCTGGAGGCCGGCGAGTTCCACCGACGGCATGGCGGCGGTGCCGTTCACCAGGCCGGCGTGCGTGATCTTGTTGAGCCAGAGGGTGCGGCTGCCGTCACCGTTGTCGGTGAGCAGGTGGTCGAGCTTCCAGTTGTCGACCCCCGTCCAGCCGCTCGCGCCTCGGATCTCCGTGGTGATCCCGACCAGGCGCTTACGCGTCCAGAAGGTCGGGGTGATCTGGTCGGTCTTGCACTTGGTGTCCTTGACGCAGTTGCGGTCCCAGGGCACGTCCGGCCAGTACGGAGCGGTGGTCGCGTTGAGGTCCTGCGGGTCACAGTCGATCGTGCCGCTCGCCAGGCAGCGCTCGGCGGTGTCGAAGCGAACTCGTGCGGGAGCGTTGGTGCTGTAGACCTGACCGTCCTTCTGGCCGTAGTCGATCCGCTTCAGCCATCCAGCGCGGTGGTACTCGATCCCGTTGAGGTCGGTGCGGTTGCCGCGGGCGTACCAGTTGCTCTCGCGACCGTAGTAGTAGGACGAGACGTTGCCGTGGCGGTCCTTGGCATAGTCGAGGCTCCAACGCCACGCCTGGTCGCAGTACGAGTCGGCGAAGGCCGCCTTGTTGCAGGGCTCGTTAGCATCGTCGCCGAAGATCGGAACGGTCCACGTCGACGCCGTCTCCTCCTTGCCGGTGGTCCAGCCCGGTAGGCGGTTCAGCCCGAAGTAGTACTCGGTGCCACCGGTGGTGGTGACCCGCCAGTACTCGCCGTCGTTGTCACCGTTGTTGGCACCCGACAGCTTCTCGACCTTGGAACCGTCGTCGGAGCTGAACTTCCAGCCACCGGCGGTCTTGATCAGTTCGGTCGACTTGCCGTTCAGCAGGATGGTGGCGTTCTCGTACGCCCAACACTGGTCGGCGACCTCCTTGTGGCCGTCGTCAGCGCACGGCTTGTAGCGCCGTTCGATGTGGCCCGGCTCGTAGCTGAAGCCTTCACCAATCCACGAACCCTGATTGTTGGTGGTCGAGGTTCGGCCATCGACCGACTGCGACGAGTAGCCCAAGGTGATCCCCGGCCCTCCGCCGCCGGGAACCGGCGGCGTCTGCAGGGGGTACGACCAGGAGAAGCCGCCGGTGGACGGGGCGACCGACCACTTGGACGACGGGGACAGCTTGCTCGCCGAGTAGTCACCCTGCGAGGAGGAGTCACCGGCGGTCAGTGCAAGCAGGGTGCCGGTACTCGCGGTCGCGCTCACCTTTGCCGAGACGGTGCGCGCCTCGCCATTGTTCACGGTCGGCAGCGGCTGGGCGGCGCAGTCCTTGCGGTCGGGGGTGCTGAGGGCGCACTCCGGGAGCCGGGACAACCGCAGTCGGCTGCCGAAGTCACCGCCGAAGGCACCTGCGAGCCCTTCGTATCCGACGGCAAGCTGGACGTCACCGGGGGTGAGCTGCCCATCCGTGCGCGCGACCCGGACGACAGGCCCGTCCACCCGGGCCTTCTCGGCGGCTTTCCGGTCAAGGACCTCTACCCGCACCTTGCCAGGTACTGGCGGCGTGGCGGTGGGACCGGTCGGGACGGCCGGAGCCCCCGGCGCCGCGGCCTTGCCGCCGGGGGCCACCGGCGCGGCAGGCGCGAAAACTGAGACGGTCAGCCCGCCGGCCTTCGCGGTGGTTGCCGGACCGGCGGCGGCCGCCCGATCGGCGACGGAAGGTACGGCCGACGGCAGTGGAGCCACGATGATCTCGGTGGCACCCGCCGCCGGCCAGGTGACTTGGGCCGGCTCAGTGGTGGCCGCAGCCTCGGCGGCGTCGGGCTTCTTCGGCTTGGCCGGCGGCGAATCCCGCTTCGGCAGGACTTTGCCGGAATCGGCAGCCTTCGGGCGGGTACGCCCTTCGGCGGTAGCGGCGGGGGCAGTGGCAACCTGGATGAAAGTCAAACTCATCACGCTGGCCATCGCCCAGGAAACCGGTCGCTTGATCCGGCGTTGCAGCACGCCGGGCGCGACCAACTGGCGGGGGAACATCAACCCTCCACGGGTGGTCGGGGAAATCGGCAGGGGCCGTCGGGCCGCCCGCTACGGGCGGCCCGACTGCCGGCGCGATCAGAGGTTCGGCTGTTCCTTGACGGTGAGGTTGAGCCGCTGGAGCAGGTTCTTGTCGGCCACGCCGTTGTAGACGCGGACATCGTCGATTGCCCCGGAGAGATGCTCCCGGTAGTCGTCGTCGATGAAGGCCCGGCCGAGCTGCAGCCCGCCCGTCGCGTTGAAGGGCGTGGTCAGCTGCGCGGACCCGACAACCTGGGCGTTCACGTAGAGCAGGAACTCATGCGTGTAGCCGTTGTAGACGAGGGCGACGAGGTCACCCTTGGTCATGATCTTCGGCGCCGATTCCGTCGGGTACTCACCGACGGCGGGTTTCACCCCGTCGGTGCCCGGCACCGCAAGTTCCCACACACCGTCGGACACGTTGCATCGGACGATGACCGAGCTGTTGTGGACGCCCTTCTGGGAGAAGAGGGTCATTGCACGGCCCTTACAGCTGCTGGTCAGCTTGGCGCGGGCGGTGATGGTGAAGCTCCCCGCCATGTTGGCGTTGGTCGTTGTGCTGGCGTAGCTGGTCGTTTCCCCAGACAGAGCCAGGTGACCAGTACCGAGCATCGCCGCCGTGGGCGGGAAGTTGCTCTGGTAGATCGACGCCTTCGACCCGAGGGTCATGGGCGCCTTTCTGGTGTACTCCGGGCTGTCCGTGCCCGAGACGGCATTGAGCTGCCAGTATGCCGTGCGGTCGAGTGCGGTTTGCTTGAGCCCGACGGCCTCCGAGGGGAGGATCGAACGGTCAAACAGGGCGACGTCGGCCAGGCCGCCGACCCAGTTGTCGGCGTAGCCGCCCTTAACCATCCGCCTGCCCAGCTGGACCGCGCCCCGGGAGTTCGTCTGTGATCGCCGGTCTGCGGTATACAGGCTGGTCCCGTTCACCAGAAGGGAGATCTTCTTGGTGGCGTCGTCGTAGGACGCCGTCAGGTGGGTCCACGCGGTGGTCACCGGGGTGGGCGCAGAGCCGGTCGAGGAGACCTTCCACTCACCGAGCGCAATCACGTCGTTCACAGGAATTCTGAACACCCAGGAACCGCCTTCGGTGCCCAAGCTGAAACCGGGCTCACCAGTGCCGTCCTGGCTGACGGCGACCTGACGACGACTGGGATCCGACGTTCGCACCCACGCGCTCACCGTGAAGCTGCGGGAGGTGTTGAGGATGGCGGTGTCCGCGGTCGCGAAGTAGCCGTTGCTCGTGCCGTCGAGCGACGCTGCGGTGTCGTACTGACCACCGGGACCGGCGACGCCGAAGGTGGCACCGCTGCCGGGCGTCGCGTTGTGACCACTGAACGCGTCCTCCGCGAGCTTCCATCCGGCAACCTCCGACAGCGACCACTGGGCCACCGGCGGGCGCTTGCCGACCCGGAACGTACACGAGGCGATGGAACTGCCCAGGCCGGCCTTGTCGACCGCCATGACGTTGAGCGTGAATGGACCTTCCTTGGTCGGGGTCCATTGGAGGGACACCGGCCCACCGGCGGTGGCCGGCCTCAGGCTGTTCGTGGGGGACGGGTTGGTGTTGAAACCCCATCGGTACTCGACCACGTCGCTGGCCGCCGAGTCGAAGGTGAAGCTGGTTTGGATGCCGAGCTTCTCGTGCCACTCTGCATCGGTCAGGCAGTCAGGCGACCCACCATCGGTGGCGTCCAGCGGCAGGAAGTCTGGCGAGTCGACGTCCGGTGGAGCGGGGACCGACGCGTCGTAGGTGAACTGGCACGGGTTCCGGGCGCCGTCTGAGCTCCATGCGCCCCAACTGGTGTTGTCGGACGCCCGGACGTCCCAGGAGATGAGGGTGTTCTGCGGAATGTCCGAGGGCGCTGTGTAGGTGAAGATGGATCCGCTGGCCTTGAGCAGGCTGTCCCAGGTCCTCACCGTGTCGGTGCTGCTGCCGGCCGCGCGCCAGCTGACCCGGAACTGGGCCTTGACCTGCTCAGTGTGGGCCGACGAGTGATCGGGGTCCCGGAGCACCGCGGAGAGCTTGGGAATCTTCCACACGAACGGCGCGCCGGAACCGAAGACGCAGGCGCCGCCAGGGTCGGAGGTGAGCTCCGACTGGTTGGCGATCACCGGCGCCCGGTTGTACCGCACCGAGAGCACCGCGTTGTCGCAGAAGCGCTTGCTGTGCTGATAGTTGCCCTCGTCCTCGGCCTTGAGTCCGAGGGTGACATTGCTCCAGCCGTTGGTGGCGGCGAGCTGCACCGCCTCCTTGGCGTTCCAGCTGGCGTTCTGGTTGGTCGTGGTACACGTCGATTGAGTGCTGGTCGGGGCCTTCGTGTCCAACCAGTTGGCACCACTGCTCCAGCTCGACCCACCCGGTTGGTTGCCCCAGTTGGTCGAGGAGCTGATTCCCTTTGGCAGCAGGTAGAGCTGGGCGTCCCGGGCCGTCGAGTTCCAGGCGTGCTGCATGGTCACCCGGAACTCGGCGCTGAGGATCGTCTTACCGGAGTACGGCGTGGCCAGGGTGTAGATGACCCGCTTCACCTTCGAGCTGTTGCAGGACTCCGGGCAGAGACCGATCCGCTCGTGCCGTTTGCCGTCGAACTTCCAGTACTCCTCGCTGGGGTAGCCGCTGTCGACCATCGCCCAGGAGCTGTTCGTGGTCGCCTGCCACACCGGGTCCAGGTAGACAGGCCAGTTGGTGTTCGGGTCGGCCAGCATCGCCGCGTCCGGAGTGAGAGTCAGCGAGCCGTTGGAGTAGTCGAGACCCATCGGAGCGACCGTCGAGTTGTCCTCCGGGCCGCGTGCCGTCTCCAGGTCGGTCTCACCGCTGGTAGTCGTGTCGGACGTCGACTCGGCGCCCGGGGATCCCGGCGCCGTCTTCGCCGAGGTGGGGGCAGAGGCGGTGGCGTCGCCGTCGCCCGTCGGCGTGCCGTTGTCCCACATCGTCGGCGCGTCGGCCTCCAGGACCGGGTTGCCGGTCGCGGGGTCGAGAGCGACGACGCCGCCCTCCGGCGTCTCTTGGATGGTCAGGTTCTGGCCGGTGACACCGAGCTTCAGGCCCTGCAGCTCAGGAGTGTTCGCCGCCTCGGGCGTCTTCAGCACGATGACGTGCGAGAAGCCCTCGACCGCCATGTTCACCACCAGGTCAACGTCCGGGAAGACGTTTGGGTAGACGCCCTGGTCCCCGTTGAGCACCGGGGCTGGCAGCGTGTACGGCCAGGTGAGGGTCATCACCTGGCTGTCATTGCGGACCACCAGCAGCGGATCGGTACCACCAACGGAGATCCGCATGTCGATGAGTGCCGCCTTCGGGGTGATGGTCCCGTCGGCGTTCCGCGTCAGCGTGGCGTCGGTGGCCACCCAGGCGTCACCCCTGACGACTCGCACCGGCTGGTTGTGCTCGTTGGCGATCAGTGAGCCGTCCGGCTGCGCGAACACGTCACGGTATTCCGTGCGGAAGGCGAGTACCTCGACCGGCTGATTGAGAGACTCGGCCGCGAGCACTGCCTCGTCCTCGGTGTCCCGGACGGGATCCACCTCGACCGCGGCGACCGGGGCGGTCGCCGGCGTTGCTTCCGGACTGTCCACGTAGGCAGTGCCGGACAACAGGCCGGCGAGGCCCACCATGAGGCCGAGCGTGAAGAGCCGACCCCGCTTTCTCGTACGACGGGCCACCGTCAGGTCCTCCCCCGTTGAACTGCGCCAATTCAAGTTCTTCATCAGTTGACCGCCGCCCCGAACGTGCTCACGTTGGCCGGGAAGCCGTTCACGCCGGGCTGCCAGGTCTCGGTGGGCGTCGTCGTGCCGCCGGCCAGGCTCGACCAACTGAAGCCGTAGACGGCATCGGTGCCGTACGGGGTGGCCACCAGCAGCCGCTTCGAGGTGACACCGAGCGAGGTACCGGCGATCTCACTCATTCGGGGGTTGCCCGGAAGGCTCGTCCCGTTTCGCTCGATCTTCACCGGCGCGTTCGCCGAGCCGAGCGCGGGAAGGACCCATACCTGACCGACGTCACTGGTGTTGACGCCACCGTCCTCGGTTGGGGCGTAACTGTCCCTGCCCGGGATGCCCACCGCGATGAACATCGTCGAATTGGTGCCCTCGACCGCGGGGTTGGTGTTGACCACCGCGACCTTCTCGCCGAGGTAGTCGCCGCTGCTCGAGTTCAACTGGCGTCCGTTGTCCAAGACCGAATTCACCTGCGTAACGGTGTTGGTCGCGGTGACATGGAAGACGTGCGCCGTGCCGACGTCAGTCGGTCTCGGGAAGGTCGGTCGGACGCCCCCGAGGTCATCCTCACCGGGCGCCCCCACGACCACCAACGAGTCCTGGGTGCCCTGGGCCGACCCGACCGGCCGATACGGCGCGATGGCGATCGACTTACCGAAGTTGTCGTTGGCTTCGGCCTTATCCCGCTCCGGACCCGACACCGCGTCCTGGTTCAGCTCGGCGGCGAGCGTCGGCAGCCCACTGGTCAGCACGTGACTGAAGACGTTCACCGCGCCGGCGAACACCTCGGTGCCGATCGCCTCACCCGGCGAGCCGACGGCCCAGTGGTACTTGGATGCCGCCACCGCGTACCCGGTGCGGTCGTCGATCTCGGCTGCTCCGGGGATGCCGGCACCCTGGCTGAGCGCCAGGTTCACGGTGCCCCGGATGTAGTGGACGATGCCGGTGACCGGGGAGGCGAGCGACTCACCGGGTGCACCGATGACCAGATACGGCTGGCCACTGGCCGTCTGGCTGCCGGCGACCGCGTAGCCGAACCAGTCGAAGGCTTCGGCGGCGTCCGGCACGTTGGTGACGTCCTGGTGGTAGATCAGGGAGTCCGGCCCCTTGGCCAGCCCCGCTCGTGAGCCCAGCAGGACGAGCACGACCCCGGCATCCTGCAGGCCGGAGACATCCTGGTTGGGGATACCGACCGCGAGGTCGGTGCATCCGTCGTTGTTGGCGTCGTACGAGGAGATCGAGGTGCCGAAGCGGTCACCGGGCTCGGGCGCGCCGGGTACCTTGGCGACACCCTCGTACAGGGTGTCGGCCGTGGAGCTGCCGCCGTAGCTGACGTGCAACTGCCCGGCACGGGTTTGGCCGTTCACCAGGGCCTCGGGGTCGGCGATCGCGACATCCGCGACACCGTCGCCGTTGAAGTCGCTCTCCGTGCCGCCGATGCAGCCGGCCACTGGCGCAACAGTGGTATAGACCTGCATCTCGCAGAACGAGGACCAGGTGTCGCTGCCGCTCACACCGTCGGACGCCTTGACGCGCCAGCGGTAGATGCCACCGTCGACGAAGGCGCCAGCCGGTACCGTGGCCGCGGCGGTGGCCCCGTTGGCGACGTTGGTGTAGACGGCCGACCCGATCGGCGTGTCGGAGTTCATCGCCCACCACTCGAACGCGACCGTCATGGCTGTCGCATCCGCGTCGGAGACGGTGGCCTTGAGCTGCGGCGTCACCGTGTTGACAGTGGGTCGAGTGGAGCCGGTCACGCAGCTGGTTGCCGGCACTGTCGCCCTCGCGGTCACCGTCGGGTACGAGTTGTAGGTGACGCTTGCCTTCGGCACTTCGGTGGTGCCGGAGTAGTTGCGGGACCGGAACTGCTTGAACGACGTCGAGTCGGTCTCGTCGGTCGCTCGCAGACCCATGTCCGCGCGGGTGTCGCCCGCGTTGGCCGCCCGCTGGAAGAAGCTGGTGGCGGCGACGCCGACCCAGTTGTCGTCACACGACGAGTCGAAGCCGGCCGACGCCGTGGTCACCTTCTCCTGGTAGTTCCAGGCGGGTTGGTTGCTCCACACGATGCCGTCGGAGATCGAGCCTGTCGTCCAGAGTTCCCAGGACCGCCCGGCGCACTGCACCGACCACCAGTTCCACAGCGAGATGGTCGCCGTGTTGATCTGCTTGCCGACCAGCGCGGTGGTGTCCCAGCGGGCGAACGTCCGGGTGATCGGGCCGGTCGGGCCGAGCTTTCCGAGCCGTAGGTCTGGTTCGCTGCCGCGGTCGACGCTCTCGTTGGCCTGCACGAACGTGTCGTAGGTGGTGGAGAGCGGATTGATCTGCGGGTCGATGGTGATGGGGTACTGCCGCTCCGGCGCCTTGAGCCACTTCTGGTCCGGAGTGAGGGTCAATGCGATGCCACTGCCCGCAGCGGTCTTGGCGACCTTCGCGACGGTGGAGGTGACCGGCACCTTGTTGACGGGCGCGCCCTGGGCGTCGACCCGCGCGTCCCACATCAGCAGGGCCGGGGTCGTCGCGATGGCGCGGCCCGTCGCGTCCCTGATGACGGTGTCACCGCCCATGCCGCGTTGGGTGTCCGCGACATTGCGGCCGGTCAGCGGCAGCGTCAGCGTCGCGACCCGGCTCAGGGCGGCGGGGCTCTTGACCACGAACAGGGTTTCGAGGCCGTTCCGGCTCGCCCGTACGACGAGGTCGACGTCGGGCAGGGCGTTCACGTAGGTCGCCCGGTCCTCGCGCAGTTGCGGCTCGGGCAACGCGCCAGCCCAGTTGACGGCCACCCGGTCGTCGCCCTTGCCCACGGCTGCCAGCTCGTGGGTGCCGTCCGGTTGCGGGCCGGAGATCGACAGGTCGTGGGGATGTGCCGCCGGACGGAGGCTGCCGTCGGCGTTCCGGTGAAGGGTCAGGTCGACCGGGACCCAGCCGTCACCGCGGCGGACCCGGGTCGGCCCGAGCGACAGTTCCGCCCGGAACTGCCCGTCGGGTAGGGCGAACACCTCGGTGGTCTCTGAGGTGAGGCTCTTGACCTGCACCGGTTTGCCGGTTTCGCGGGCGGCCCGTAGGGACACCGCCTCGTCCGACCTGTTCTCTGCGCCACCCGTTACGCCATCGGGCCCTGCGGCGAAGTACTCCGCCGGTTCGCCCGATATGCCAGCCAATGCGACCGCCGTCAGCACGGCAACACCTGCCGCAAGGCATGAACGAACGGTGGCAGTCTTCCGACGTGCCACGAACCCTCCCCCGTGTGTCTTCAAATATCGATCGGGACTGTAGGGAGGAGCCTGCTCTACGCACAAGTACTGTTACAAACAGTGAGGAGGAAAGCGACAATAGAGGTATTTCGTCGACGACGATCACTCCGTGGAGTCTTCCCTGCTCAGAGCGGATGCGCCCGGAATGCCTCACCAACCCTCGGCCAGGCACACTGAGTCAGGGATTCGGGCACCGGAAATGGCGGCGCAGACAGCAGAAATGCATCAACCGCAGTGGAGGCGACTCGACACTGGGTGGTCCTGACCGACCCACCGGTAAACACGACGACGGCGGTGGCGAAAAGCAGCCGGGCGCCGATCGGATCCTGGCCGAAATCAGCTGCCCCAGAACATCCAGAAATGGCGGTTCCAGCCATCCCCACCTGCCAGGATGGTCCGTAGTCACCGCAGGCCGACCGCCGCATATCCGGATAGCGGACGCACATCCCGCACTCCCCGGATAAGCGGGAAAGAGTGCTACCGGCCGAGGCTGAACACACGACTACCGTGTCGATCCACTCGGGATCCGGGAAGTCGGGGCATCCTCGCGCCTGGGACACCCCGACTTCACCGAAAGCGAGTCGATCAAGCCAAGAGCCGGTCAGACCCGGGTGAGGCGTACGGCGTCGGCGATGACCAGGCCGGCGCCGTTGCTCCAGCGGCTCACGCCGACCCGGTTGGCGTCTCCCGCCGGCAGCGTGAACGTACCGAGGATCCGCCACTGACCACCGGTCACGCGCTGGTCGACGATGACCGTCCGGTTGCCCGTGGTGGTGGAGACGATGTAAGGGGCGGCGCTGTTGTAGCCGGCGTTCGCCGGCCACCAGGCGTCGACGCGGTAGTTGGCGGTGGCCGGGACGTTGAACCGGTACCAGGCGACGTCACTGGCCGCGACCGGCTCCGCGTAGCGGTAGTCGGTGCCGTGCCGCTGGCTGGAGTACGTCGACACGCCCCAGTTGGCGCTGGCCGTGAACCGCCCGGCAGTGGTGTTGTCCACCGTGGAGGACCAGGCCGTGCCGCCACCGGCCATCTTCGCCGCCACGTCGGCGCGCATCACGTTCAGGTCGATGAAGGACGGGTCGATCTTGCCGGTGGTGCTGGTCTCCCGGTGCCCCCGGGCGTAGCTGCTGTCCCTGCCGAGGCGGGTGAGGACGGCGGCGGTGGCGGCGATCGAGGCGTTGTACTGCGCGGCGGTCATCTCCTGGTTGACGCCGTTGTAGTCGATCTCCCACCCGATCATCAGGGTGTTGCCGTCTCCGGCCGGGATCGGTCCGCTGCCACCGCTGACCCCGGCGTGGTTGCACCGGCCGGCGGAGATGACGTGGAAGACGCCGTTGTAGTCGACGAGCGCCTGGCAGAGCGGACCGGGCAGGTCGGACCGGCCGTTGATGCAGATGCCGAGCGCGGGGTGCGGGTTGCTGGCGCTGGAGGTCGAGGCCGTGTGGTGCCAGAGCACCCCGATCGGGTCGAAGGAACCGGGCCGCATCCGGTTGAGCCAGTCGCCCTCGACGACGACCTGGACCCCGGCGGCGCGCAGCACGTCCACGAGCCAGGGGATGGTCGCCATCAGGACTCCCCGAGCAGGTCGGCCAGGCACTCGGCCTTGGGCGCGGCGCTCGCCGGGGTGGGCCGGACGACGGTGGTCAGTGCGACGGCCACCAGGGCGGGGATGCCGAGCATCCCTCGGCGGCGCAGACGGATGGATGGTGACCGGGCCATGGCGATCCTCCAGCGACGACGGGTTCGTGACACATCGACGAACGTGATGACGGGCACGGTATACCGTCACGAGCGTCGATGTCGATACCCTTCATCGGCGAGCCTCGCGCTGAAGGAAATTGGCAGCCGGAGCGCCGTCAGGCGGCGCCGAGCGCGTCGATGTCGCGCATCTCCTCCGCCGTCAACGAGAAGTGGAAGACGTCGAAGTTGGCGGTGATCCGCTCCGGGGTCACCGACTTCGGGATCACCACGATCTCGTGGTCGATGTGCCAGCGCAGCACCACCTGCGCCGGCGACACGCCGTGTGCGCCGGCGATCCGGGTCAGCACCGGGTCACTGAGATCGGTGGTCTTGAACGGGCTGTACCCCTCCAGCACCACGCCCCGGTCCCGGTGTTCGGCGTGCCGCTGCCGGTCGTACAGCGCCGGCCCCCACCGGATCTGGTTGACCGCCGGGTTCTCCTCGGTCGACTGGATGAGCTCGTCCATCTGGGCGGTGCTGTAGTTGCTCACCCCGACGGCCCGGGCGAGGTTCTCGTCGCGGGCGACCAGCAACTCCCGCCACATCGGGATGCTGTCCGTGGCGGACGGCGGCCAGTGGATCAACCAGAGGTCCACCTGCTCGACGCCGAGCGCCTCCAGGCTGGCCTCCAGGGTCTCGCGCTCGCGGCCCACCCGGTCCGGCGGGACCTTGGTGGTGATGAAGACGTCCTCCCGGCGCAGCCCGCTCTCCTTCAATGCGCGGCCGACCTCCCGCTCGTTGCCGTAGAGGGTGGCCGTGTCGAGGTGCCGGTAGCCGGTGTCGAGCGCGGCCAGCACGGCGTCGTAGCCCGCCTGGCCGGTGGCCTGCCACGTGCCGAAGCCGAGCAGAGGCATCCGCACGTCTCCGGGGAGCAGGACGGTGGGCTGGTCGGTGAGGTCCATGAGGACCGTTCTACCCCGCCGGGACCCGTCCCGCCGAGCGAACCGGACACTCGGGCGTCCAGCGCGACGGCCCGGTTTGCCGGAGAATGCGGGATGTGACGGACCGGCTGGAGGAGTATCGGCGCCGACGGGATGCGACCCGTACGCCAGAACCGGTGCCGGACCGCAGCCAGGCACCTGCCGGCTCCGACGGTGCCTCGCGCTTCGTCATCCAGCAGCACCACGCCCGCAGCCTGCACTGGGACCTGCGCCTGGAGCACGAGGGAGTCCTCGCCTCGTGGGCGGTGCCGCGCGGCCTGCCCCGCGACCCCGGCCGCAACCACCTCGCCGTGCACACCGAGGACCACCCGATGGAGTACCTCGACTTCTCCGGCGAGATACCCGCCGGCGAGTACGGCGGTGGCCGGATGGTCATCCACGACCAGGGCACCTACCGCACCGAGAAGTGGCGCGACGACGAGGTGATCGTGACGCTCGCGGGTGAACGGACCGAGGGTCGGTACGTCCTCTTCGCCACCGGCGGCAAGGACTGGATGATCCGGCGCACCGACCCGGCGCCGCCGGGCTGGACGCCGATGCCCGAACTGGTCCGCCCGATGCACGCCACGCCCGCCGCAGGGCTCCCCCGCGACCGCGCCAAGTGGGGGTACGAGCTGCGCTGGGACGGGGTCCGGGCGATGGCGTACGTCTCCGGCGGGCGGCTGCGGCTGCTCTCCGAGACCGACGAGGAGATCACCGGCGGGTACCCGTGGTTGCGGGCGCTGGCCGAGGCGCTGGC
Organism: Micromonospora yongxingensis; assembly: GCF_052601155.1. Lineage (NCBI taxonomy): Bacteria > Bacillati > Actinomycetota > Actinomycetes > Micromonosporales > Micromonosporaceae > Micromonospora > Micromonospora yongxingensis. The sequence goes on from NZ_JBQXEO010000024.1 coordinate 56,375, forward strand.
GCCGACCGAGGCGGTGTTCGACGGTGTGCTGGTCCGCATCGACGGCGCCGGCCGGGTCCGCCCGGTGCGCCCGGCCAGCGGCAACCGGGTCCCGGCGGGCGCCCAGTTCCTGCTCGTCGACCTGCTGTGGCTGGAGGGCGTGAGCAGCGTCGACGTGCCGTACGCGCAACGCCGCGAGCTGCTCGATGGGCTGGCGTTGACCGGTACGCACTGGCAGACTCCGCCGTGGTTCCCCGGCACCGGCGACGAGGCGCTGCGCACCGGTCGGGAGCAGGGCCTGCCGGGCATTGTCGCCAAGCGGCTGGACTCGGTCTACGAACCGGGGCAGCGCAGCCGGCACTGGGTGAGCATCGACGCGGTCTGACGGCGAGGAGCGACGTGTACCTGACCCACCTGGACTGCCCCCGCTGCGGCCGGGAGTACGCCGCCGACGAGGTGCGGAACCTCTGCGAGTGCGGCTCGCCGCTGCTGGCCCAGTACGACCTGCCGGCGGTGGCGAAGGCGGTCACCCCGGAGCGCTTCCCGCTGCGCCCGGCCGACCTGTGGCGCTACCGGGAGCTGCTGCCGGTCGCCGACCCGCGGCACATCACCACGCTCGGCGAGGGCTGGACGCCGCTGCTGCGCGTCCCCGCGTACGGCGCGGAGATCGGCATCGCGGACCTGATGGTCAAGGACGAGGGGTTGATCCCGACCGGCTCGTTCAAGGCGCGCGGCGCGGCGGTGGGTGTGAGCCGGGCCCGTGAGCTGGGCGTCGAGCGGATCGCGATGCCCACCAACGGCAACGCCGGATCGGCGTGGGCGACGTACGCGGCGCGGGCCGGGATGGGGGCGACCATCGTCATGCCGTTGGGAGCGCCGGTCATCTGCCGGAGCGAGTGCGTGGCCGCCGGGGCCGACCTGCGCCTGGTCGACGGGCTGATCAGCGACGCCGGCCGGCGGGTGGCCGAGCTGGTCGCGGAGTCCGGCGGGACGGTCTTCGACGCCGGCACGCTGCGCGAGCCCTACCGGCTGGAGGGCAAGAAGACCATGGGGTACGAGATCGTCGAGCAGCTCGGTTGGCAGGCGCCCGACGTGATCATCTACCCGACGGGCGGCGGGGTCGGGCTGATCGGCATCCACAAGGCTTTGCACGAGATGCGCGAGCTGGGTTGGATCGGCGACAAGTTGCCCCGGCTGGTGGCGGTGCAGTCGACGGGCTGCGCGCCGATCGTGCGGGCCTTCGCCGCGGGTGAGGACCGGGCGCAGCCGTGGGAGGACGCGCGCACGGTGGCGTTCGGCATCACCGTGCCGTCGCCGCTGGGTGACGAGCTGATCCTGGCCGCGCTGCGGGCGTCGGCCGGCACCGCGGTCGCCGTCGACGACGCGGACATCCTGGCCGACCTGCGGGACTTCGCCGCCCGGGAGGGGCTGCTGCTCTGCCCGGAGGGCGCCGCCTGTCTGACCGCCGCGCGGCAACTGCGCGCCGGCGGGTGGATCCGGGCCGGTGAGCGGGTGGTGGTGCTCAACACCGGCGCCGGGTTGAAGTATCCGGAGACGGTCGACGTTTCCGGCGTACCCGTGCTGGCCTGAGACGGCGGGCGCCCCGCGGGCCGTGCGGTCCGCGGGGCGCCGTCGCGCCGGCCTACTGGTAGGTGATGTCGGACGGTGTGTAGAAGCAGTTGACGCCGTCGGCGCCCTCGCCGATCTCGGTCGGCTCGTCGCCCTTCGGTACGCCGCGGTACTTGACGCAGATCGAGGTCTCCCGGTCCGGGTCGTCGACGATGGTGATCCGGCTGAACCGGGCGGTGTCGCCCCAGTTGGTGTTGATGCCCGCGATCGCGTCGGTGTCCCGGACGACCACGTTGTCGATCACCACGTGCCGCTGGTACGACGTGGAGCAGTTGCCGCAGGCCCGGTAGAGCTTGCCGGCGTTCTCCACCCGGAAGTTCCTGATGTAGACGGTGCCCGATCCGTTGTGCTGGAAGACCTTGTCGCTGGCGGAGCGGGCGCCGCCGCCGTCGACGGTGTACGTGGTGCCGCCGCGGAAGGTGGCGGCGTCCTCGCCCACGTCCTCCCACCAGACGTTGATCAGGGTGCAGTTGCCTTCGCAGTGCACGCCGTCACCGGCCGGCGCACCGATGATCACATTGCGCAGGGTGGCTCCGGCGGCCAGCTCGAACATCGGGTCCTGGCTCTCGCTCTGCCCGCCGTCGCCGATGCCGTAGTAGCGCTTGAGCCCGCCGTCGAACGTGCCGGAGACCGGGATCGTCGCGTCCACCTTCTGGCTGCCGGTGGGCGTCGGCCAACCCGCGGGCGGCGGGGTGGTGGGTGGTGGCGTGGTCGGCGGCGGGGTGGTCGGCGGCGGCGTGGTCGGGTTGCCGCCGCCGGACGAGTCGACCGCGACGTCGTCGAAGCTGCCGCTGGCGTACGCGGTGACCAGGCCGATCCGGCCGGCGGCGGCCAGGCTGTTGCTGCCGGCGGCGATCTGGGTGCCGTTGACGAAGCCCCGGATGGTGCTGCCGCTGGTCTCGATGCGCAGGGTGTACCAGGTGCCGGTGCTGACGCCGAGCGACGCGGAGCCGATCGCGGTGATGCTGCTGCCGTTGACGGCCTGGAGTTCGGCCCGGCCGGAGCCGAGCAGGGCCAACCGGTACATCTTGGTGCTGCTGCTGGAGCGCGCGGCCAGGCCGACCAGGGCGCTGGACGAGCCGAAGCTCACCGGCTTGACCCGGGCCTGCACGGAGTAGTCGGCCCAGCCGGTCTGGCCGGCGAACTGCCGGGCCAGCTCACTGCCGGCGTTGGACTGGTTGAGCACGCCCGAGCCGTCGGTGACGACCGTCCACGTGCCGCCGGACTTTGACCAGCCGGAGGCGTTGCCGTCGTTGAAGTTGTCGGTGAACACGGTGGCCGCGAAGGCCGAGGTCATGCCGGCCGCGAGGGCCGCCACGGTCGCCCCGGCACCCACCGCGAGCAGCAGTGGTCGTCGGCCGGGGAGTCGTCTCTTCTGCACAGTTGTCCTCCTTGACGCATGTGGTGGCGATCCCATGGCCGTCCGTACGGGGACGTGCCGGCACGGCGCGCTGCCACGACCTGGGATCGGTGCGCCCCGTCGGATGCCCGGTCTCCGGAGCGGGGTGAAGCGGGATCAAAACCCTGGGGAAAGGGCTTTCCCGTCACTTCGAGGCTAGGTCCGCGTACGCATCAGCGTCAATGCCTGGCGCTTGCAGGTCTGTTGCAGGATTCACCGGTGGCGGGGTGGCACGCGGCCGACGCCCGGGTCAGTAGCTCTCCGGTTTCGTCAGCCGCCAGGCCGCGTTGATCAGGCCGATGTGCGACAGCGCCTGCGGGGTGTTGCCGAGCTGCGCACCGGTGACCAGGTCGATCTGCTCGCTGAACAGACCCACGTCGTTGGCGTGCCCGACCACCCGCTCGAACAGCTCTTCGGCCCGCCGCTGCTCGCCGAGCATCACCAGGCACTCCACCAGCCAGAACGAGCACAGCAGGAACCCGGCGGGGTCGCTCGTCCAGCGCCGGACCAGCCCGTCCTCGGTTCCGAGCTCCCGCTCCACCACGGCGATGGTGGAGCGCATCCTGGGGTCGGTGGCCGGCAGGAAGTGCGCCACCGGCAGGAAGAGTGCCGAGGCGTCCAGCTCGGCCGAGCCGAACGCGCCGGTGAACGCACCGATCCGGTCGTTCCACCCCTGCCGGAGCACCTCACCGCGGATCTCGTCGCGGATCGCGGCCCAGCGGTGCGGGTCGGCCCGCTCGCCGAGCCGGGGGGCGAGCCGCACCGCCCGGTCCATCGTCAGCCAGCAGAGCACCTTCGAGGAGAGGTAGTGCCGTTCCCGGTCGCGGGTCTCCCACATGCCCCGGTCGGGCAGGTGCCAGGTGCTCGCCACCTGCTCGGTCAGGCCGAGCACCATCTCCCGCAACTCCATGTCGAACGACGTGCCGAGGTAGTGGCGCAACCGCCAGACCGCCGACATCACCTCCCCCGGCACGTCGAGCTGCCGCTGCCGCCAGGCGTCGTTGCCGATCCGGACCGGCCCGCTTCCGGCGTAGCCGCGCAGGTGCGTGCAGTTGTGCTCGCTGAGGTCGCGCTCCCCCTGCAGCCCGAACAGCACCGGCACCGGCTCGTCGCCGATCCGGCCGATCGAGCGCGCTACCCAGGCGAACAGCCGCGACGCCTCGGTGGGGCAGGCCGCCACCCAGAGGGCGCGCAGGGTCATCGAGAAGTCCCGCAGCCAGGAGTACCGGTAGTCGTAGTTGCGGTCGCCACCCAGGCGCTCCGGCAGCGACGTGGTCAACGCCGCGGCGACCGCGCCGCTGCGGGCGTACGTGAGGCCGGTCAGGACCGTCGCGCTGTGCCGGACCAGCTCGGGGTACCGGCCCTCGTACCCGTGTGTCTCCCGGTACGCCTCCCACGCCTGCGTCGTCTCGGCGAGCGCGGCAACCGGGTCCAGCCGGGCCGGCGGGGCCCCGTAGGACTCGCCGAACGCCACGTCCATCCCGACGACCTGGCCGGCGGAGACCTCGAACTCGTGGGTCACCCGGTCCCGGCCGGCGCGCAACGGCAGGCCACCGGCGCGCAGCACCAGCACCGCCGGACCGGCGTCGGCCAGCACCGTGCCATCGGCCTGCTCGTGCAGGTACGGCGTGAGCAGGCCGTACTCCGGCCGTGGCGCGAAGTCCAGTGCCATGCGGACTCGCCCGGACAGGCCCTCGACCACTCTGATCAGCACGGCCGGTGAGTTCATGCCCAGTTCGTGGGCGCGGGCACCGATCTCGGCGGCGAGCGCGTCGGTGACCGCGACGCTCCCGTCCGGCGTGTGGTGCACGGTGCGCAGCACCAGCGTGTCCGGCCGGTACGCGCGCTCCACCCGGTGCCCGTGCCGGCCGGCGCCGACCGGCGCCAGCCGGAAGTGCCCGGCGCTCGGGTCGAGCAGCCGCCCGAACACGGACGGGCCGTCGAACCGGGCCGGGCACCACCAGTCGATCGAACCGTCCCTGCTCACCAGCGCACCGGAGCGGGAGTCCGAGAGGAATCCGTAGTCGGAGATCGCCGGCTGCTGCTCCACCCGCCGGGGGTACCCGGATCGGCCCGGATCAGACGGCCGCAGGCCGCGTCAGGCGGTCGGCGGCTCGTCCTCGCCGGCCTCCTCGGCGGCGTCGGCCTCCTCCTTGGTGTGGTGCACGGCCTGGTCGGCGTGCTCCGGCGGGCCGTAGACGGTGTAGAGCACCAGCGGGTTGGGGCCGGAGTTGACGAAGTTGTGCTTCGTGCCGGCCGGCACCACGACGAGGTCGCCCGCGACGACCTCCCGCTTCTCGCCGGCCACCCGCGCTTCGCCGGTGCCGCTGACGAAGGTCAGGATCTGGTCGATGCCCTCGTGCACCTCCTCGCCGATCTCCCCACCCGGCGGGATGGTCATGATGACCAGCTGGGTGTGCTCCCCGGTCCACAGGACGCGGCGGAAGTCCGGGCTCTTCTCGGCGACGGTCGCGATCGTGAAATGCTCCATGCCGCCCTCATACCCGGTTCGACGGCACGCCACGCCGGGACTCGCAGATGGTGGAATTCCCCACGCGGGGCAGGTTTGGATCCCTGCCGGACGGGGATCGTCAACGCTGACCGGTGCAGACGGCCGGTCGAGCCAGGTCCCCGCTGTCGTACCGCCGAACGGCTGCGGTGGTGGGAGACGGCCAGAGCGCGGCGACGTTCCGACCACGGTCGAAGCGGCGCCGTGCGCTCGTCCACGCGTCAACCGGTGTCTCGGCGGTGCCGTGCGGTCAGCCGTCGCGGTGCAGCCAGGCCAGCAGGTCCGGGGGCGCGAGCGCCGCCGCTCGCGCCCGGTAGCGCGCCTGCCCGTCCGGGTCCAGCAGGTCCCGCCCCTGCCCGGAGCCACCGTTGCGGAAGAAGGCCCGGCGGTCCCGCAGCACGCCGAGCGTGTCCGGGGCGAGCTGGTCGGCACGCTCCCGCATCCGGCCGAAGGTGGCCGCCTCGACCAGCTCCGGCCAGCGCTCGGCGGGGATCGTGAGGCCCCAGCGGTCGGCGAGCCGGCGCATCTGGCCGCCCAGGTCGGCCCGCAGGTCGTCGTAGTGCACCAGCTCGACGTTCGGCTCGTGCCGGCGGGCCCAGGCGTCGCTCAGGTGCCACAGCACCCCGGGCAGCGAGTCCAGCTCGGTACGCGGGTCCGCCGCCCGGTCGACCCAGCTCGGCAACCACTCCCGCACCGGCGTCCGTGTGCGCGGCGGCCCGGCCGGCGCGGGTTGACCGGTCAGCTCCGCGAGCCGCACCCGGTCGAGGTTGCCGGCCTGGTGGTAGAGGGAGACCGCCATGTCCAGCGGATGCCGGGCCACCACCACGTAGTGCACTCGAGGGTCGAGCGGTACGCCGTCGAGCGGGGTGTGCGTCTTGACGAACCGGCGGTGCGGCTGTGCGGCCAACCGGTGGTACACCTCGTCCTTCGGCTCGACCAGCCAGTCCAGCCAGGGCGACAGCTCGGTCAGCGGCGCCGGAAGCTCCGGGGTGCCCAGCACCAGCAGGGCGCAGATCATCTGCATCCAGGTGGTGCCGCTCTTGGACCGGGTGCTGATCACGATGTCGCCGGCCCGGAACGGGAAACCGGTCCAGCGTGCGCTGTCCTCGTCGTCGGATCGGTAACGGTGGGTCGGCGCGAGCATCGGGCGAGCGTAGTCGTCGAGCCGACAGCCGACCAGCCGATTCACGACTGCACGGCCTGTGACACATGCGCATGCCTGGCTAGATTTGACGCATGGTGCCCGCGCACGGGGGCCGGGCGGCGGAACCGGTCTACCGCCCCATCCTCGCCAGCCGGCGCGGCGAGTTGGAAGCGTTGAGCCACCTCGACCCCGCGGCCGCTCCGTTGCTCGCCCCGATCCTGGAGGTCGGTGCGGTCGACCGCTCCACGATGGACATTCTCCGCCGGTTGCCGGCCGGTCTTCTGCCGTACGTCGACGTCACCGGCCTTCCGGACACCCCCGACACGGAACTCGCGGCCTGGGGCGTACCGCTGGTGCCGGTCGTCGGGCTCGCGGAGAGCGACCGGCGGCTGGTCGCGCACGGCGCGGCGGCGCGGGCGTACGCCCGACGGGCGCTGATCCGGCTGCGCGCCGGCCAGGACCGGACCGGGCCGGCAGCGGGCACCACCGCCGTCGAACGGATCTGGCGGCTCACCGGGCTGGCGCCCGAGGAGTGCGACCTGCTGGTGGACGCGGGGGACGTGTGCTGCCCGGCCGATGTCCGGCAGGCCGAGCCCCGGGTACGCCGGCTGCTCGACTGGGCCCGCCGGCACGCGTGGCGGTCGGTGACCGTGGCGGCGGGCGGGATGCCGCCGACGCTGTCCCGGCTGCCCACCGACGAGCCGGTCCGGCTGGACCGCTGGGACTGGCAGCTCTGGCAGCGGCTCGGCGACGTCGGGGTCGACTACGGCGACTACGGCGTCGGCCCGGCCGTGCCCGGCTCGGGTGACCCCGGGGACCGGCTGCCCACCGTGCGGTACACCGCCGACGGCGACTGGTGGGTCTACCGCTGGTCGCGGCGGGGCGGGCGGGGCGACGACCGGTTCGCCGACCTGTGCCGCACGCTCGTGTCCGCGCCGCACTGGCCGAGCGCCGGCGCGGCCTTCTCCTGGGGTGACCACGAGTTGCTGCGCCGGGCCCGGCGGGGCGCCGGCGCCGGATCGGCCGCCAACTGGGCGGCGTGGAGCACCTCGCACCACCTGGCCCACGTGCTGACCGCCCTGCTGCGCCCCGGCAACGACAGCGCGCACCGGGGCAACGACAGCGCCGGAGGGTGGCGACCCACGCCGGACCGGCCGCAGCGAGGGCGGTCGCTGCGGCAGCCGCGCGGCGGCGAGACCCGCCGGGCCGGTTGAGCCGGGCCTACTGCTTCTCGGTGAAGCCGAACTGGATGATGCCCTCGTCGTCGACGGTCGCGTCCACCGAGGCGTCGCCGAGCAGCTCCGCGGCGTCCTCGTCGAGGAAGATCCGGGCACCCTGGTTGTCGACCACACGGTCGCCCTGCTCCGGCTCGGGCACCAGTTCCACGGTGAGCGACCCGGCCTCGGCGTCGGCGGCGATCCGCACCCCACCGTCCTCGGCCACGTCCTGCTGGTTGGCGAGGTCACGAATGACGAGCACGGCATTGTCGGTCATGGTGAGCATTGGCGGAACTCCTCGTGGATTCTCGGCTCGCGGTCGGTTTACCGCGCAGACCGGACAGTCGGTCCGCGTACGAGCACACGTGGGAGGCGACAGGTGAGGCGAACGGTCGTCGCCGTCGCGCATCGGGGCAGCTGACGGGCCCCGTCACTGCCTACGGTGCCCGCTGCCGGGCGATCCGTCAAATAGAGCCGGATCAGTCGAGAACGGGGACGGGAGCGAGCAACGCGCGAATCTCGTTGACCGCCGCGCGGCCGGCCCGGTTGGCTCCGATCGTGCTCGCGGAAGGGCCGTACCCGACCAGGTGAATCCGCTCGTCGGCGACCACCCGGGTGCCGTCCATCGTGATACCGCCACCCGGTCCGCGCAGCCCCAGCGGGGCGAGATGGTCGAGCGCGGCCCGGAAACCGGTGCACCAGAGGATCACGTCCGCCGGCACGAACCGCCCGTCCGCCCAGACCACCCCGTCGGGCGTGATCCGGTCGAAGACGGGTAGCCGGTCGAGGACGCCGCGCTCGCGCAGCCGGCGTACCTCCGGGGTGACCGGCAGACCGGTCACGCCGACGACGCTGCCCGGCGGGCGCCCGGCGCGGACCGCCGCGTCCACGCGGGCCACGGCGGCCCGGCCCAGCTCGGTGCCGAACTCCTCGTCACGGAAGTGGGGCGGCCGGCGGGTCACCCAGGTGGTGGTCGCCGCGACGGTGGAGACCTCGCCGAGCAGCTGCACGGCCGAGGTGCCGCCACCGACCACCACGACCCGGCGGCCGGCGAACTCCGCCGGCCCCCGGTAGTCGGCGGTGTGCAGCTGCTTACCCCGGAAGGACGACCGGCCCGGGTAGTGCGGCCAGAACGGCCGCGTCCACGTGCCGGTCGCGTTGATGAGGGCCCGAGCGGTCCACCGGTCGCCGTCGGTGCGCACGTCCAGCCGGCCGTCCGGGAGGGAGTGCACCGAGCGCACCCGCACCGGGCGCCGGACCGGCAGGTCGAACGCCTGCTCGTACGCGGCGAAGTAGGCGCTGACCTGCGGGGCGGCCGGCTGCCGCGGGTCGGCCGGCGGGAAGGGCAGCCCGGGCAGGTCGTGGAAGCCGTGGACCCGGTCGAGCAGCAGTGTCGGCCAGCGGTGCTGCCAGGCTCCGCCGGGGCCGTCGTCGCCGTCGAGGATGACGAAGCCGCCGCCGGGGGCGAAGCCGGTGCGACGCAGGTGGTAGCCGGCGCTCAGCCCGGCCTGGCCGGCTCCGATGACCACGACATCGGCGGAGTGGGTGTCCACGTGGGGTGCAACATCACCGACGCCGCCGCTCTGCCCGGACAGGCCGTCGCGCCGGTCACAGGTCACTCTTTCGGACCCACCTGCCCGAATTGTCCACCACCAGGCGGACGGCGGACGTCCGTCGAGCCTGCCGGGGCGGAACACGAGTGGCAATAACCTTCGCTTGAAGCTCTTCACCGGCGATTATCTTCGTGGCAGCATCAGCGCATGCATCGTCGTCTCTTTCCCCGGGCCCTCGCGCTGCTCGCGCTGGTCGCCACCGCGGCCACCGCCGGCGCGCCCGGCGCCACCGCCGAGTCGCCCACCCCCGCGACGACCCGACTGAACGCCACCATCGACACGATCCTCGCCGACCCGCGCCTGGCCGGCGCGCAGGCGTCGGTGGTGGTCGTCGACACCAGCACCGGACAGACCCTCTACGACCGCAACGGCGACCGCCGGCTGATCCCGGCGTCCAACACCAAACTGCTGACCTCGACCGCCGCACTGGAGCTGCTCGGCCCGGGGCACCGCCTCACCACCGACGTACGCACCACCGGCAAGCGTCGCGCCGGGTTGCTCTCCGGCAACCTCTACCTGCGCGGTGGAGGCGACCCGACGATGCTCGCGGCCGACTACGACGCGCTCGCCGCGCAGGTCGCCGCCGACGGCGTCCGGGTGGTGACCGGCAACCTGATCGCCGACGACACCCGATACGACCGCACCCGGCTCGGCCCCGACTGGACCTGGGACGACGAGCCCTACTACTACGCCGCGCAGGTCTCCGCGCTGACGGTCGCGCCGGACACCGACTACGACGCGGGCACCGTGATCGTGCACGCCGCCCCCGCCGACAAGGCCGGCGCCCCGCCCGTGGTCACCACCACCCCGCGCACGGGGTACGTCCGGATCGACAACCGCGCCGAGACGGTCACCGAGGGCGAGACCTCGATCTCGATCGAGCGCGAACACGGCGGCAACACCATCGTGGTGAGCGGGCAGATCGCGGTCGGCGACGCGCCGGCCAGCGACTGGGTGACCGTCTGGGAGCCCACCGGCTACGCGGCCGAGGTGTTCCGGGCGGCGCTGCACCGGCACGGCGTCCGGGTGCTCGGCCGGACCGTGCTCGGCCAGCCCACCCCCGAGACGGCACACCCGGTGGCCCGGCACGACTCGATGAGCCTGGGTGAGCTGATGACGCCGTTCCTCAAGCTCTCCAACAACGGGCACGCCGAGGTGTTGACCAAGGAGATCGGCCGGGTGCTCTCCGGTTCCGGCACCTGGTCGGCGGGCCTCACGGCGATCAGCGAGTACGTCGCCGACACCGGGATGGACACCGGAAAGCTCCGCCAGCGCGACGGGTCCGGGTTGTCCCGGCGCAATCTGGTGCCGGCCACGGAGTTCGTCGACCTGCTGGCCACCGTCCGGGCCGAACCCTGGTTCACCACCTGGTACGCGGCGTTGCCGATCGCCGGGCAACCCGAGCGTTTCGTCGGCGGCACCCTGCGCAGCCGGATGGCCGGCACTCCGGCCGCCGGCAACGTGCACGCCAAGACCGGCAGCCTGACCGGGGTCTCCGGCCTGTCCGGCTACGTCACCAGTGCCGACGGCCGCCTGCTGGCGTTCTCCATCCTGTTGAACAACTATCTGACGGCGTCGGTCAAGCCGCTGGAGGACCAGATCGCCGTGGCGCTGGCCGGGTACCGCGAGAGCACGACCGCGGCGCGGGTGGCAGCACCGACGGTGCCGGAGACGCCACGGACCCCCGAGGGTGTGGAGTGCTCCTGGGTCAAGCCGATCACCTGCTGACCGGCAGCCGGGGGCGCGGCGCGCCCCCGGCTGCTCGTCAGGCCGGACGGTCGGGTGGGGGGACCACCGCCGTCGGGTCACCGCGCTCGATGAGCGCGGCGATCTCGGCGGCCCGCAGGCCGCGCAGAGCCAGCACCCGGGTGCCCCAGCGGTGCAGCCGGCACGGGTGCGGGCTGGCGTCGTTGCGGCAGACCACCCCGCCGGACCACCGCCGGGGCGCGTGCACCACCACCGCCCGCACCGCGAACTGGGCATCCTCACCCGTCACGTACGGCGGCAGGGGGATGTCGCGGAGCACCTCCCCGGACGCTTCACCGGCGCCGGACGAGGCGACGGGACGGACGCGGTGGGCGGTACTGGTGCTCATCTGCGCTGCCTCCACACTGGATGGTCGGACGGGGACAGCAGAAAGTTACGTCCCTCCCGACCGTGTGCGACGGACAAACTGTCCCGCTGGGGTGACCGCACCGAGGTGGGCGCAGGTCAGAGCCGCTCCAGCACCACCACCGGAATCTCCCGGTCGGTCTTGGTCTGGTAGTCGTCGTACGCCGGCCAGATGGCGGTCATCGTGGACCACATCCGCGGCTTCTCCTCGGGGGTCGCGGTGCGTGCCCGCGCCGTGAAGGTGTCCCCGGCGACCTGCACCTCGACCCGCGGCTCCGCCAGCAGGTTGAGGAACCAGGCGGGGTGCTTCGGCGCACCGCCCTGCGACGCGACGACCAGGTAGTCGTCACCGTCCCGACCGTAGATCAGCGCGGTGCGCCGCAGCTTGCCGCTCTGCCGGCCCCGGGTGGTCAGCAGCAGTGTGTAGACGCCGGGCCGCCACTCGTGCCCCTCGGCGCCGTCGGTCTCGACGTACCGCTGGATGTGCTCGGCGACCCAGCCCTGGGGGCTGTCCACCACCTGTTCACCGGCCGTCATGGGCGCTCCTCACCGATCGATGGCACTCGCGCCCAGGCTACTGCCGCCACGAGCCACCGGCAGGTCGAACAGCACGGTGACGGCGGGCGGTCAGCGCACCGCCACAGCCTGCAGGCCGACGTTGCCGCAGTGCTCCGTGAAGACCTTCTCGACGGTCCAGGTCAGCACCAGCCGGGCACCCTTCGGCAGCCGGAACCGGATCGTGAACACCGCGCTCCGGCTGGTGTACGGGTCCTCCAGCCGCATCGTGCTGGTCGGACCCCCGGTGGACAGTCGCGCCTCCAGCCGGCCACGGGCCATCCAGGTCCCGGCGTAGAGCTGGACGGTGCGCGGCTCGCCGCTGCCGGCGACGGCGAGGCTGAACCCGTTGCCGGCGCCACAGGTGTAGACGCCGTTCGGGCTGCCGCTCGCCGACCGTTCCGGCGTCCCGTCGGACCATCTGACGGTCTCCTGGTTGCCGTCCCAGGCGACCCGCCTGCCGGGGCCGTCCCCGTCGATGATCTCCCCGGAGCCGCCGCGCTTGCGGGCCGTCGAGCTGCCGCCGCGCAGCCCCCAGTGCATCCAGTCGCGGGTGCCGACGGCGGTGAGGTTGACCTCGGCGGGCACCTCCGCCTGGCTCACCGACAGCGCCGGCCCCGCCGCCGGCGGGGGGACCGAGGCGCTGACCGAGGGCGTCGGGTCGGGCGAGGGCGGACGCTGCCGGGGACGCAGGCCGGGTGACGCCGGCCCGGTCTCGCTGGCGCGGCCCTCCGCGTTGGGGAAGGCGGTGGGGCGGGTGACCCCGGCGGGAACGCCACCCGGGCGAGTCGCCTGGTCGTCGGGGGTCTCCGGCTCGGATCGCGTGCCGAGGTACGAGACCAGGGCCACCAGGCAGGCGAGCACGACGACGCCCTCGACCACCCAGCGCCGACGCCGCCGGGCGCGGGCGAGCCGGCGAAGTGTGCTGCGCGTCTGCCCCGTGATGTCGGCGGCTGCCCTGTGCGTCGGCAGGTCGGACGACCTGTCCCCCGACCGCGAATCCGCCCGCGTGCGGTCTTCGTCCGCCACCGACCCCTCCAACTCCACCGCCCGGCCGCCATCGACCGCCGCGGATCGCACCGTCCACTGTGGGCCGTCTCACGTATGCGCGAGCGTGGTCGACACGCTAGATCCGGACGGGTAGGCGTGTCCAGTCCGCTACCGGACGATATGGGACGACCGGACACGGTCGGACGGGTTTGACCTCGACCGCGACGCCTCTCGCGTCAACCGATCCGGAAGCCCAGCGCCTGCGCGATGACCACGGCCTGCTCGGCGTCGACGATGGCGTCGGCCCGCTCGACGACCGTCGGGTCGAGCGCGGTCAGGTCGCTGCCCCGCAGGTCGGCGCCGCCCAGCCGGGAGCTGTGCAGCTGCGCCCCGGACAGGTCGACGCCCGTCACCGTGGCGTCGGTGAGGTTGGCCCCGGTCAGGTCGACCTCGCGCATCCGCACGTCGGTCAGCCGGACACCGCGCAGGTCGGCGCCGGGCAGCGCCACGAACGACCAGTCACCGCCGGCCACCGTCAGCGGACGCAGGTCGCACTGGCTGAAGGTGCTGCCCACCATCTTGCAGCCGGTGAACTCGGCCTCGAAGAAGTTGCACCGCTTGAAGACGCAGCGGGTGAAGGCGGAGTCGACGTGCCGGGATGCGTTGAACAGCACGTTGCCGAACGTGCAGCCGGTGAAGACCGCGCCGCGGCTCACCGCCTCGGTCAGGTCCACGTGGAAGAACTCGCAGCCCACGAAGTGCCGGTCGACCAGCTCCTCGCCGTACCAGTCCTCGTGGCGGAAGGTCACGTCCTCGGTCAGCTCCGGCATCCGGCCAGGTTAGTGTCGGCCACCGACAGCCGGACCGGCCGGCCCGGGACACCCCTTCCGATACCGGCGTACCGACTAGTAGTTTCGGCGACGTGAGTGTGGCGCGGAGCAAGGACCCCGACCAGATCGGCTTCGACCCGGCGCGGCTGGCGCGGATCGACGAACACTTCGGCAGGTACGTCGACGACGGCCGGCTCGCAGGCTGGCAGGTGGTGGTCACCCGCCGCGGCGAGGTGGCGCACTCCTCGACGTACGGGCTGCGGGACCGGGAGGCGGGCGCCCCCGTCGAGACCGACACGCTCTGGCGGATCTACTCGATGACCAAGCCGGTCACCTCGGTCGCGGCGATGATGCTGTGGGAGGAGGGCCGGTTCGAGCTGACCGACGAGATCAGCCGCTGGCTGCCCGAGTTCGCCGACCTGCGGGTCTACTCGAAGGGGTCGACGCTCAAGCCGTACACGGTGCCGGCGATCGAGCCCATCCGGGTGTGGCACCTGCTCACCCACACCGCCGGCCTGACGTACGGCTTCATGCAGACCTCGGTGGTCGACGGGCTCTACCGGGCCGCCGGCTACGACCTGTACCCGCCGGCCGATGTCGACCTGGCCGGGGCCTGCACCGCCTTCGGTGAACTGCCGCTGCTGTTCCAGCCCGGCACCGCCTGGGGCTACTCCGTCGCCACCGACGTGCTCGGCCGGCTGGTCGAGGTGGTCTCCGGGCAGAGCCTCGACGCGTTCTTCGCCGACCGGATCTTCGGCCCGCTGGGCATGACCGACACGCGGTGGTGGGTCGAGGGTGACGAGGCCGAGCGACTGGCCGCGCTCTACGTACCGGACCCGCGCAGCGGCCAGGCGGTCCGCTACGACAGGCTCGGCTCGCTCGCGTACAACAAGCCGGTGCTGCTCTCCGGCGGCGGTGGCCTGATCTCCAGCGCGGCCGACTACCACCGCTTCACCCAGATGCTGCTGCGCGGCGGCGAGCTGGACGGCGCGCGCCTGCTCGGGCCGCGCACGGTGCGTTTCATGACCCGCAACCACCTGCCCGAAGGCCAGGACCTGGGCACCCTGTCCACCGGCGGCTTCGCCGAGACCACCCTCGACGGGATCGGCTTCGGCCTCGGCTTCGCGGTGGTCGACGACCCGATCCCGAGCCGGGTGCCGAGCAGCGTCGGCGAGTACTACTGGGGTGGCGTGGCAAGCACCGCGTTCTGGGTGGACCCGGCCGAGGAGATCACCGCGCTCCTCTTCACCCAGCTGATGCCGTCGAGCACGTACCCGCTGCGCTCCCAGCTGCGCCAGTTGGTCTACTCCGCCCTGGTCGCCTGACGGGGATCGCCGTTCCACCGACGGGCGACGCGCCCGGTCCCTAGCCTGGGCTGGTGAGCACCATTGTCGTGTTTGGCGCGGGCGGCACCGCCGGGTCGCGGGTCGCCGCCGAGGCGGTCGACCGGGGGCACCGGGTGATCGCCGCGGTCCGCCGCCCGGAGGCCACCTCCTACCTGCCGGCCGGGGTCCGGGTGGTGACCGGGGACGCCACCAGCGAGCGGAGCGTGCGGGACGTGGCGCCGGACGCGGACGCGCTGGTGGTGGCGATCGGCGGCGGCGAACGCGAGCTGTGGCGGAACGCGGCGGAGACCCTGGTGACGACGCTGCGGGGGATGCCGGCCGCCCCACGGATCATCCATCTGGGTGGCGGGTCGACCCTGCTCACCCCGCGCGGCACCCGCATCCTGGACGAGCCGGACTTCCCGGCGGAGTACCGGGACTCCGCGCTGGGGCAGGCCGACGCCCTGGACTACTACCGCACCTCGGCCGACGGGGTGAGCTGGACCTACGTCTCGCCGCCGCCGCTGGAGTTCCATCCCGGCGAGCGCACCGGGCACTACCGCACCGGCACCGACCAGCCGGTCACCGATGAGCAGGGCCGCTCGGTGCTGACCTACGAGGACCTTGCGGTGGCGATCGTCGACGAGATCGAGCAGCCCCGGCACCAGAACGCGCGCTTCACCGCCGCGTACTGACCCGGGGGCCGGCCGGTCGCGGTCAGTCGGCGAGCCGGGCCGGGAAGCCACCGGTGGCGATCGGACCCCACGCGTCGATGGTGACCCGGATCAGCGACTTGCCCTGGCGCACCATGGCCGCACGGTAGTCGTCCCAGTCGGGGTGCTCGCCGGAGATGCTGCGGAAGTACTCCACCAGCGGCTCCAGCGCCTCGGGCAGGTCCAGCACCTCGGCGGTGCCGTCGAGCTGTACCCAGGGCCCGTTCCAGTCGTCGGAGAGCACGCAGGCCGACACCCGGGGGTCGCGGCGGATGTTGGTGACCTTGGCCCGCTCGGGGTAGGTGGAGACGACCAGCCGACCCTCGCCGTCGATGCCGGCGGAGACCGGGGAGGACTGCGGGCGACCGTCGGCCCGGGTGGTCATCAGCACGACGCGGTGTCGCGGCCGGAGGAAGTCGAGCAGGGAGTCCCGGTCGACCCGGGTGTTCTTCGCGATGCTGCGCGCCATCACTCTTTCCTACCAGGGTGGCGGTGGGTCAGCTGGGCCGGGTGGCGGCGCGGTGCACCGCCTGGGCGGGCACCCGGGGCCGGCCGGTCGGGCGCCAGGCCCGGCCGTTGGCGTAGATCACCCGGAAGCCGAGGTACGAGGCGAGCGGCGCCCAGTGCGCCGAGCCCATCCGCAGCTCGGCGGCATTGTGTCGCTGGCCGTTGGCCAGCACGTCGAGCAGGACGGTTTCGAAGGCCGCCGATTCGACCCAGTCGACTTCCCGGGTGAAACCGCAGATCAGAGCGGCTCCGGTGACCTCCAGGAACTCGCGCAGCACCGCGTCCGAGGCGCGCAGCACCGAACAGCTGCCGAAATAGAGTCGGCGCCCCTCGCACCGGCCGGCCATCAGCTCGGCCACCTCGTTCAACTCCACCGACTGCCAGTCGGTGAGGCAGAGCCGGCTCGGTTCGCCGTGCATGGCGAAGAAGCCGACCCGGTGGTCGGCGTACTGCTTGAGCAGCCAGCGGTCCAGGAAGTAGAACAACTCGTCGCGGGTCGCCGCGTCCTTGTGGATAAAGCGGATCTTGCCCAGGCGCTCCAGCAACTCCAGCGTGGGCAGCACGGAACCCCGCTCGTTGAGGTCGCGGTGCCACTGACCCTCGACACAGAAGACGCCACCGCGTGCCACGTGCACCTCCGCCAGTCCGCCGCCCGGGGCTGACGTTACCGGCCCCGGTTCGGCAGGGAACATCACCCTGGGTGTGGTCGATTGCGACGTTCGGTGCGGTTGGCCGTCCTCGGGTTGATCGGGGGTGAATGGCTGTTTCGCAAATCAGCCGAATTCACAGCCAAGACCCAGGTACAGCGAATCATGAGGACAATTCTCGTTATTGCCGCCAACCGCACTGATCAGTGCGAGGGTGGAAATCACGGGACGTCCCGGTCGATGTCCCGAAGCCCACCCCATTCGCTCTCCTATCGGGAGGACTTCTGTGCGCGTAAACACCTTGAAGCGAGCTGCCGTCGCATTCGCCCTGGCGTTGCCCGGGGCAGCAATCGCCGCGGTGGTCGCCGCGCCAGCGGCACACGCGGACGCCTGCTACACCTGGAACCGGACCCTGACCCAGGGGCGCTCGGGCGACGACGTCCGCCAGTTGCAGATCCGGGTCGCCGGCTGGGCCGGGTACCGCGACATCGTGGAGAACGACGGCCGCTACGGACCCAAGACCGCCGCCGCGGTCAAGCGGTTCCAGCAGGCGTACGGGCTGCGCGCCGACGGGATCGCCGGCCCGCAGACCTACGCCAAGCTGTACCAGCTCCAGGACAACGACTGCACGCCCGCCCACTTCAGCTACAACGAGCTGGACGACGGGTGTGGTCGGGGCGGATGGACCGGCGGCCCCCTGTCGGCGGCCCAGACCCGCCAGAACGCGCTGCGCACCATGTGGAAGTTGGAGGCGCTGCGCAGGAGCCTCGGCGACAAGCCGCTCAACGTGTCGAGCGGATTCCGCAGCCGGGCCTGCAACAACCAGGTCAACGGCGCGTCGGACAGCCAGCACCTGTACGGCAACGCGGCCGACGTCACCTCACGGACGTCGTCGCTCTGCCAGGTGGCCCGCGGCGCCCGCAACAACGGCTTCAGCGGAATCTACGGCCCGGGCTACCCCGACCACGACGACCACGTGCACGTCGACTCGCGGCGGGAGAACAACAGCGACAACAGCTCGAACACGACGAGCTGGTCCGCGCCGGACTGCGGGATCGGGGCCGGCAACGACTGACCCGGTACGGACAGCACGACGTCGGCCCGGCGCGGGTGGGGAAATACCGCGTCGGGCCGACGTCGTGTCGCCCCGGGTCGGGCGGGGGGCGGGGGTAGCTCCGCTCAGCTCGCCCGGGGCCAGCGCGGCGCGGTGACGGGGGGAGTCACCGGCCGGCCAGCAGCGGTGGGGCGTACCCCGGGAGGGACGACCCGTGCGGCCTGGTGCCGCGCCGGGAGCCCGCCGGTACGCCCGGCCGGGGTCGGATACCCGGCGGTCGCCGTTCCCGTTCGGGTCGCGGCGGGGCGCGCGGACGACGGCCCCGTGGCCGTGAACGGGAAGGGCACGTGCACGAACGGGTTGCCGTGCCGGATCAGCGCCTCGATCTGTCGGTCGTTGAGCCCGTGTGTCTCCAGGACCCGCCGCCCCCAGCGGTGCAGGCGGCAGGGGTACGACGCCCCGTCGTTGCGGCACAACGGCCCGGTGGGCCACTCCTCGGCGGTGTGCACCACCACCGCCCGGACCGCGAGCCGGACATCCTCAGGGGTCAGCGGTGCCGGCATGGGCACCTCACCCAGCACCTGATCGATGGGATCCGTCGACTGCTCACCAACTCGCACGGTAGGCCTCCCGCAGCTCGGCAGCGACACGGCGGACCCGCCGCATCGACATCCTCGGGCATTGGTACGGCCCGCACCGGACGAAAGTTCAATCCCCTGCCCCTAATCGGGCCCCTAACCGGGAAGGGCTCAGACCAGGCCGGCGTCGTGGACCAGCAGGGCCACCTGGACCCGGTTGTTGAGGTCGAGGCGGGTCAGCAGCCGCGAGACGTACGCCTTCACCGTGGCCACGCTCATGAACAGCTCCCCCGCGATCTCCGCGTTCGTGCATCCCCTGCCCAGCGAGACCGCCACCTGCCGCTCCCGCTCACTGAGCCCGGCGAGCAGCCGCAGCGCCCGCTCGCGGCGGGGATCGGGGCCGGCCGGACCCGGGGCGGCGGCGGTCACGTGGGCGATCAGCGTCCGGGTCACCGTCGGGGAGAGGGTCGCCTCGCCGGCCGCCACCCGGCGCACCGCGTGCACGATCTCCGCCGGCGGGGTGTCCTTGAGCAGGAAGCCGGCCGCCCCGGCGCGCAACGCCCGCAGCACCTGCTCGTCGGCGTCGAAGGTGGTCAGGACCAGCACCTCCGGTGGGTGCGGCTGGGCGCGCAGCGCCTCCGTGGCGGTCAGCCCGTCCACCCGGGGCATCCGGATGTCCATCAGGACCACATCCGGGGAGTACGCGGCGACCGCCGTGGGCACCTCGGCGCCGTCGGCCGCCTCGCCCACCACGGTCAGGTCGGG
This sequence comes from Micromonospora yongxingensis, assembly GCF_052601155.1. NCBI lineage: Bacteria > Bacillati > Actinomycetota > Actinomycetes > Micromonosporales > Micromonosporaceae > Micromonospora > Micromonospora yongxingensis. The sequence continues at coordinate 75,941 of NZ_JBQXEO010000024.1, forward strand.
CAGGCCGCCCAGGATCATCGAGAGCCCGGCCCGGACCAGCGCGTCGTCGTCCACGATCAGCACCCGGACCGGGGCCGGACCGGCACCAGCCGGACCAGCCGGACCGGTCACGCCGGCCACGGCAGCCAGGCGGCGAGCCGGAAGTCGCCCGCGTCGTCCCGGCCGTACGCCAGCCGGCCGCCGGCCAGCGTGACCCGCTCGGTGATGCCGACCAGGCCCGTGCCGGCACCCGGCAACCCGCCCCCGGCCGGGGTGCCGACCGGCCACCGGTTGCCGATCGCCACGGTCAGGCCGGTGCCCGGCCCGCCCGACACGTCCACGGTGACCGCCGCGCCGGCCGCGTGTTTGCGGGCGTTGGTGAGCCCCTCCTGCACGATCCGGTACGCGGCCCGCCCCAGCGCCGCAGGCACCTCCCCCGGCGTGGCGACGCTGTCGCTGACGTTCACCCGCACCCCGGCCGTACGCGACTCGTCGATCAGGGCCGGCAGGTCGGCGAGGGTGGGCTGCGGGGGCTCGGGGGCGTCGCCGTCGCCGTCGGCCCGGAGCACGCCGATCACCTCCCGCAGGTCCTGCAGTGCGGCGTGCGCGCTGCCCCGGATCACCCCGGCGGCGCGGGCCACCTCGTCCGGCGGTGCGTCCGGGCGGAACTCCAGCGCTCCGGCGTGCAGGCTGAGCAGGGAGATCCGGTGGGCCAGCACGTCGTGCATCTCCCGGGCGATCCGGGTGCGTTCGAGGTGCCGGGCCTGGGCGACGCGCAGTTGCTGCTCCGCCTCGGCCCGCTCGGCCCGATCCCGCAACGACACGATCAACTGCCGGCGGGCCCGCACGAACATCCCCCAGGCCAGCACGGCGAAGCTGATCACCACGCCCCAGGCCGCCGTGGCCCAGTACGGCATGTTCGGGTCCGGACGTAGCCAACTGAAGACCATGTTCGTGACCAGACCCAGGCCGGTCACCGCCACCGCCACGGCGGTACGCCGGTGAACCACCACGGTGAAGTAGAGGATCACCAGCGGGATGGCCGAGGCCATCGAGAACAGCGTGAGCGGCGCGGTGGCCAGCGCCAGCCCGAGCGGCCACCGCCGCCGTAGCCAGAGCAACCCGCAGCAGGCCAGCCCGAGCAGCGCGTCGACCCCGGTCATCCAGTCGTGCGGCAACGGGGTCGTGATCGCCGGGTCGGGCGACAGGGCGTCCGCGGTGACGAACAGCACCCAGAGCAGGGAGAGCAGGAAGGCCAGGGTGTCGACCGCCCAGTCCCGGGTGGTGCGGCGCGGCCGCCGGGCCACCGCGTCCGGGCTGATGGCGCCGGCCAGCGCCCCGGGCAGAAGCCAGGGGTGTTCGGGCACGGCGAGGCTGGTCACGACGCCATGCTAGGCAGCCGACGGGCGCCGCGACCAGCTACCAAAGTCGAGACCCGCCAGTCGACCAAGGTCGGTGCGGCACCGACCGGTGGCCGCAGCGGATGGCCGGGCGGCGCGGGCACGCTCATCGACATGATCACCGTGGAGAACCTCACCAAGCGGTACGGACCGCACCCGGCGGTGGACGACGTGTCGTTCCAGTGCGAGCCGGGGACCGTCACCGGCTTCCTCGGCCCCAACGGCGCCGGCAAGTCCACCACCATGCGCATGATCTGCGGGCTCACCGCCCCGACCGCCGGTCGCGCCACCGTCTCCGGGCGCGCCTACCGGGAGCTGCCCAACCCGGGGCGGGAGGTCGGGGTGCTGCTGGACGCCTCCGCCCAGCACGCCGGGCGCACCGGCCGCGAGGCGTTGACGCTGTCCGCGTACACCATGGGGTTGGACCGGCGCGAGGTCGCCGCGAAGCTCGACCTGGTCGGGTTGAACGCGGTGGCCGCGAAGCGACGGGTGCGGGCGTACTCGTTGGGCATGCGCCAGCGGCTCGGGCTGGCGCACGCGCTGCTCGGCGACCCTCGCGTGCTGATCCTCGACGAGCCGGCCAACGGCCTGGATCCGGAGGGGATCTTCTGGATGCGCGGCCTGCTGCGCGACTTCGCCGACCGGGGCGGCACCGTGCTGCTCTCCTCCCACCTGCTGCGCGAGGTGGAGGCGGTCGCGGACCGGCTGGTGGTGATCGGGGGCGGCCGGATCGTGGCCCAGGGCAACAAGAACGAGTTGCTGGCCGGCGACGGCACGGTGGTCCGGGCGCGGGACGGCGCGGCGCTGCGCCGGGCCCTGGAGGCGGCCGGCCTGAGCGCCGCCGACAGCTCCGAGGGCCTGCTGGTGCAGGCCGACGCCGAAGCGGTCGGCCAGGCCGCCGCGGACGCCGGTGTCGCGTTGGCCGAGCTACGCCCCGCCGGTGGCGGTGGCCTGGAACAGCTCTTCCTCACCCTGACCGCCGGCGAATCCACCAAGGAGGCCGTCCGATGACCACCGCCACCGCACCCACCGCCGGCGCCGTCGCGCCCCGGCAACACGCCCCGGTACGCCGCCCGTCGATGCTCCGCCTCACCGTCGTGGAGTTGCGCAAGCTCGTCGACACCCGAGCCGGCCGCTGGCTGCTGATCACCATCGGACTGGTCGCCGCCGTGATCGTCACCCTTCAGTTGATCTACGCGAAGGACGTCGAGCAGACGTTCGTCAACTTCTTCGTCCCCTCGCTGCTGCCGGTCGGGGTGCTGCTGCCGGTGCTCGGCATCCTGTCGATCACCAGCGAGTGGTCGCAGCGGACTGCCCTCACCACGTACGCGCTGGTGCCCCGCCGGGAGCGGGTGGTCGCGGCGAAGCTGATCGCCGTGATGCTGACCGCGCTCGCCTCGGTGCTGGCCAGCCTCGCCGTCGCCGCCGTCGGGACGCTGGTGGCGTCCGCCACCGGCGGCGCGGGCACGTGGGGGATGGACGCGTCGTTGATCGTGAACGCGGTGATCCTCCAGGTCACCAGCGTGCTGATGGGCGCCGCCTTCGGTCTGCTGCTGCTCAACCCGCCGCTGGCGATCGTCGGTTATCTGCTGCTGCCCACCCTGTGGGGAGTGCTCGGCGAGATGGTCCGACCCCTGCGCGGCCCGTCCGAGTGGCTGGACACCAGCAAGACCATGGAACCGCTGTTCAGCAGCGACGCCGTCACCGGCGAGCAGTGGGGGCGGATGGCGGTGTCCCTGCTGGTCTGGATGGTCCTCCCCCTGGCCGCCGGCCTGGTCCGGACGCTCCGCCGCGAGGTGTCCTGACCATGGACGTCGCCGGCAGCCGCCCGCTCACCGTGGTCAGCGGCGGCCCCGTGGAGCTGGCGGTCATGTGGGGCGGCTTCCCACTGCTCGGCGCCGCCGCCGGCGGTCTGCTCGCGCTGGCGGCGGGCTGGGTCGCCGGTCTGCCCTGGGCGCCCCTGCAGGGGCTGTTCGAGCTGCTGGACCGGCTGCCCCAGCCGCAGGCCACCGCCGGCACGGCGGGGGTGGGCGCACTGGCCGGGCTGGTGGTGGCCGGTATCGGCACCGCCGAACGGCTGATCGTCACCGTCGACGCGGCGCAGGTCCGCCTGCGCCGCGCCGGCAAGGACCGGCACGTCAGCCGGGCCGAGACGCGGGTGGTCTTCGTCGACGACGGGCACCTGGTGCTGCTCGACGCCGACGACGCCGAGCTGACCCGGGAACCGACGGACCTGCCGGCCGACCGGCTGGCGGCGGCGTTCCGGACACACGGCTGGGGCTGGGCGGACGGCGACCCGCACCGGTCGTCGTACCGGCTCTGGGTGCCCGACCTGCCCGGGCTGCCCGCCGGTGCGGACGCGCTGCTGCGCGCCCGGGAGCGGGCCGTCCAGAAGGATCGCCGCGACGACGCCCGGGAACTGCGCCGGGAGTTGGGCCGGCTCGGGGTGGTGCTGCGCGACGAGGAGAAGCGGCAGTACTGGCGGCTGAACGGGCGCGCCGTCACGCCCGGGCAGCAGGAGCCGACTTCGGCCGAGCGGGGGCCCGACGGGCGGTAGCGTCTGTCCCAGAGACCCTGGGAGCGGGCGATGACTGAGCGGCAGCCGTACCGGGTGGTGTCCCGACACCCCGGCTTCGAGTTGCGCCGGTACCCGGCCCACCTGGTGGCCGAGGTGCAGGTCCAGGCGTCGTTCACCCGGGCACCGCTGGAGGCGTTCCGGCCGCTGGCCGCGTACGTCGGGGGCGCCAACCGGGTGCGGCACCCGATCGGGGCCGGACCGGCGACGCCGGACGCCACCGGCACGACGAAGATCCCGATGACCGCGCCGGTGGTCCAGGAGGAGGGTGAACGGCCGGGCGCGTACCTGGTGCAGTTCGTCATGCCCGCCGGCTCCACCGCCGCCACCCTCCCCGAGCCGGTCGACGCGCGGGTGCGGATCCGGGAGATCCCGGCCCAGCTCGCGGCGGCGATGCGTTTCTCCGGCCGGTGGACGGAGAAGGCGTTCGGGCAGCGGGCCACCGCGCTCGGCCGGTCGGTCACGGCCGCCGGGCTGCAACCCACCGGCGCGATCCGGTACGCCCGGTTCGACCCCCCGTGGAAGCCGTGGTTCCTGCGCCGCAACGAGGTCGTGCTGCCGGTGGTGGAGTGAGCCGGCGGAGGTATTTACCTCTGTCGCTGCATGGGTAACAGTGGCGGTACGCACCGCGCGCGGGGCGCGGTCGAGAGGGGGGACGACGATGACCTCCACGGGCGCCAGTCCCGGTGGCAGCGGGGTGTTCCGCCGCAAACCGGTCGAGGAGATCGCGGACGAGAGCGAGGAGGGCCTGTCCCGCTCCCTCGGTCTGTGGCAGCTCACCGCCATCGGGGTGGGCGGCATCATCGGCGCCGGGATCTTCGCGCTGGCGGGCGCGGTGGCCAACGAGACCGCCGGCCCGGCCGTGCTGGTGTCGTTCCTGATCGCCGGCCTGGCAAGTGCCGCCGCCGCGCTGTCCTACGCCGAGTTCGCCGGCATGATCCCCAAGGCCGGCTCGGCCTACACCTACGGGTACGCGGTGCTCGGCGAGGCGGTCGGCTGGTTCATCGGCTGGGACCTGCTGCTGGAGTACACCGCGATCGTCGCGGTGGTGGCGATCGGCATCTCCGGCTACTTCGGCTTCCTCGTCGGCGAGCTGGGCGCGGAACTGCCGGCCTGGATGCTCGGCGCCCCGGGCACCGGTGAGGGGCACGTCGTGGACCTCTTCGCGGTGGTGCTCTGCCTGCTCATCGCGTACCTGCTCAATCAGGGCATCAAGACCGCCGCCCGGTTCGAGACCTTCGTGGTCGGGCTGAAGGTGGCGGTCGTGCTGCTGGTGATCGTGGTCGGCTTCTTCCACATCCGGACGGCCAACTACTCGCCGTTCTTCCCGTTCGGGCTGAGCGGGGCATTCACCGGCGCGGCCACCGTCTTCTTCGCCGTCTTCGGCTACGACGCGATGAGCACCGCCGCGGAGGAGTCCCGGGACGCCCGCCGGCACATGCCGAAGGCGATCATCTGGTCGCTGGTCATCTCGATGGTGCTGTACGTGCTGGCCACCCTGGTGCTGACCGGGATGCAGAACTACCGCAACATCGACGCGGAGAGCGGCTTCTCCTCGGCGTTCGAGTCGGTGGGCCTGTCCGGGCTGGCCAGCGTGATCGCGGTCGGTGCCATCATCGGGATCCTGACCGTCATGTTCACCTTCATGCTGGGCGTGACGCGGGTCTGGTTCTCGATGAGCCGCGACGGGCTGCTGCCGGCCTGGTTCGGCAAGCTCCACCCGGTCCGCCGGGTGCCCACCCGGGTCACCTGGATCGTCGGGGTGGCCTCCGCGCTGATCGCCGGCTTCCTGCCGATCCGGGAGGCGGCGGAGCTGACCAACATCGGCATCCTGCTCGCCTTCGTGGTGGTCTGCGTCGCGGTGATCGTGCTGCGCTACCGCCGCCCGGACGCGGCGCGGACGTTCCGGCTGCCGGGGATGCCGGTGGTGCCGGCGGTCGGCGCGCTCTTCTCGCTGTGGCTGATCACCTACCTGGCACCGGAGACCTGGCTGCGCTTCGCCGTCTGGTTCCTGATCGGCGCGCTGATCTACGCCTTCTACGGTTACCGGCGCTCGGCGCTGGCCGGCCGCCCACCGGCGACCCCGTCCGGCCCGTCCGGCCCGTCCGGCCCGGACGGGGACGGCGGATCGGGGCGGTAGCCGAGCGCGGGCGGCCAGGCCAGCAGCAGCGCCATCCCGAGCCCGGCGAGCACCCCGCCCAGGGAGACCAGCAGGTCGGAGTCGGCCGCGTTGATCGGGCTGTTGCCGGCCAGCGCCGTGAACGTCGCGCCGATCGGCACCAGCACCATCATGGTGATGCCCACGACCAGCAGCATCGCCGCCGGGCCGACCAGCGCGGCGAGGGCGGCCAGGGCGTGGTGTCGCCAGGCGGGCCGACCACCCGGCCAGTCCCACGCCAGCAGGGTGACCCCGGTGAGCAGCACCGCCCCGAGGGCGAGCTGCGGCAGGGATCGCGGGCCGGGCGGGATGGCCCGGACCAGTCCGACGCCGGACACCGCCGCCACGCCGAGCCCCGCCGCCAGCAGCCAGCGGGTCCGGCTGCGGGCCGGGGCCGCCGCCAGGGCCGCCCCGACGGTCAGAACGACCAGCAGCGCGCCGGTGGCGGAGGCGGCCGGATTCAGCTCCGGCTCCCGGTCGGTTGGTGACTCGATGCCAGCGGCCACCATCGCCAGCACCCCCGCCACGCAGGCCGCGCCGGTCAGCGCCCACCGGTCCGCCGCGGCTGGCCGTACGCGCCGATCCCGGGAGAGCAGGACCGCCGCCACCGCGCTGAGCACCGCGCAGCCGCCAGCGGCGAGCAGCACGGTCGCCTCGGCACCGCTCGGGTCGGCCCGGTCGATCGCCACGTCGGCGGCGACCCAGAGACCGCCGAGCAGCACCGCCGGGCCGCTCCACCTCAGGTGCCCACGGCCGGCCAGCACCAGCCCGAGGACCACCGCGACGATCGCCGCGAACCGCAGATCCCGCGCCCAGTAGGTGTTGTTGCCGGGCAGCCGCTCCGACCACGGGCCGATCGGCTCGGTCAGCGGTTGCAGCACGGTCATGCCGATCGCCCAGAGCAGCACGGCGGTGGCGGAGATGAGCAGCCCGACCGGGCGCGCGGATCGCATGCGTGGACGGTAGCGGCCCGATCGCCCCCTCGTCGGCCCTCGGGAGGCGGTCGGGCCGTACATGCGGGTCACCCGGCGACGATGCCGATCGCCGATCGGGCCGGGCGGTGGCGCAGCAGCCGCCACGTCGGCAGCACGCTCGCCAGCACCGCGAGCAGCAGGCAGAGCCCCACCACCGCGCCGATCACCGGCCACGGCACCACCAGGTCGACCGTGGCGCCGACCTGTTCGGCCAGGCCGGCGCGGATGCTCAGCAGGCCGGCGAACGCGACGGCGCCGCCGAGCACCGCGCCGATCAGCACCACCAGGGCGGACTCCGCCGTGACCAGCCAGAGGACCTGTCGGCGGGTGGCCCCGGCCAGCCGGATCAGCCGCAGGTCGGCTGCCCGGCCGGCGGCTGCCAACAGCAGCGTGTTGGCCACCGCGATGGCGCCGTAGCCGGCCGACACACCGATCAGCAGCAGGGTGCACAGCCAGACGAGGCGGTCCTCGGCGCGGTCCGCCTCCGCGGCCCAGGCGGGGACGTCGATGATCCGCGCCCCGAGCGGAGGTTCGACCCGGTCCCGGACGTACACCGTGGAGGTCAGCGCGGAAGGGTCGTGTGCCCGCACGACGGCCCGGGTCAGGAGGAGGTCCCCGGGGATCGAGTTGTCGGTGACCACGGCGACGACGCGCAGCGGCACCCGCTCCCCGTCCGCGAAGACCACCGGGTACGGCTCCGGCGGCAGACCGGGCGCCGGCGCCGCCGAGGCGGTGAGCGCCACCGTGTCGTCGCCGCGCAGGTCGTCGAGCGAGCCGGCGACGACGTCGAGCACCCGGTTCGCCTCGGCGAAGCCGGCCGGGTCCACGCCGAGCGCGTTCAGCGGCCGGATCCCCGTTGACGGTTCGGGTTCGGTGACGAACACCGTGGTCGGCAGGAGCGCGGCGCCGCCGGTGGCGGCGACGGCACGGTCCGACAGGCCGGGTGCCCGGTCGGGCGCGATGATCCAGCCGGCGTTCACATTGTCCGCCCGGCCCGCCGTGTACGCCGCGGTCGTGGTGAGCACCATCCCGGACACCAGCACCGCGAAGGCGACCGTGAGCAGCACCGGCGCGGCGGTCGACGCGGTCCGTCGGGTCGCGGTCAGCGCCCCGGCCCGGACCAGCAGCCCGATCGCGCCGCCGCGCCGCCGCACCGGGGAACGCAGCAGCCGCACCACCGGCCCGACGATCGCCGGTGCGAGCACGGTGGATCCGGTGACCAGGGCCATCACCGCGTACAGGGCGTAGGTGGCACCGTCGCGGGCGTCGTCGGAGGTGGCGGTACCGAGGCTGAGGGCGGCCCCGGTCGCCAGGAGAAGCGCCCCGGCGGCGACACGCAGCCGCCCGATGGGTCGCTGCTCCACCGCCGCCTCGCGCAACGCCTCCAACGGGGGGATCCGCGCTGCCCGGCGCGCCGCCGACCACCCGGCGAGCAGCGCCACGACCGGCCCGACGGCGAGCGAGGCCGCGAGCGGCCACAGGACGTACCGGACCCGGAAGGTCGCCGGCTCCAGGCCGACGTCGACCAGCACCCGGCCCAGCGCGGGGGTGAGCGCCGCTCCGACCAGGAGGCCGGCGAGCCCGGCGGCACCGCCGACGGTGAGCGCCTCGCTGTGCACCATTCGACGGATCTGGCGGGGTGTGGCGCCGACGGCACGCAGCAGGCCCAGCTCGCGGCGGCGCTGCGCGACGGTGAACGCGAAGGTGGAGGCGGCCACGAAGACCGTGACGAAGCCGGCGAGGGCCGCCGTTGCGGTCAGGACCTGCATCCCGATCCAGCGGGTCCGGGCATCACCACGCGGCTCCAGCGCGCCGCGCCGGTCGCCGGTGAGCACTCGTCCGTCACCGCCGACGACTCCGCGTGCCTCGGCCCCGACCCGTTCCGGGTCGGCGCCCGCCGCCAGCATCAGCCCGATGGCCCGGACGCCGGGTGCGAGGGTGGCGGCGACGTCGTCCGCGACGTGGACGCCCGGCGCGTCGAGGAGACCGGTGACCGTGTACGGCTCCGGACCGGCCGCGGTCAGCAGGGTGACCGGCGTGCCGGGCCGCAGCCCGAGCGCACGGTCGACGACGACCTCGCCGGGCCGGCGGGGCGGCTCGCCGGCCGTCAGACGCAGTCCACCCAGCCGGGCACTGGACCAGCCATGCCCCTGGTGGGCGTCCTCCCGCTGGCCGTCGGTGGCCGGGGGCCGGCCGTCGACGAGCGGCTGGGCGTAGAAGGTCCGGTCGGGGATCGCCGCCGCGACGCCGGGCAGGCCGGCCAGCCGTCCGGCGAGTTCCGTCGCCCTCGCGGCGGACCAGGGGCGGGTCGGCGCGAACGAGTCGGCCCTACCCGCCTCGGGGCTCTGCACGACGACCGCCGCCCGCGCCAGCCGGTCCGGCACCTGTGGTCGTCCGGAGGCGAGCAGCAGGGTGGCCGCCGTGACCAGCGCGACCCCGATGGCGACGGCCACGAACGCGCCAGCGGACCGCCGGACGCTCAGCACGACGGCTCCACGGCCGTGTGGGCCGCCGGACGCGACGTACCCGTCGGATCGGTGTCCCGCTCGGCGATCCGTGCGGCGACGACCGCGGCGGTGATGCCGCCGGTCAGTTCGTCGGCGAGGCGGCCGTCGGCGAGCAGGAGGACCCGGTCGGCGTACGCGGCGGCGGCGGGATCGTGGGTCACCATGACGACCGTCTGCCCGTGGTCGTCGACGAGCCCTCGCAGCAGCCGCAGGACCTGCCGGGACGCGGCGCTGTCCAACGCCCCGGTCGGTTCGTCGGCGAAGACGACCGCCGGACGGGTGATCAACGCCCGTGCCACGGCGACGCGCTGCTGCTCGCCGCCGGACAGTTCGCTCGGCCGGTGCCGGGCCCGGTCGGCCAGTCCCACCGCGTCGAGCGCGGCTTCGACGTCCCGGGCCGGCGGGCGGCGTCCGGCCAGGCGCAACGGTAACTCGACGTTCTGCGCCGCGGTCAGCGTGGACACCAGGTTGAACGCCTGGAACACGAAGCCGATGCGGTCGCGCCGCAGCCGGGTCAGCGCGTCCTCGCCCAGATCGTTCAGGCTGGTGCCGTCGATCGTGACGGTCCCCTCGGCCGGCCTGTCCAGCCCCGCCGCGCAGTGCAGCAGAGTGGACTTCCCCGAGCCCGAGGGGCCCATCACCGCCGTGAACGTGCCGCTGGCGAAGCTGGTCGTCACGCGGTCGAGCGCCGTCACCCGCCGGGTTCCGGTGCCGTACACCGCGCGCAGCCCCGTGAGGGTCACCGTGTCAGTGGTCATGACCGCCACGGTGCCGGCTCGGGCGGGTGCCGCGCGTCGTGCCGACGCGGACATTTTCCGGCCATCCCACGGGTGGAGTCGGAGGCCCGCAAGCGCCGGCACCTCGTCCTCGGGAATGACCACCCGCAGGTGGACGCGGCCAGCCCGGCCGGCCGATACCGTCTGACAGGTGACCGCTCTCCTGCTGACCCGGCGGCTGCGGCCGGTGGATCTGTACATCGTGGACGCCGTGCTGGCCGTGGCGGTCGGCGGGCTGCTCTGCCCGTACGCGGCGCTGGAGTCGCCGCTGCACGGCGGCGTACGCGAGCCGCTCTGGGTGTCCGTGCTCGTCGGGATGGCCCTCGGGCTGCCGTTGGCCGTTCGGCGGCGGTGGCCGATCGCCGTCGCCGTCGTGATCAGCGGCAGCACCACCGGGGCACTGGTCACCGGCGTGATTCCCAACTACGCCGCTGCCGCGCCGGCGCTCGCCATCGGCCTGTCCTTCTACACCGTGGCCGTGTCGACGGCCACCCGCCGGTCGATGCTCTGCGCGGCCGGTTGTCTCGCTCTGGTGAGCGTCGCCCTGGTGCTGACAGCGGGCGACCTCTGGTCGCGGACCGGTGGGGTCGTCTACGCCGCCGTCATGATCACGCCGGCCTGGCTGACCGGCTGGTTGATCCGGGAGCGACGCGCGCTCGCCGCCCGGCAGGGCGAGCACCTGGTCCGTCAGGCCGCCACCGAGGAACGGCTGCGGGTGGCCCGGGAGCTGCACGACGTGGTGGCACACACGATGAGCCTCATCGTGGTGAAGGCGGCCGTCGCCAACCACGTCGCCGAGGCCGACCCGCGTGAGGCGGGAGCCGCGTTGCGGGTGATCGAGGAGACCGGCCGCAACGCGCTGACCGACATCCGCCGGGTGCTCGGCGTGCTGCGCGAGGGCACCCCGTACGCGCCGGCACCCGGGCTGGACGAGTTGCCCGGCCTCGCCGAGCAGGCGGCGATCGGTGGCGTCGACGTCCGGCTCGACGTCCGACGCGAGGAGACGGACGGCGCGGTGCCGGAGTCGGTGGGCCTCGCGGTGTACCGGATCGTGCAGGAGGCGGTGACCAACGTCGTGAAGCACGCAGCCCCGGCGTCCTGTCGGGCGACGGTGACCGTGACGCCCGGCGAGGTGCGGGTGGAGGTGACCGACGACGGCCGGCGCCCGGTCCTGCCGGGAGGGGACGGGCACGGTCTGACCGGCATGCGGGAGCGGGTGGCGTTGCACGGCGGGGACCTCCGTGCCGGGCCGCAGGCCGGCGGAGGTTTCGCGGTGCGGGCGCGGCTGCCGTACCGGGTGGCCGCGTGATCCGGGTGCTGATCGCCGACGACCAGGCACTGCTGCGCGGCAGTTTCCGGCTGCTGGTCGACCTCACCCCGGACTGCACGACCGTCGGCGAGGCGGGCACCGGCGTCCAGGCCGTCGCGCTGGCCGGCCAGCACCGCCCGGACGTGGTGCTGATGGACGTCCGGATGCCGGAGATGGACGGCATCGAGGCGACCCGGCGGATCTGCGCGGATCCGGCGACGGCGGGCACCCGGGTGCTCATCCTGACCACGTTCGACCTGGACGAGTACGTCTACGGTGCGCTGCGCGCCGGGGCCAGCGGCTTCCTGCTCAAGGACACCCCACCGGCGGACCTGCTGGCCGGCATCCGGGTGGTCGCCGCCGGCGAGGGTTTGCTCGCGCCGACGGTGACCCGCCGGCTGATCGACGAGTTCGCCCGACGGCCCGAGCCGGCCCGGCCGCTGCCGCGACGGCTGGACGGGGTGACCGAGCGCGAGCGGGAGGTGCTCGCGCTGATCGCCCGTGGCCTGTCCAACGCGGAGCTGGCCGCGCACCTCAACCTCAGCCTGGCCACGGTGAAGACGCACGTCGGACGGCTGCTGACCAAGCTGGCGGTACGCGACCGGGCGCAGCTCGTCATCGTCGCCTACGAGACGGGCCTGGTCGGGCCGGGCGGCCTAGGCTGAGCGGGTCGGCCCGGCGCGCTGAGGAGGAGCACATGACCCGCTACGTCGCCCTGTTGCGCGGGGTCAACGTCGGCTCCACCCGGCTCGCGATGGCCGACCTGCGCCGGCTGGTCACCGACCTCGGGCACGACGACGTGCAGACGTACCTGCAGAGCGGCAACGTGGTGTTCGGCAGCAGCGTCCGCGACGCCGGGAAACTCGCCGGTGGGATCGAGCGGGCGCTCGCCGACGAGCTGGGGCTGACCGTGCCGGTGCTGGTCCGCAGCACCCGCGAGTTGGCGGCGGTGGCCGGCGGCAACCCGTACGCCGAACGGGAGGACGACCCGACGAGGCTGCTGGTGGCCTTCCTCGCCACGGCCCCGAAGCAGTCGGCGGTGGGCGCGCTGACCGTGCCGGGCGGTGAGAACGTGGCGTTCACGGTGACCGGCCGGGAGGTCTACCTGCACTTCCCGGACGGCGGCTACGGGCGGTCGAAGTTCACCAACGCGTACCTGGAGAAGAAGCTCGGCGTGGTGGCCACCACCCGCAACTGGAAGTCGGTGCGCGCCCTCGCGGAGCTGGCGGCCGGCTGAGCCGGCAGGTGGCCGCGACGGACCGGCCGCGACCACCCAGCCGGGCCGGTCAGAAGTGGTACGCGGTCTCGTACTCCGGCAGCAGCACCCGGCTGCGCGGCGAGATCCGGCGCACCGCCGCGATCATGTCGTCCAGTCGGGGGCGGTCGGCCGGTGCGACGACCGGCGGGTTCTGCAACCTGGTCTCGAAGTTGTCCCAGTGCACCGGCACCACGACCTTCGGGTAGTCCAGACCGGCCAGCAGCCGGGGCAGGTAGTCGCCGGTGGTGGTGGCGCTCTGCATGGCCACCATGGCGACGTCCGGTGCCAGACCGGTGAGGTTCCGCTCGGCGACGTCGCTGGCCCCCGTGAAGTAGACCGACGGCCCACCGTCGACCCGCAGCAGGTAACTCAGCGTGTCCCCCTCGGGCAGGTCGGCGATGGTCGCCGGCAGCGCCGGCTGGCTCACCCGCACCCCGGGGAACGCCACCGAGTACGAGGGGTTGCGGCTGTGCAGCGAGCCGACCACCTCGACGGTGTGATCGCCGAAGTCCAGCACCTCCCCGCCCTTCACCGGGCTGAGCTGCGTCGATGGCATCCCGTAGGCCAACCCCAGGTGGTACGCGGTCAGCGTGCCGAACACCCGCGCGCCGGTTCGCCCGGCGATGTACGGCACGTCCATGAAGTGGTCCCAGTGGGTGTGCGTGACCAGCACCGTCGTGGCCCGGTCGACGCGCGGGTCGATCACGTCGGTCCGCACGGTCAGCGCGGTCGCCTGGTTGAACGCGCCGGTGAACAGGCCGGTGTCGATCCGGCTGAGGTACGGGTCGACCAGCACGGTCCGGCTTCCGATGTCGATGCGCCAGCCGGCCGTGCCCCACCAGCGGAAGCTGACCGCGCCCCGGCGGCCGCTGGTCGGTGCGGGGGCGGCGGCCGGCGGCGCGGCCTGGGCCGGGGCGGCGGAGGTGGCGGCGAGACCGCCGGCGGAGACGAGGGCGGTGGTGGCTGCGGCGTCGCGGAGGAAGCGACGGCGGTCGAGACTGGGCATGACGGTTCTGCTCCCCGTGGTCGGGCGATTGGTCGACACGAGCCAATCAGCGTCACCCGGCCCAGGTCCAAGATCCATCACCGTCGGCTCCGATACGCCCGCGCATATCGGGCCAGCTCAGCGGTGGTGCCCGAAGCTCCGGCGCTCGGAAAATCAGTCGCCGCGCAGCGCCTCGACGGCCGTCCGGGCCGCGTACCCCATCGCCATGTCCACGTCGATCCGGCGCGGGGCGAGCCGGTCCGCGCGGGCGAAGATGGCTATGGCGTACCGGCCGCCGTCGGGATACTCGGCGACCCCGGCCTCCAGGTGCAGCCCGGGCAGGGTGCCGGTCTTGCCGGACACCCGCACACCGGGCGGGAACCCGGCGGCCAGCCGGGTCCAGAAGATCTGCCCGGCCATCCAGGTGCGGACCATCGCGCAGGCCGCCGCCGGCCCCGCCTCGTCGCGCCAGATGAGGGCGAGCAGCCGGGTGATCTCCCGGGCGGTGCTGGACGTGGTGCGCGACGGGTCGAACACCCGCATGGCCCAGACCCGGTCCTCCGGCAGGGTGGGGAAGACCCGGGCGAACTCCGCCTCGGTCCGCGCGCCCACATCGGCGAGCATCGCCTCGACCAGGTCCCGGGGGCCGCCGAGAACCCGGGTGCGGGTCAGCCCCAACTCGGCGGCGAGCATCGGCAGCAGGTCCGGGCCGACCCGGCGCAGCAGCAGGTCGGCGGCGGTGTTGTCGCTCACCGACATGGCGAAGTACGCCAGGTCGCGCAGCGACACCTCGGCGTCGTCGGTGCAGCCGGCCAGCCCCCACCCGCCGAGCCGGTCGTTGGCGGTGACCAGGATCCGCTCGGTCGGGTCCAGCTGACCGGCGACGACCTGCCGGGCGAACTCCAGCACCAGCAGGATCTTGAAGATCGAGGCGATCACCACCTGCTCGTCGGCGCGCAACCCGACCTCCCACCGGCCGTCGATCAACCCGTCGACCGGACCGTCGGTCAGGTCCACGGCGTCCAGGTCGACGGCGTGCAGGCTGGCCGTCACACCCGCTCCGGCGAAGATGGCCTCGATGCGTTCCCCCACGTCCACCCCGGCACGGTATCCAGCAGCGCGATGCCGCCGCTGGCGTAGGGTCCGGCCGTGGACCTGCTCCGGCACCTGCGGCACTTCGTGGTGGTCGCCCACGAGCTGCACTTCGGGCGGGCGGCCGAGCAGCTCGGCATGGCCCAGCCGCCGCTGAGCCAGTCGATCCAACGGCTGGAACGGGAGCTGACCGTCGAGCTGTTCGACCGGTCCCGCCGCCAGGTGCGGCTCACCACCGCCGGTGAGCTGCTGCTCGGCGAGGCGGAGGAACTGCTCGCCGGTGAGGGTCGGCTGCGCAACCTCATGGGGCAGGTCCGCGCGGGCGAGCTGGGCGTCCTGCGGGCCGGTGTGCCACCGGAGACACCCGCGGTGACCCTGCGGGCGCTGCTGGACGAGCTCGCCAGCCGGGCACCCGGGCTGGACGTGGAGCTGCACGAGCTGACCACCGGCGAGCAGGTGCGGATGCTCACCGAACGGAACCTGGACGTGGGGCTGGTACACCACCCGGTGACGGCGGACGGACTGCGCTTCGGCGCCCCGGTCGACGTACCCCTGGGGGTGCTGCTGCCGCGAACCTCGCCGCTGGCGCGCGGCCGGGAGGTGACGCTCGCCGCGCTGGCCGGCCTGGACCTGGTGGCCGCGCCCCGGGCCACCGCACCGGGCTGGCACGACCACCTGCTGGCGGTGTGCCGGCGGCACGGCTACCGGCCGGCCCGGGTCCGCCCGGCGCGCAACCCGGAGTTCCTCTTCGGGCTGGTGCTGGCCGGTGGCGCGGTGGCCGTGGAGCCAGCGACGGTGGCCCGTCGGGAGCCCCGGATCGCGTGGCGGCCCATCGCCGACGCGCCCCTGACCAAGCGCACCTCGGCGGCCTGGCCGGACCGCTCGGCGCACCCGGCGGCACCGATGTTCGGGCAGCTCGCCGCCGAGGTGCTGGCCGCCGCCGAGCCCGCACCGCCCACGCCGGGCGGGCCACCGTCGGTGCCGGCGGCGCGACCCTGGCCGGTGCTCTTCGACACGACCGGGTGAGCGGGTCCACGTTGCGCTCGTCACCCTGAGAACGGCGGTGAATCCACCTCCCGCTCGGGTAGGGATAACAGGTGGCACGCGTGGACGTGATCGCACGCCTGGGTGCCTCGGACGAAGACGCGAAGGAGCCGCAGTGGCCAACACGATTCCCGACATCAGCCTGAACGACGGCACGACCATTCCGCAGCTCGGCTTCGGGGTGTTCCAGATCGAGCCGAAGGACACCGTCGCGGCGGTGACCAAGGCGCTGGAGGTGGGCTACCGGCACATCGACACCGCCGAGATGTACGGCAACGAGGCCGAGGTGGGCGAGGCCGTACGCGTGTCCGGCCTGGACCGGGACACGGTCTACGTGACCAGCAAGCTGAACAACGCCTTCCACCGCCCCGACGACGCCCGCAAGGCGTTCGACTCGACGCTGGCGGCGCTGAAGATGGACTACATCGACCTGTTCCTCATCCACTGGCCGCTGCCGACCCTCTACGACGGCGACTTCGTCTCCACCTGGAAGGTGCTGGAGGAGTTCCAGCGCGACGGCCGGGCCCGCTCGATCGGCGTGTCGAACTTCCAGGTGTCGCACCTGCAGCGGCTGGCCGCCGAGGCGGACGTGGTGCCGGCGGTGAACCAGATCGAGGCGCACCCGTACTTCGGGAACGAGGAGGTCCGCGCCTACGGCCGCCAGCACAACATCCTCACCGAGGCGTGGTCGCCGATCGCGCAGGGCAAGGTGCTGGGCGACCCGACGGTGGTGGACATCGCCGAGCAGCTCGGCCGGACCCCGGCGCAGGTGGTGCTCCGCTGGCACGTGCAACGCGGCGACATCATCTTCCCGAAGTCCACGACCCCGGAGCGGATCGAGGAGAACACCCGGATCTTCGACTTCGAGTTGGACGACACCGCGATGGAGCGGATCACCGCGCTGGACAAGGGCGAGGCCGGCCGGCAGGGCCCGAACCCGGACACGTTCGCCTACCTGCCGGAGTAACGCGACGGGCGGCGACGGCGCACACAGAAAGGGGGCCTGACCGGGCCCCCTTTCCGTGTGAAAGGACCGCCCCCGGCGATGTCGCTCCGCCGTACCACCCCGGCTCTGCTGTCGTTGCTCCTGCTCGTGCCCGCGGCCTGCGCGCCGAGCCAGGCCGCCGAGACCCCCCGCTGGTCCGCGCCGGCCACGTCGGCCCCACCGGAGCCGCGTCCCGCGCCGACCTCCACGGCCGAGGTACGCAGCCTGGTGGGCAAAGCCATGCTGGACCTGAACGCGGAGTTCCACCCGGAGACCGCCCAGTACACCGACGAGAACACCGACGCGTGGAAGCTGATCTCCCTGTGCAAAGCGAGCCTGCCGTCGGACATCAAACGCACCGCGCACCGGGAGCGGACCTGGGACGGCGAGAGCGTGTGGATCCGGCAGTACGTCGTCGGCTACCTGAAGGTGCCCGGCCGCAAGCTCGCCGACGAACTGCGCTCCGTCCTCGCCACGTGCAAGGAGTACGAGGTGCCCGACGACGGGCGTACGTCGACGGTCCTGCGGCCCTCGCCCCCGCCGGTGCCCAACGGCCCCGACGTGATCACCTTCTGCGAGCGGTTGAAGGGCAAGACGACCCGCCACCAGTGCACGCTGGTCCTGGTGCGTGGCAACTTCGTCATGGAGGTCGACGCCTCGGCGAGCGACGGTGACCTGGCGGCCGGCACGGCACTGATCGCGAAGATCGCGCCGCTCGCGGTTGCCGCCATGGAGAAGATCGCCTGAACGCCGCCGCGGGGCGGACGCCGCGGCTGCCGCGCCCGCCCCTCCCCCGGCTGGCGGCCCCACGCCAGCCTCCGTGGTCAGATCCGGCCCACGGAGTCCTGGTTCTGCAGCACCAGCCACCGGCCGTGCTGGTAGGTGTAGCTCACCCCGATCAGCAGCGGCACCCTGGTGCCGGTGGCCGGCACCGCGTAGACGGAGTCGAACAACACGAAGCCGGTCTGGCACCCCACCACGGTCTGCTTGGCCACGCTGAACGACTGCGTCCAGGAGTCGTCGGCGAAGAATTCCCGCAGCCAGTCGACGGTGGCCCGCTTGCCGTCCAGCACCTCCCCGTCGGAGGCGAAGACGCTGGTGACGTCGGGATGCAGCAGCGCGGCGAAACCGTCCAGGTCACGCCGGGCCGTGGTGTCCACGTACGCCCGGACGGCACGGTCGAAGGCGCGCTCGCAGCCCCGGGCCGCCGCGTCACCGGTTGGTGTGTCATCCGCGCCGGGGGTGGCGGCCGACACCGCTGCGGGAGCCGCGGCCAGCAGGCCGGCGGTGAGCCCGATCAGGGCGATCGTGCGGCCGAGCCGGCCGGCGGGACGGGCGGAGGCAGGTGGGCGCATCGGGTTCTCCTCGGTTCGAGTGGCTCTGCCGTCGCAGCCAACCCGACCCGCCGCGCCACCGGGTAGTGATTCGAACCAGCTCGAATGCGGAGCGCGCGTCGACGCCACCGCTTGTACGATCCGCGCTGTGATGGTCGCGCATCTGGACGGCCCGAGCCTCGCCCGGCTCCGGTTGGCGATCTCGCCGGCCTGGGAGGTGACGTCCTGGCTGCGGGCCGCGCTCTCGCGGTTCGGGCATCCGGTGCACGGCGATCCCGGCCCGGCCGCCCGCGCCGCGCTGCGGCACCCCGACGTGGCCCTGGTCGCGGAGCTGGTGACCCCGCCCGGCCGGGTCGGCTACACGCCGGACCTGCTCACGCCGAAACCGCCGCTGGGCCCGCTCGACACGGTCTTCGACCAGCAGTTGGCGGCCATGGCGGCGACACCGGACGACGAGGTGGCGACGCAGGTGAACGAGCGGTTCCGGGCGGGCGGGATGCCGGCGCGGGTCCGCGCGGCGGTTGAGGACGGCACCCTGGCCCGGCGGGTCACCGACGGGTTGCTGCACTTCTGGCGGGCCGCGCTCGCCGAGCAGTGGCCGGCGGTGCGGGCCACGCTGGAGGCCGAGCTGGCCGTCCGGGCCACCGCCATGGCCACCGTCGGTGTGGGCAGCATGCTGAACAACCTGCACCCGAAGGTCGGCTGGACCGGCGGGTCGCTGACCATCGACAGCTCGTACCGGATCACCACTGCCCTGACCGGTGCGGAGCTGGTGCTCGCGCCGTCCGCGCTGGCCTGGCCGCAGGTGTCCACCCAGCTCTGCGACGAGGGCAACGCGGTGCTGGTCTATCCGCTCGGAGTGGGGCGGGCGGAGCAGCGCCGGGCGGGCCGGCTGGACGACCTGCTCGGCGCGAGCCGGGCGGCGATCCTGGCGGACCTGGACGTGCCCCGCTCCACCGCGCAGCTCAGCGAGCGGCAC
Source organism: Micromonospora yongxingensis (assembly GCF_052601155.1). NCBI lineage: Bacteria > Bacillati > Actinomycetota > Actinomycetes > Micromonosporales > Micromonosporaceae > Micromonospora > Micromonospora yongxingensis. Next base: position 95,296 of record NZ_JBQXEO010000024.1, read on the forward strand.
CAGTTGGCCCCGGCCACGGTCTCCTACCACCTGGGCGTGCTGCTGCGCTCCGGCCTCGTGGCACGCAGCCGGGAGCGGCACAGCGTGCTCTACCGGCGATCCGCCCACGGGGACGGGCTGGTCGGCCGCCGGCCCGGTCAGGAAGCGACGCGCTCGGCGAGCCGGCGGAACGCCGCCTGGGTGGGCGAGCCCGGCTCCGGTACGTAGACGATCATCTTCTGGTCGGTCTCCGGCACGTACAGCACCCGGCACTCGAACTCCAACGGCCCCAGCTCGGGGTGTGGCACCCGTTTGACGACCGGCCGACGTTCGGCCACGTCGTGCTCGGCCCAGAGCTGGGCGAACCGGGGCGAGGTGCCGAGCAGTTCGGTGACCAGCTGCTGAACCTGCCGGTCACCGGGGTAGCGGCCGTAGGCGGCGCGCAGGTCGGCGACCGAGGTGCGGACGAACCGCATCAGGTCGGGGTCGGTCCAGTGGCTGTCGTCGGCGGGCCGGCGGAACATCCAGCGGATCATGTTGCGGTCCGTGGCGGGCACGCTCGCCAGGTCCCCGACGAAGTACGTGGCCAGCCGGTTCCAGGCCAGCACGTCGTAGCTGGCGTCGACCACGTACGCGGGGGTCTCGGTCATCGCGTCGATGAGGTGCCGCAGGCCCGGGGTCAGCTCCCGGCTCGGCCCGGCGGCCGGTGGTGGGCTCTCCCCCGCCACCCGGAACAGGTACTCCCGCTCGTCCCGGCTGAGCAGCAGTGCCCGGGCCAGCGCGGACAGCACCTGCCGGGACGGGTGCGGCCCTCGACCCTGCTCGATGCGGATGTAGTAGTCGACCGACATGCCAGCCAGTTGGGCCACCTCCTGCCTGCGCAGCCCGGGGGTGCGGCGCCGTACCCCGTCGGGAAGGCCGACCTCGGCGGGGCGCAGTCGCGCGCGACGGCTGCGCAGGAACGCCGCCAGCTCGTCGCGTCGCAGGCAGGGGCGGGTCATGTCCTCAAGCTTGCCTCAGCCACCGCCGGTGAGGGTGGTACCACCGGTCCCAGCCTCAGCCGGTCTCTCCCGCCGGCTCGGCCGGGTGGGCAGCCTCGGGGCATGACGAACATGATCGCCCTGATCACCGGGGCCAACAAGGGAATCGGCCTGGCCACCGCCCGGCAGCTCGGCGCGCGGGGCATGACCGTGCTCGTCGGCGCCCGGGACGCCGAGCGAGGCCAGGCAGCGGAGCGGGAACTGCGCGACGGCGGGGCGGACGCCCGGTTCGTGCCACTGGATGTCACCGACGCCGAATCGGTGGCGGCCGCCGCGAAGCTGGTCGAGCAGGACCACGGCCGGCTGGACGTGCTGGTCAACAACGCCGGCATCGTGCTCGGCGACGGGCAGCGGGCACTGCCCAGCGACACCACCGTGGCGACGCTGCGCCGCGTGTTCGAGACGAACGTGTTCGGGGTGGCGGCGGTGACCAACGCGATGCTGCCGCTGCTGCGCCGAGCGCCGGCCGCGCGGATCGTCAACGTCTCCAGCGAGGTCGGCTCCATCACGGTGATGACCGACCCGGCGGGTGCGCTGTTCGCGCTGACCTCGGTGCCGTACCCGTCGTCGAAGGCGGCGCTGAACATGCTCACCGCCATGTACGCCAAGGAGCTGCGGGACACCCCGATCAAGGTGAACGCCGCGAACCCGGGTTACTGCGCCACCGACTTCAACGGCAACAGCGGCTTCCGGACCCCTGAGCAGGGCGCCGAGGTGAGCGTGCACTTGGCGACGCTCCCGGCGGACGGGCCGAGCGGGCTGCTGTGGGGCTTCCAGATGGACGCCGGCGGCGGATACGGGGTGCTGCCCTGGTGAACGCTTGACCTCGAGTGCGCTCCAGCCGGCAGGGTGGTGTGCGGGCGCCCACCGGTAGGGCGCACGAGAGGAGATCCTCATGCGGTACCGCACGATCGGCGCCGACCCGGCGACCCGGCGCGAGGTCAGCGTGCTCAGCCTCGGCGCGATGCTCTTCGGCAGCGCCACCGACGAGGCCACCTCGTACGCGATCCTCGACCGGTACGTCGAGGCCGGCGGCACCTTCATCGACACGTCGGACAACTACGCCTTCTGGGTGGATGGCGGCCAGGGTGGGCAGAGCGAGGAGCTGCTCGGGCGCTGGCGGCGCAGCCGGGGCGTCGGCGCCGAGATCGTCATCGCCACCAAGCTGGGTGCCCGCCCGCTGGCCCCGGGGACCAGCTACCTCGACAACGCCGAGGGCCTGTCGGCGAAGGTGATCCCCGAGTCGGCGCAGCGCAGCCGGGACCGGCTCGGCGTGGAGCGGCTGGACCTGCTCTACGCGCACATCGAGGACCGGGCGGTGTCGCTGGCGGAGACCGTGGAGGGCTTCGCCGAGCTGGTCGCCGAGGGCACGGTGGGGTTGCTGGGGGCGAGCAACCACCGGGCCTGGCGGGTCGAGCGGGCCCGGGCGCTGGCCGCCGCCGCCGGCCTGCCGGGGTACGAGGTGCTCCAGTACCACCACACCTACCTGGCCCGGCGGTCCGACATGGCCAACGCACTGGACCCGGACGGCGACCCGGGCTCGGTCGGCCCCGACCTGCTCAGCTACCTGCGCGTCGAGCCCCAGCTGACCCTGGTGGCGTACTCCCCGCTGCTCAAGGGGGCGTTCACCCGGGCGGACAAGCCGCTCGGCGCGGAGTACGACCTGCCGAGCGCGCCACGCCGGCTGGCCGCGCTGCGGGAGGTGGCCGGACAGACCGGGGCAACGGTCAACCAGGTCGTGCTCGCCTGGTTGCTCGGCGGCGACCTGCCGACGATCCCGCTGGTGGGCGCCTCCTCGGTGGCCCAGCTCGAGGAGAGCCTGGCGGCGGTGGACCTCGAGCTGACCGACGAGCAGCGGCACCGCCTCGACACCACCTGGTGACCGAGCACCCTCTCGATGATCGCCCCGCCGGCGTCAGCCCTCGGCCGGTGGGGCGGTCAGGTCGAGCTGCCAGTCGTTGGCGCGCATCAGGTGCCCCGGCGGGTACTCGAAGCCCGTCTCGCCCAGCAGCGTGAAGCCGGCCTTGCGGCAGACCGCGTTCGAGGCGGGATTGTCGACCGACGGGTAGGCGTGCGCGTAGCGGTGGGTCCGCCGGGCGCGCGCCACGTCGACGACCGCACGCACCGCCGCCGTGGCCAGGCCCTGCCCCCGGTACGCGGGCAGCACCGCCCAGCCCATCTCGTACACCGGTTGGTCGCGCCACTCGCGGGTCCAGTAGCCGACGCTGCCCGCCCGCGCGCCGTCGGGCAGCACCAGGGTGAACATGCACCCCTGGCCGCCCTCGGCGAAGTGCACGTAGCGGTCATGCCGGGCGAGCACCTGCTCGTCGGTCTCCGGGCCGCCGGTGTGCTTGCGCGTCTCCGGTGAGTTGAGCTGCCGCAGCAGGTCGAGGTCGCCCTCGTGCCACGGCTCGATGCGTACCTGCGTCATCCCGCCCTCTGTTCGTCGACCCCATTCAAGCCGACCCCACCGACATCGCGGGCCGCTAGACCGGATCTAGCGGGCCGCCGGCCGCGCTCTCGCGCCTCACGGTTGAGACCACGAGCCGGGAGGGGGAACGATGACGCCGCTCAGGATCGCCGTGATCATCGGCAGCACCCGGGAGGGGCGGGCCGGCGACGGGGTCGCCCGCTGGTTCGTCGACCAGGCCGAACGGCACGACGACCTCACGGTGACGGTCGTTGACCTCACCGAGTACGACTTCCCGGCCAGCTACCCAGCCGCGCCGACCGCGTCCATCCGGGCGTTCGTCCGCGAGGTCGGGCGGGCGGACGCGTTCGTCGTGGTCACCCCCGAGTACAACCACAGCTTCCCGGCACCCTTGAAACAGGCGATCGACTACGCGTATGACGAGTGGCAGGCCAAACCGGTCGGCTTCGTGTCGTACGGCTGCCGTTCCACCGGCATGCACGCGGTCGACCAGTTGCGCACCGTCTTCACCGCACTGCACGCGATGACGGTGCGCGACGTCGTCGGCATCGACCTGCTGGCCGGTGAGCCGACACCGCACTGCACCGACGAGCTGCGCCGCGACACCCGCGCCCTGCTCGACCAGCTCCGCTGGTGGGGTCTGGCGCTGCGCGACGCCCGCGCCGCCCGGCCCTACGCCTCCTGAGAACGTCCGACGAAAGGTAAGAACGATGAGTAGACGCACCACCGGCCTGGCCATCGAGGCCGAAGGGCTCACCCGCTCGTTCGGGGACACCAAGGCCCTGGCCGGCATCGACCTGCAGGTGCCCGCCGGCACCGTCTACGGCCTGCTCGGCCCCAACGGGGCCGGCAAGACCACCGCCGTGCGCGTGCTCGCGACGCTGCTGCGACCCGACGGCGGCCGGGCCCGTATCTTCGGCCACGACGTGGTCACCGAGGCCGACGCCGTCCGCGGCCGGGTCAGTCTCACCGGCCAGTACGCCTCCGTCGACGAGGACCTGACCGGCACGGAGAACCTGGTGCTCCTCGCCCGCCTGCTCGGCCTGCGCAAGCCGGCCGCCCGGGAGCGCGCGGCGGCCCTGCTCGCCGCGTTCGGCCTCACCGAGGCGAGCGACCGTCAGGTGAAGAAGTACTCGGGTGGGATGCGGCGGCGCATCGACATCGCGGCCAGCATCCTCAACACCCCGGATCTGCTGTTCCTCGACGAGCCGACCACCGGACTCGACCCACGCAGCCGCAACCAGGTGTGGGAGATCATCCGTGCGGTCGTGTCACACGGCACGACCGTGCTGCTGACCACGCAGTACCTGGACGAGGCCGACCAGCTCGCCGGACGGATCGCGGTCGTCGACCACGGCCGGGTGATCGCGGAGGGCACCCCGGGTGAGCTGAAGTCGTCGGTCGGCTCCGGCACCGTCCACCTGCGACTGCGCGACCCCGGGCAGCGGCCCGAGGCGGAGAAGGTGCTCCAGGCGGCACTCGGCGTACCGGTGCAGCTCGAACCCGACCCGGTCGCGTTGCTCGCCCGCGTCGGCGAGGCCGGCAGCAACCTCGACGCCAGCGCGCAGGCCGCCCGCGCGCTCGGCGACCTGGCCCGCGCCGGCATCGTCGTCGACGACTTCTCCCTCGGCCAGCCCAGCCTGGACGAGGTCTTCCTGGCCCTGACCGACCACCCCGCCGTGCCGGCGGACGAGCGCGACGACCAGCTGGAGGCAGCCCGATGAGCGACACCACCACCACGACGACCGAACGGGCGCCGTCCGTCTACGTCCCGTCCGCCGAGGCGCTGTCGACCGTGCTCGCGCCCGGTGCGCGACCGCCCCGACCGAGCGCGCTGGGGGCGTCACTCACCTTCGGCTGGCGGGCCATGCTGAAGATCAAGCACGTGCCGGAGCAGCTCTTCGACGTGACCGCCTTCCCGATCATCATGGTGCTGATGTTCACCTACCTGTTCGGCGGCGCGCTCGCCGACAGCCCACGTGACTACCTGCAGTTCTTCCTGCCCGGCATCATGGTGACCAGCGTCGTGATGATCACCATGTACACCGGCATCGGCCTCAACACCGACATCGAGAAGGGCATCTTCGACCGGTTCCGGACGCTGCCCGTCTGGCGGCCGGCCGCCCTGGTCGGCATGATCTTCGGCGACGTGCTGCGCTACATCCTCGCCGCCCTGGTCATCCTCGGCGTCGGGCTGGCGCTCGGCTTCCGCCCCGACGGTGGGGTGGCCGGCGTCGCCGCAGGGATCGGGCTGCTGGTGGTCTTCTCGTTCGCGTTCTCCTGGGTGTGGACGTTCTTCGGGCTGATCCTGCGCAGCGAGAAGTCGGTCATGGGCGTCAGCATGATGGTGCTGTTCCCGCTGACGTTCCTGAGCAACGTCTTCGTCGAGCCGAGCACCATGCCCGGCTGGCTCCAGGCGTTCGTGAACGTCAACCCGGTGACGCAGCTCGTGGCCGCGGTCCGCGCGTCGATGTCCGGCTCGTCGGACCCGTCGAGCGTGATGTGGTTGCTCGTATGGAGCGCCGGGTTCGTAATCGTCTTCGGCACGCTGACCATGTACCGCTACAACCGTCGCTGACCCCTGATCACCCGGTCGGGGGGGGGGGGGGGGGGGGGGGGGGGGGGGGGGGGGG
>NZ_JBQXEO010000025.1:0-99972 GCF_052601155.1 Micromonospora yongxingensis
GGCACACAGAAACCGGGGGTGTGTGTCGCGCGGGGAAGTTCAAAAGGGGGCGGATCTGCCCGGCGGCTCGGGGGCCTGCTCGGGTGTCCGGGGGATGTAACCGGGGCGGCCTGGCGGGTGTTCCCGGCGGCTGCCCCCGACCGGGCCGGGGGGCCACGGTCGCATGCCAGGTATAACGACCCCGACCCGGCCCCGATTCCGCCGCCAGGGTGGCCCCGCCCACGGGACGCCGAGCCCACAACCGGACACCGGGGGCGGTCCGGTGGCAACCGAACCGGACATCCGACTCGCCCGGGCTCCGAAGCCGCCGACACGGCGTTGGTGACCAAAATGTCGAGGCGGCCCGGTCGCCGGACGAACTCTCAGAACCCGGTGGCGGACCGTCGCCCGCCTGCCGCGAATGAGTATTTGGTCTGGTACGCGGCTGCCATCCGGCAACGTTTACGCTGTGACCGAGAAAGGCGGATCATGATCGCTGCATGGTGCCGGGCACTGACTCCCTCCCTGTCCGGGGTCGGTCGATGAGCGCAGTCGCATTCCTCAACATCGCCATGCACGGGCATGTCAACCCGACGCTGCCGGTCGTGGCCGAGCTTGTTCGCCGGGGCCACTCCGTCACCTACCACACGCCACCCGCCTACGCCGAGCAGATCGCGGCCACCGGCGCGCGGGTGTTCCCCTACCGCGGGGATGACGTGCCACTCTCCGGCCCGCCGACGCCCGTCACGGTGATGGAACAGCTCGCGCGTACCGCCGTACGCGTGCTGCCCGCCGTCCTCACCGATCTGCGCGGCTCCCGTCCCGATCTGGTCGTCCACGACTCCCTCTGCCTGTGGGGGCCGGTTGCCGCCCGGGAACTCGACGTGCCGGCGGCGTCGTCGTTCACCACGTTCGCGTTCAACCGGCACCTGCCCAGCCCCACCCACGGCTCCTGGGAGCTGCTCGCCGCAGCGGCGGTCCATCCCCGCCCCACCGGGAGGTACCTGACGTCGCGGTGGAAGCTCCGCCGACGGTACGACACGGATGCGGTGCCCCTGGTCGACCTGGCCAACATCCGTCAGCCGCTCAACCTGGTCTACACCTCCCGGGAGTTCCACCCCGAGGCCGACACCTTCGACGAGTCCTACCGGTTCGTCGGGCCGAGCATCGGCGCCCGCCAGGCGGACTCGTCGTTCCCGGTCGATCGGCTGCGGGACCCGGTGCTCTACGCCTCGCTGGGCACGGTGTTCGGCGCCGACCCGGGGCTGCTCCGGACCTTCGCCAACGCGCTCGCCCCGCTGGGTGGCACCGTGATCGTCTCCACCGGACAGACCGACCCCGCCGCGCTCGGCCCGCTGCCGGCCAACGTGATCGCGCACCGCTCCGTACCGCAGTTGGAGGTGCTGGCCCGCGCGGCGCTGTTCGTCACCCACGGCGGGGTGAACAGCGTCAACGAGGCCCTGTACGCCGGCGTACCGATGCTGGTGGTCCCGCAGGGCGCTGACCAGTCGTTGGTGGCCTCCCGCGTCGTCGAGCTCGATACCGGCCTCGCCGTCCGCACCGAGGACGTCAGCGTGGAGGTCGTGCGCGCTCTCGCCCAGCGCCTGCTCGACGAGCCCCGATTCCGTGACGCCGCGAGCACCTTGCGGGTCGCCCAGCGTCAGGCGGGCGGCTATACGCGCGCCGCCGACGAACTCGAGCGCTATGTGCAGCAGACCGGCCGGGTCGCTCAGCCGGTCTCTGCCGATCTGCCGCCGCAGGGCTGACCGGTGTCCCCCGTCGTCGTCATCCTGCTGCTGTTCGCTGGGCTGTCCGAGGCCGCCGGCCGTCTCCTGCCCGTGGTGGCACGCCTGTCTGGCGTGTCGCACGTCAGGGTGTTCGGGTTGCTGCTGGCCGGCGCCGTGGTCGACGGCGCGGTGTTCGCGCTCTGGCCGCTGTCCGCGTGGGCCCTCGCCGAGATGGTGCTGCCGGCCGTGCCGTCCCATGGGGCCGCGTTGGTCTGGACACCAGGCCTGGCCGCTCCGCTGCTGCTTGCCGCAGTCCTCGCGTTCCCGCTGCTCGGGCCGCTGCTGCACTTCGTGCTCATGCTGGGAGTGGGGGCTGGTCTCGCCGCCTCACTCGCCACGGTGGGCGGGCTCGGCTGGTGGGACGCCGTCGGCTGCGTGGCCGTCGCGGGGGTCGGCCTCGGCGTTGCGGTCGAAGGCGTCCGCCGCCTGGTGGTGAGGCTCAACACGACACGAGCACCGGAGCCCCGCGCGTGACCGAGCTGGTGCTCCTGCTGCTGCTCGGCGGGATCGGGCCGGTCCTGCTCGCCGAAGCGCTGCTCGCCCGCTACGAGGTGCTGGTCTATGCCGCGGGCTGGCGGACTCCCACCATCGCACGCCCCACGGGCGCCCTCCCCGCCCGGGGCGCGGACCCGGACCGCCCACCGGACGCGTACCTGGTCTATCTGGACGGCATCGGGAAACGCCGCTTCCACGACACCCGCGACGGCGGCCGACTGGTGAAGTCCCTTATCGCCGGAGCGCCGGAGCTCAGGGTGCTGGGCCAGGTGCAGCCCTACTCCCCGCTGGCCCTTCCGCTGGCCGACCGGCCGGTGTGGTCGTGGCTGCGCCGCCACATCGGGCTGGTGCTGTTCCTGCACAACGTGATGCAGACCTTCGTCGCCGCCGACCGCCGGTACCGTCCCCTGTACAACCGCGCCGTCGGCTCGCAGATCGCCACCGAGCTTCGGCTCGCCGGTTACCAGCCCGACAGCGGTATCCCCGTGGTGATGCTCAGTTACAGCGGCGGTGCCCAGGTCGCCACCGGCGCGGTGGACGAACTGTGGTCCCAGCTGCGCTGCCCGATCTGGCTGATCACTCTGGGCGGGTTCCACAACGGCGCCAACGACATCAGCCGCGCCCAGCACCTCGACCGGCTCACCAGTGCCGGCGACCGCATCGAGCGGGTCGGCACCTGGTTGTTCCCGCAGCGGTGGCGGCTGTTCCGCGGAAGCGGTTGGAACAGGGCCGATCGCGAGGGGAAGATCACCGAGCACCGGCTCGACCCGGCCACCCACGTCGGTCCGCGCAGCTACATCAGCCCGGAGGCCCGGCTACCCGATGGACGCAGTCACCTCGACCGGACAGCCGACACCGTGATCGCGCTGATCCGGGAGCGTCTCAGCGCGACTGCGGAAACCGACGGCCCGCTGCCCTGAACGGCGCGATCCATGGCGCACAGCACGACCGCCGGTGCATCAGTCAGACGTCGGCGTCCAAACCCGCCTGCTGATTCGCCTCGCTCCGGGAGAGTCCGGACACCTGGAGCAGTTGGCTGACGACAACGCGCAGTTGTGTGACGACGACAGCCCCGGTGAACTGGACACCCTCGGCGCATGCCTCGTCGACGTCATCGATTGCCCGCAGCGCTCGCTCCCGGGCGCGGTCCGGCTCCCGTCCGGCGAGGAAGTCACGATGCAGGAGCCTGAACGCCTGGCCGAAGTGCTCGATCGCTGTGGGAAGGCCGGCCGGCAGCGGCTCCCGGGCGCGTATGGCCGACACGGCCCACTGCACCATCTCGCGGCTGTTGGTGTAGGCGAGTTCAAGGTGTTCGGCCGCGTGCTCGTACCGGCGCATGATGCCCAGCCGTCGTCTTCGCCACGGTGAGAGTCGCGCGACCTCGCATGCCGCGGCGACCATCTCTGTCGTGTTGCGTCGTGCCGCCTCCGCCGTACGCAGTCGTTGCAGTGCCTCCTCGGCCTGCCGGACGTCGCGTCGGGTCAGCGCGTCGGCGGTGGCGGTCATTTCACGGGCGATGGCATCGACTGCCGGACCGGCGGCGCGGTGCACGATCCGCACCGGATTGAGCGGCAGGATCAGCAGGGCCACGACGATGGCCACCACGACACCGACCAGCGCGTTCGCCGTCCGCGGCACGGCCAGATCCGGCCTTTCCGGAGACACCGTTCCCAGCAGGACGGCGGTGCTTCCCGCCTGCACCATGACGGCGCCGGTGCCCCGGAACAGGGCTGCCGCCGAAATGGTCAATGCCACGACCAACCCGGTCTGTATCGGTCCTGCCCCGATGAACCGGATGATCCCGTCCCCGATCAGCACGCCCAGGATCACCCCGGCGAGGAGTTCCACGGTGCGCCTGGCCCGATTGCCGATGGCCGCCGCGATCGTGCCGACCGCGGCGGCGGGCGCGAACAGCGGCTGCGGATTGTGCAGCACGTCGCTCGCGATGAACCACGCCAAACCGGCGGCCAGCCCCGCCTGCACCGCGACGATGAGGTAGGTACGAAGCCGGTCGTAGGCGTCCCGGCCTTCCCGCAGCGCGCTCTCCGCCGGTCGGGCACCCCGACGTCTGCTGCGCACCTCTCACCTCCACCGTCGATCGGCCCTGTGACGATCGTCGTACGTTGGTGAGCGTCGGGTGCGCGAGATCCCCAATCTGATGCGCCGCCGGCGGAAGCCCGAGTGGTGCCTGGTCAGGAGGCTGGGCGACCCGGCCGACGGGGGGTCAGCCGGCGTCGAGCAGGTCCAGGACCGCGTCCCGGGCGGCCCGGACGGCCGTCTCGGACTGCGAGGTGTGGTCGAGGATGTCGAAGCTGTGCTGCCCGTCCGGCACCTCGATGACCTGCACGGGCCGGCCGTGGGTGGTGGCCGCGGCGAGGAACGCCTCGATGCCGGCCAGGACGGGGGGTATGTCCCGCCCGGCGCGGGTCAGCACCAGCGGGACATCCGCGCCCGAGCCGAGCGCGTCGACGGGCAGGAACCTCGGGTCGATCTCCCAGCCGGGCAGCGGGATGAGCAGCGGGTAGGTCAGCGCGATCCCGCGCAGCCACGTCGGTGGGACCCGGAGCCAGTCGGCCGCGAAGAGGCCCCCGCCGGAGAAGAACCAGAGCACCACCCGCTCCGGGTCGACCCGGGGGTCGGCACGGACCTGCTCGACCATGGCGGCGATGTCGTCGGCCGTGGCGGGCAGCGCCGACAGGTCGGCCACCTGGTAACTGATCAGCGCGGCGACCAGTCCGCGCTCGGCGAGCAGCGCGCCGTAGCCGCGGTAGAGCATCCAGTCGCGGGGATCGGGCACGTCAGGGGGCAGCGGGGCGCCGTGCACGATCACGACGGCGGGCGCGGGACCGGTGCCGGCGGGTAGGTGGAGATCGACGTTGCCGTGCCGTTCGACCGGCGCGGCGGGGGCTGACAGGACGAAGGGTCGTTGTGCGACGGGCGTCGTCATGCGCCGAGAATATCGATCATCAGCCCGCCCAACTGTCCCGTCGTGTCCACGGGGGAGCGTCGGGAGCGGGTGGTCAGGCGGGGTCGGCCGGCTTCGCGGCGTCGCTGGCCTGGGCGTGCCGCTCCAGCAGTCGCTGCCGGATCTCCTCGGGGGTGTACGCGCGGCGGCGCCGTTCGGCCCGCGCGATGACCACGCCGGAGGCCGCGACCCCGGCGAGGCCGGCGAGCCCCAGGACCTTCCACCACCGCATCCGTTGCCGCATCGGCCTAGGGTAGACCCTCATGAGCATCAGCCTGGATGAGGCGGTCGAGTTGACCCGCACCGGCGACGTGTGGGTGTTCCGGGGCCGGAGCATGCCGGACCGGGCGATCCAGTTCACCACCAACAGCCCCGTCAACCACGTCGGCATGGCGGTGGTGCTGGACGACATGCCGCCGCTGATGTGGCACGCGGAGTTGGGCAGGTCGTTGCCGGACCTGTGGGCGGGCACGCATCAGCGCGGGGTGCAGTTGCACGACCTGCGGGACGCGGTGTGCGTCTGGGCCAACCGGTACGGCCAGCGGGCCTGGCTGCGGCAGCTCGACCCGCCGGCGGACGGGGAGATGGAGCGGGCGGTGCTGCGGACGGTCGCGCGGTTGGACGGCACACCGTTTCCGTCCACCGCCCAGTTGGCCTGGCGATGGGTGCGGGGCCGGGTGCCGGCGCTGCCGCGTCCCGGTCGGCCCGCGTCGCCGTCGACGCCGGTGACATCGCCGGGGGCTCGGGACCGGGCGCTGGAGACGGCGTACTGCGCCGAGGTGGTGGCGGTGACGTACGAGGCGATGGGGCTGCTGCCCGCCGGCCGGCGTCCGAACTGGTACGACCCGGGGCGTTTCTGGAGTGGGGACGACCTCGGTCTGGCCGGGGGTGCCGGGCTGGGTGCGGAGATCGAGGTCCTGGTTCCGCCGCGGTGAGGTTTGGCCGGGGCGGTGACCGGCAATTGCTGTCGCCGTGAGTGCCTCCACCGATCTCGACACGCTGGCCGACTTCTTCGACCGGTACGGCGTGGCGTTGACCTGCGGCGACCTGCCGGCCATCGCCGGTTGTTACGCCCTGCCGGGTCTGGTGGTGGCCGACACGTACAGTTTCTCGTTCACCACGCCGGCGGCGGTGGCCTTGTCGTTCGTGGGTGCGGCGCCCGACTACCAGGACCGGGAGTTGGTGGCGGCGCACGCCCTGATCGAGGACGTGCAGCCGATGTCCGCGCTGCTGACGATGGTGGCGGTGGAGTGGGAGTTCCTGGACAGTCGGGGGCGCGCGGTGCCGGGGGAGCGGTACCGCTACCTGCTGCGCACCACGGACGAGGGGCCGGTCATCTGCACGGTCGTCCGGACGGCCTGACCGACGGGACCGTCCGCGCGGGCGGGCCGTTTTCCGGTCCGGGCCGGCCGGTCGGCCCGATCCGTACCCGCCCGATTTCCGTTCTGGCCGGTGCTGGCTACGCTGGCGCGTCGGCGGGGGGACGAGGGGAGACCTGATGGCGGTGCGGCCGGACGGCGCGGCAGGTGCGCCTACCGCGACGCGGGTGCTGGCTTCGGTGCCGTGGATCGTGGTGTTGCTCGGCGTGTGCGTGCTGGTGGTGCTGCTGGTGGTCGCGCTGCTGTCGTTCCGTACCCGGGAGCGGGAGGGCATGCCGGCGGCCGCGCCGCCGGTGTTCCTGCCGACGGCGCCGGCGGTCGTGTCGCCGAGCGCGACGCCGACCCCCGGCGCGGAGCGCCGCTCGGCCTCGCCGCGGCCGTCGCGCAGCAGCCGGACGCCGTCGCCGCGGCCGACCACCGGCTCGCCGGCTCCCGCGCGGACGAGTTCTTCCGCTCCGCCGGCGGTGCCGCTGGGACCGGCGGGTGACCCGGTCGCCGCCCGGTACCAGGTCGGTACGGATGGCTGGGACGGGACCGCGGCGGTGCTGTCGATCAGCAACACGTCGGGGCAGTCGGTCCAGTGGCGGGTGGAGTTGACGTTCGACGAGGACGTCCGTGCCCTGCGCGTCGGTGACGACTCGGGCGTCTCGGTGTGGTCGCGTGGAAACGGTGAGTTCGTGCTGCAGGGCACCCGTTCGCTGGACCAGGGTGACTCTCGGACGTTGCGGTTGCGGGTGGGCTGGGGCGAGTCGGCGGAGCGGCCGGTGCGGTGCACGATCAACGGGGTCGACTGCCAGGTGGGTTGAGCGTGTGGCCCGGGGCGGTGTGTGCGCCGGCGGCGCTTCCGGGCGCTGGTCGCTACGCTGCTCGGACGGCCCGCTGAGGGAGGTCCATGTCCGGCATGCGTCGCGCCGCGCGCCAGTTTCGCGGTCCGATCGCCATCACGTCGTCGCCCTGGATCGTGGTGTGCGCCGGCGTTGTCGTGATGGTCGTGCTGCTCTTCGTGGCTCTGGGTGCGTACCGGGGACGTAGTCCGGCGCCGGAGGGCGCATCGGCGCTGCCGTCGGCGGTGCCGCTGCCGCAGGCGCCGGTCCCGCCGACTGCCTCGACGCCGGCGTCGCCGAGGTCGTCGGCGCCGCCGTTGCTGCCCGGGCTGTCGCCGCGCGCGAGCGGGCTGCCGCCGAGCGTCGCCGCCGGGTCGCGAACGCCGGCTGCCGGGCCGACGTCGTCGCGGCCGCCGACGCGGGCGCCGGAGCCTCCGACGGGGATGAGTGGTCGGTACCGGGTCGTGCAGAGCTTCGACGGGGGTTTCATCGGCGAGGTGCTGATCGTCAACGCGTCCGGCGGGGCCCGGGGTTGGACGGTGCGGCTGGATTACTCGGGTGGGCGGCTGGTGACCACCTGGGTGGAGGGTGTGCCACAGGGGACGGTGCGGCCTGCCGACGGTGGCGGCTTCACGTATGTCAGTGGGGTGGACGCGCCGGCGGGTGGCTCGGCGGCGCTGCGGTTCCACGTGGAGAGGGCGTGGACCCGTCCGCAGGGGTGCACGGTCGACGGGGTGCGCTGCGCGGGGTTCTGATCGGGACGGTCACCAGGTGAAGCGCATGCTTTCGCAAGGAAGCTGCTTTGTTACCACCATGTTTGCAAGGTATTGCAGAATGTTTCGGCAAGGGTTAGCGTGCGGCCAATCCGCGACCAGAGGAAGGCGTCGATGAAACCCCCGCCGATACCGCGCACCGCCCTGCTGGCCCTCGTCTCCCTGCTCACTCTCACGCTCGTCGGCACTCCGGTCGCCGTGCACCGGGCGGACGCCGCGGCGGCCCCCCGCCCGTCCGGCACCGACCCGTTGGCCGCCGCCGGCGCGGCGCAGTGGAACGACGAGCCCACCGCCGAGGCGCTGCTGAAGGCCGGCGGCGACACCGCCCGAGCCGAGCAGTTCTACTTCGTCCTGCCGGACCGGTTCGCCAACGGCGACCCGCGCAACGACCGGGGCGGCCTCGCCGGTGACCGGCTGCGTACCGGGCTCGACCCGACCGACAAGGGCTTCTACCACGGCGGCGATCTCAAGGGCGTCATCGACAAGCTGGACTACATCCAGGGGATGGGCACCACGGCCATCTGGCTCGCCCCGATCTTCAAGAACCGGCCGGTGCAGGGCACGGGAGCAGACATCTCGGCGGGCTACCACGGCTACTGGATCACGGACTTCACGCAGGTGGACCCGCACTTCGGCACGAACGAGGAGATGAAGCGGCTGGTCAAGCTCGCCCACCAGCGCGGCATCAAGATCTACCTCGACGTGATCGTCAACCACACCGCCGACGTCATCAAGTACGCCGAGGACACGTACGCCTACGTGGACAAGGCCACCTCGCCGTACACCGACGCGCAGGGGCGGGCGTTCGAGGACCGCAACTACGCCGACGGCAGCCGCGCCTTCCCGCCGGTGAACCAGGGCTCGTTCCCCTACACCCCGACGTTCGACGAGCCGAAGGACGCCACGGTCAAGGTCCCGGCCTGGCTGAACGACGCCACCATGTACCACAACCGGGGCGACTCCACCTTCGCCGGTGAGAACAGCGAGTACGGCGACTTCTTCGGCCTCGACGACCTGTGGACCGAGCGCCCCGAGGTGGTCCAGGGCCTGACCAGGGCGTACGGGGACTGGATCGGCAGCACCGGTGTCGACGGGTTCCGGCTGGACACCGTCAAGCACGTCAACATGGACTTCTGGCCGCAGTTCAGCCGAGGCATCGAGCGGGCCGCCGAGAAGGCCGGCAAGAAGGACTTCTTCATGTTCGGCGAGGTGTACAGCGCCGACCCGGAGATCAGTTCCAGCTACGTCCGGCAGGGTGGCCTGCCGGCCACCCTGGACTTCGCCTTCCAGGAGGCCGCGCGCGGTTACACCGCCGGCGCCGGTTCGGCGAAGGCGCTGGCCGACGTGTACGCCCGCGACGACCTCTACGCCGCCCGGGACACCGACGCCGGCCGGCTGACCACCTTCCTCGGCAACCACGACATGGGGCGGATCGGCTCGTTCATCGCCGGCGGCGGCACCGACCCGGCGAGTCACCTGCGCCGCGACCAGCTCGCCCACCAGTTGATGTTCCTGACCCGCGGCCAGCCGGTGGTCTACTCCGGCGACGAGCAGGGTTTCACCGGCCCCGGTGGGGACAAGGACGCCCGGCAGGACATGTTCGCCTCGAAGGTCCCCGACTACCTCGACGACGACCTGCTCGGCACCGACCGCACCCACGCCAGTGACCAGTTCGACCCGGCCCACCCGCTGTACCGGACCATCGCCGAGCTGGGCCGGCTGCGCCAGGCGCACCCCGGGTTGCGCGACGGTGTACAGGTCACCCGGTACGCCGCCGACGGGCCGGGCGTCTTCGCCGCCTCGCGGGTCGCCGCGGCCGACCGCACGGAGTACGTCGTGGCGGTGAACAACGCCGACACCGCGCAGACTGTCACCGTGGACACCTGGTCGGCCGGCGCCACGTTCACCGGCATCTACGGATCGTCCGGCACCGCGAACGCGGGCGCTGACGGCAGGCTGACCCTGACCGTGCCGCCGCTGTCGGCGGTGGTGCAGCGGGCGGGTACGCCCATCGCCCGGCCGGCCGGCACGCCGACCCTCCGGATCACCAGCCCCGCCCCCGACGCGCTGGTGGCCACCCGGGCGGCGGTCACCGCCCAGGTCACCGGGGACCCGCTGGCCACCGTCACCGTCGCGGCCCGGGTCGCCGGTGGTCGGTGGACGCTGCTGGGCAGCGCCGACCACGCGCCGTACACGGTGCAGCACGACCTGACCGGGCTGGCCGGCGGGACGCCGGTGGAGTACAAGGCGGTGGTCCGCGACGGGCGGGGCCGCACCGCGACCGCGCGGTCCACCGCGATCGTGGGCACTCCGGCGCAGGGCGGGTCCCGGGAGTGGGCGGTCGTGCACTACCAGCGCCCCGCCGGCGGGTACGACGACTGGGGGCTGTACGCCTGGGGTGACATCGACCCGGCGTACGTCACCGAGTGGCCCAAGGGACAGCCGTTCGCCGGGGAGGACTCGTACGGCCGGTTCGCCTGGGTGAAGCTCAAGCCGGGCGCGAGGTCGGTGGGCTTCGTGGTGGTCGACAGGAACGGCACCAAGGACGTCGGAGCGGACCGCAGCATCGACGTCACGTCCACCGGCGAGGTCTGGCTCAAGCAGGGCGACCCGGCGGTCTACCCGACCCGCCAGGCAGCCACCGGTGAGCCGGCGCCGCCGGTCGAGGAGGGCACCGCGGTGATCCACTACCGGCGGGCCGACGGCAACTACGACGGCTGGGGCCTGCACCTGTGGGACGGTGCGGCGAACCCGACGGAGTGGTCGGCGCCGTTCAAGCCGACCTCCACCGACGCGTACGGTGCGGTGTTCCGGGTGCCGCTGGCGGCCGGGGCCACCGGGCTGAACTACATCATCCACAACGGCGACGCCAAGGACCTGCCGGACGACCAGCGGCTCGACTTCGCCAGCGCGGGCCGGGAGGTGTGGCTGTTGGCCGCCACCCCGGGCCGGCTGCTGCCGACCACCACCACCGGCGCCGGCCGGGACACCGACATCGGCAAGCAGAAGGCGCACTGGATCGACCGGTCCACCGTGGCGTGGCAGACCGGACCGACCGACGGCAGGACGTACGCGCTGGTCGCCGCGCCGAACGGTGGGGTCACCGTGGCCGACGGGGAGCTGACCGGGACGTACACCACGTTGCCGTTGCGGGCGCAGCGTAACGGGCTCACCGAGGCCCAGCGGACGGCGTTCCCGCACCTGTGGTCGTACCGCGGCTTCACGCTGGACCGGGCGGACCTGGCCAAGGTGCCGGCGGCGTTGCGCGGGCAGCTGCTGGTCACCGAACGCGACGCCGAGGGCGCGCTGCTCGCGGCGACCGGCGTGCAGATCCCCGGTGTGCTCGACGACGTGTACGCCCGCGCCGCCGAGGCCACCCTCGGGCCGACGTTCACCGGCCGCACGCCGAGCCTGGCGGTGTGGGCGCCGACCGCCCGGACGGTGGCGTTGCAACTGTTCGACTCGCCCACCGCGCAGCCGACGACGGTGCCGATGCGCCGCGACGACCGCACCGGGGTCTGGTCGGCGCGCGGCAGCCACGCCTGGACCGGGAAGTACTACCGGTACGAGGTGCGGGCGTGGCAGCCGGCGGCGCAGCGGATGGTCACCGCCTCGGTGACCGACCCGTACTCGGTGGCCCTGGCGGCGGACTCCACGCACAGCCAACTGGTCGACCTGAACGACCCGTCGCTGGCACCGGCGGGCTGGCGGACGCTGCGCAAGCCGGCGGCGGTGCCGGCGGCGAAGGCGCAGGTCTCCGAGCTGTCGGTGCGGGACTTCTCCATCGCCGACGACACCGTGCCGGCGCAGCGGCGGGGGACCTACCTCGCCTTCACCGACCCGAAGACCGCCGGCATGACACACCTGCGGCAGCTCGGCGAGGCCGGCGTCACCCACCTGCACCTGCTGCCGGCGTTCGACTTCGCCACCATCCCCGAGAAGCGGGCCGACCAGCGCCAGCCGGCCTGCGACCTGGCGGCGCTGCCGCCGGATTCCGAGGAGCAGCAGAAGTGCGTGGCGGCGGTCGCCGAGGCCGACGGCTACAACTGGGGCTACGACCCGTTGCACTACACGGTGCCGGAGGGCGGCTACGCGGTCGACCCGGCCGGCGCGGCGCGGACCACCGAGTTCCGGCAGATGGTCGCCGGGGTGAACGACGCCGGCCTGCGGGTCGTCATGGACGTGGTCTACAACCACACGTCGGCGGCCGGCACCGACGCGAAGTCGGTGCTCGACCAGGTGGTGCCCGGCTACTACCAGCGGCTGCTGGAGGACGGCACCGTCGCGAACTCCACCTGCTGCGCCAACACCGCTCCCGAGCACGCCATGATGGGCAAGCTGGTCGTCGACTCGCTGGTCACCTGGGCCAGGCAGTACAAGGTGGACGGTTTCCGGTTCGACCTGATGGGTCACCACCCGAAGGCGAACATCCTGGCCGTGCGTGCGGCGCTGGACAAGCTGACCGTGGCCCGCGACGGCGTCGACGGCAGGGCGATCCTGCTGTACGGCGAGGGCTGGAACTTCGGCGAGGTCGCCAACGACGCCCGGTTCGTGCAGGCCACGCAGGCCAACATGGCCGGCACCGGCATCGGCACCTTCAACGACCGGTTGCGCGACGCGGTGCGCGGCGGCGGCCCGTTCGACGCCAACCCGCGCGTCCAGGGCTTCGCCTCCGGGCTCTACACCGACCCCAACGGCGACCCGGTGAACGGGTCGACGGCCGAGCAGAAGGCCCGGCTGCTGCACGCCCACGACCTGATCAAGGTGGGGCTCACCGGCAACCTGCGGGGGTACCGGTTCACCGACACCTCCGGACGGCAGGTCACCGGCGCGCAGGTGGACTACAACGGCTCTCCGGCCGGCTACACGGCCGCACCGGGGGAGGCCGTCACCTACGTCGACGCGCACGACAACGAGATCCTGTACGACGCGTTGGCGTACAAGCTGCCGCAGGCCACCGCGGCGGCCGACCGCTCCCGGATGCAGGTGCTGGCGCTGGGCACGGTGGTGCTGGGGCAGGGCACCGGTTTCGTCACCACCGGCACCGAGCGGCTGCGGTCGAAGTCGCTGGACCGCAACTCGTACAACTCCGGTGACTGGTTCAACCAGATCCGCTGGGACTGCGCCAGCGGCAACGGGTTCGGCGCCGGCCTGCCGCCGGCGCAGGACAACCAGGACAAGTGGTCGTACGCGAAGCCGCTGCTGGCCGACCGGGCGCTGGTGCCGGACTGCGCGGCGATCGACACCACCAACGCCCGGTACGCCGAGCTGCTGCGCATCCGGGCGTCCTCGCCGGTGTTCGGGCTGAGCACCGCCGAGCAGGTGCAGCAGCGGGTCGCGTTCCCGCTCTCGGGTGCGACGGAGACGCCGGGTGTGCTGACGATGACGCTGGACGCCCGCGGGCTGGGTGGCCGGTGGACGTCGGTCACCGTGGTCTTCAACAGCACCCCGACGGCGGCGAAGCAGACCCTGACCGGTCTGCGCGGGGCGGACGTGGCACTGCACCCGGAGCTGGTCAACTCGGCCGACCCGGTGCTGCGTACGGCCTCGTTCGACAGGGCGGCCGGCACCTTCACCGTCCCGGCGCGCAGCGTGGCGGTCTTCGTGCGGAGGTGAACGGTACGGACGTGAACCGGCCCCCTTCCGCGCGCTGCGGAAGGGGGCCGGTTCGCCTCTGCTGGCCGTCGTGCGGACGTCACCGGCCGCACGTCACCCGAGGGTGATCAGGCGAAGCAGTTCTCGATGGTGCCGCCCGGGATGGCCAGGCAGTTCGTCGGACGGTTCGCGTTGATCGCGGACTTGTCGTCCACGTTCACCTCTCCGAAGAAGCTGAAGACACCGCCCGGAGCGAAGGTGGAGAAGTTGTGGGCGACCTTCGTCTTCGACAGGTTGACCTCGCCGAAGATGTTGAAGATGCCGCCGCCGACCCCGATCGGGCCGATGGCCCGGTTACCGACGACCTCGCTGTCGCGCAGCGTGAGGACGCTGTCGACGTTGAAGACCCCGCCGCCGAAGAAGCCGGCGGTGTTGTCCTTGATGGAGCTCTTCTCCACGGTGACCGCGCTGTCGAAGGCAATGGCCAGGCCACCACCCACGCCGGCGGTGCTGTTCTTCTCCACCGTGACGTGGTGCAGGTTCATCTGGCTCTCCGCCGCGGCGATGCCGCCGCCAGCGAGGACCGCGGTGTTCGAGACGAACTTGGTCTCGTACGCGGTGGTGTTGCCCTCGATGTCGAGGAGGCCACCGCCGAAGCCCAGCGTCTTGTTGTCGCTGATCTCGCTCTTCTTCAGCTCGACGGTCCCGCCGTCGACGTCATCGGTGAAGATCTCCGCGGCGCCGTTCGAGATACCGCCACCGCCGATGATCGCGACGTTGTCCTTGATCTTCGACTCCTCGACCTTGAGGACGCCGGCGTTGAAGACGCCGCCACCGAAGAAGAAGGCGGTGTTGCGGGTCACGGTGCTGTGCCAGATCTTCGTGGTACCGAAGTTGGCCACGCCACCGCCGTTGCCGCCCGACTGGTTGAGGACGACCTCGGACTCGAGGATCTCGGCGGTGCCGCCCGGCTGGACCAGGATGCCCGCGCCGTCGTTCTCATCCGGCTCCTCGACGAGCGGCGTGACGACGCCCGCCCGAGCCGTCGGAGCGGCCTTCGGTGTGACCTTCGGCGCGGCCTTCAGCCCCGCCTTCGGGTTGGCCTGCCGCGTGGTGAGCGCCTGGTTCAGCGGGACGCCCGCCTTCACCTGGGCCGCGATCGCCTCGGAGTCCGAGTAGGCCGCCCAGACGTCGGCCGGCTGGACGCTGTTGTACAGCTCGAGGGTCTGGCCGCCCTTGATGGTCAGGCCCTTGATGGTGAGGTGGCCACCGCTACCCACGTTGAGGATGCGGAAGTAGTCGGCCGTGGCGTCCCGGGTGATCGTCGTGTGCTCACCCTTGAGGGTGATCCGCTCGGTGATCACCGGCAGGCCGTTGCCCTCGTAGTCGTTGCGGGTCAGGTTGTAGGTGCAGCCCTTGGCCAGCTCCAGCACGCCGCCGTGCTTGCTGTTGGCGAACGTGATCGCCTGGATCAGCTTGTCGGTGTCGCAGGGCACCTCCTTCCCGCGCTCGTGGTCCTTGTCCTTGTCCCGGTCCTTGTCCCGGTCCCTGTCCCGGTCCTCGTTCCGGTCCTTCTCCCACTCGCGACCCTCGTCACCGCGCTGGTCGCCGTCCTTGCTGACCTGTGCGGTGTTCCAGTTCAGGCCGCCGACCGCTCCGGCGCTGCCCGCGACGCCCACTGCCGCGAGACTGATCACGCCCGTCAATCCGGCCACGCCACTGGCGAGCCAGAGCTTGCGGCGGCGCTTGGCCGTCGCCCGCCCGGAGGCTTCGTTGTTCGTTAGGTAGTTGGACATCGGAGCTCTCTGCCCTCTCCTCGTACCAGACAGGGTCGCCGCCCTCAGACGGACGTCCCCTGCTACAAATCGGTTGTAGCTCCCAAAAACACCGTATGAGAATGTTCCTCGCCTGGCGGGCTTATCCGAAAGAAGCCCACATTCGGTTCATGTACCGCCGGGACCCCCCGGACACCCCGGCCGGGCACGCGGCCCCACAAGCCGGCTGTCGGCCCTTCTGACCTGCCCAAACAGGTACGCCCCTCCGAGCCGTCACCGGCCCAGAGGGGCGCACCCTCTATGTGGATCAGCCCCACCGGTCAGGCGAAGCAGTCCGGAACGTTGAAGCAGTTGGTCGGGCGGTTGGCGGTGACCGCGGACTTGTCGTCCAGCGTCACGGTGCCGCCGAGGCTGTTGAAGATGCCCCCTGGCGGGAGGGTGGAGAAGTTGTGCGCCACCTTCGTCCGGTGGAGCGTGACCTCGCCTCCTTCGGTGTTGAAGATGCCGCCGCCGCGGGCGAACGGACCGACGGCCCGGTTGCCCACCACCTCGCTGTCGCGCAGCGTGGTGACGCTGTCCTCGTTGAAGAGGCCGGCGCCGAAGAACCCGGCGGTGTTGTCCTTGATCGCGCTGTTCTCCACGGTCGCGGTGCTGTCGAAGGCGACCGCCAGGCCGCCACCCACACCGGCGGTGCTGTTCCCGGCCACCGTGGCGTGTTTGAGGGTGAGCTGACTGTCGGCCACCGCGACGCCGCCGCCGGCGAGGAGCGCCGTGTTGTTCCTGACTGTCGTCTCGTGCAGGGTCGTGGTGCCCTCGACGTCGAGAACGCCGCCGCCGAAGCCGAGCGTCCGGTTGTCGGAGACCTCGCTCTTGTAGACCCAGACGGACCCGCCGTCGACGTCATCGGTGAAGATCTCCGCGGCGCCGTTGGCGATACCGCCGCCGCCGATGATCGCGTTGTTGTCCTTGACCTTCGACTCGTCGACCTGGAGCACGCCGGCGTTGAAGATGCCGCCACCGAAGAAGAAGGCGGTGTTGTGCGCCACGGTGGTCTTGCTGAGCTTGGTGGTGCCGAAGTTCGCCAACCCGCCGCCGTTGCCGCCGGACTGGTTGTAGAGCAGCTCACTGTCCAGGATCTCCGCCCGGCCACCGGGCTGCACCAGCACACCGGCACCGTCGTTGAACCCGGGCTCCTCCACCAGCGGCACCGCCGCCGGCCCGGCCGTAGCGGGCTTGGCCGGAGCCGCTGCCGGCTTCGCTGCTGTCGTGGCGGGCTTCGCCGCGGGCTTGGCCTTCGTCGCGGCTGCAGGCTTGCTCGCTGCCGCCGCGGGCTTGCTCGCTGCCGCCGCGGGCTTGCCCGCTGCCGCCGCGGGCTTGGCCGCTGCCGCGGGCTTGGCCGCAGCGCCCGGCTTCGCCGCCGTCGTGGCGGCCGGCTTGGTCAGTTGGTCCGCCGCCGCCGTCGTCCGGACCGAGGGCGAGTACGGCGCCCAGACCGTCGCCGCCTCCACGCTCATCGCCCGCTGGATGGTCTGACCACCCTTGATGCTCAGGCCCTTGAGGGTGAGGTGCCCGCCCGGACCGACGTTGAGGATCCGGAAGTAGGCCGCGGTGGCGTCACGGCCGATGGTCGTGTGCTCGCCCTTGAGGGTGATCCGCTCGGTGATGACCGGCAGGCCGTTGCCCTCGTAGTCGTTGCGGGTCAGGTTGTAGGTGCAGCCCTTGGCCAGCTCCAGCACGCCGCCGTCGCGGTTGTTGGCGAACGTGATCTCCTGGATCAGCTTGTCGGTGTCGCAGGGGACCTGCTTGCCACGGTCCTTGTCGTCACCCTTGTCGTCACCCTTGTCGTGGCCCTTGTCGTCGCCCTTGTCGTCCTTGCCGGACCGGTCCTCGAAGCCGCTCCAGTCGTCGCCGCTCCACTCGTCATCCTGGCCGGTGCTCTCCTTGGCGCCGTCCGCGTTCTCGTCCGCGCCGCCGGCGTCGCTGACGTTCTGCTGGTTGGTCGACGACTGGGCATCGGAGACCCGGTCGGAGGTGGGCTTGTCGTCCCGAGCGGCCACGCCGCCCAGGGCGGCCAGGCCGACCACACCGGTCAGCCCTGCCACGCCGGCGACCCAGAGCGCCCGCCTTCGCCGTGTCGGCGGAGCCGTCGAGGCCCCGCCGTCGGTAGTCGTTACGTCGTTGGACATCAGAGCCTTCCGCCCTTTCCTGCTACCAGACGGGGTCGCACCGCACCAGGCGCCACGACCAGCTACAAATCGGTTGCAGCCTCTGATCCCCACCGTATGAGAACCATCTTCGCGATGCGGACGTATCCGAGAAAACCGCGCATTCACCTCAGGTCAGGGCAGGCGCGCCGGGAGCGGCCGGGTTGACAGGAAGGGTGTGACCAGCGCAAACGCCGACGGACCCCGCCGGCGGGCACGCGGACGTCGAAACGTCGCGGCCCGGCGGCGGGGTCCGCCGTGGGTCGTGGGGCGTACGGGTCAGCCGGGCAGGCGGGGACCCGCCTCGCGCTGCTCGGCCAGCCAGGTCTCCACCTCGTCGGAGGTGCGCGGCAGCCCGGCCGACAGGTTCACCGCACCGGTCGAGGTGACCAGCACGTCGTCCTCGATCCGCACGCCGATGCCGCGCAGCTCCTCCGGGACCAGCTCGTCCTCCGGCTGGAAGTACAACCCCGGCTCGACGGTGAGCACGTAGCCCTCACCGAGCGTGCCGTCGCGGTAGTTCTCCTTGCGGGCGTTGGAGCAGTCGTGCACGTCGATGCCGAGCATGTGGCCGAAGCCGTGCAGCGTCCACCGCCGATAGACCGACGACTTCTCGTCCATCGCCTCGTCCACGCTCACCGGCAGCAGACCCAGCTCGGCCAGGCCCTCGGCGAGCACCCGCATGCAGGTCAGGTGGACGTCCTTGAACTTCACCCCGGGCCGGATGGTCTCGATGCCGGCCTGCTGCGAGGCGTACACGATGTCGTAGACCTGACGTTGCAGGGCGGTGAACCGGCCGCTGACCGGCAGCACCCGGGTCACGTCGGCGGTGTAGAGGTTGCGTCCCTCGACACCCATGTCCATCAACAGCAGCTCACCCGGGCGGGTGGCGCCGTGGTTGTGCACCCAGTGCAGGATCGTGGCGTGCTCGCCGGCGCCGACGATCGAGCCGTACCCGACGTCGTTGCCGTCGTGCCGGGCCCGCAGCGCGAAGATCCCCTCCAGCAGCCGCTCCGAGACCGCCCGGTCGGCCGGCAGGATCCGGGCCACGTCCTCGAAGCCACGCACCGTGGCGTCGATCGCGTCCTGGAGCTGGCCGATCTCCCACTCGTCCTTGACGAGCTTCTGCTCCGAGATGGCGATCGCCAGCTCCCGGTCGCGGGGCGGCTGCCCCTCGGCGCGGACCCCGTCGTACGGGCGGATCGCCGCGTCCACCTGGGCGTCGAAACCACGCAGCACCCGGGTACGCCCCGGTGCCAGGTCGGCCAGCGTCGCCTCCAGGCCGGTCAGGTCGGCGGTGGGCAGGCCCAGCTCGGTGGACTTCTCGCCGAGCGTGTGCCGCCGTCCCACCCACAGCTCGCCGTGGCGGCTGCGGAAGAACTCGTCGGTCTCCCGCGACGAGCGGGGCCGCATGTACAGGGTGGCGTCGTGCCCCGAGCCGTTCGGGCGCAGCACGAGCACGCTGTCCGGGTCGTGGTCACCGGTGAGGTAGGCGAAGTCACTGCCCGGCCGGAACGGGTGGTCGGTGTCGTTGGCCCGGACCTTCTCGGTGCCGGTCGGGATCACCAGGGTCTCGCCGGGGAAGGCCGCCGAGAGCGCGGCCCGCCGCTTGGCGTAGTTGGGCGCCTCCGGCCGGGGCGCGACCGGGAGCGCGGTGTCCCGCCAGCCCTGCCGCATGAAGGACAGGAACGCCTCCGGGAAGTCCGGATCGTGCGATTCTGTACCGTCCGTCGGCGTACCGTCGGTGCGTTCCTCGGTCATTGCGCCGCTCCCTCCGCGTCGTTGCTGGTCCCGACGGTACCGCGCGTGCGGTTCGCGACAGCGCCCGCCGGGAGCGCTCCGGAACCACGGACGGCTGCGACGGGCCGACGGCGCACGTGGAAAGATGACCACCATGTGCGGACTCCTGGCCTTCTTCAGCGCGAACGGTAACGCCGCCGCGCACCGCGACCACATCGCCGGAGCGTTGGAATGCCTGCACCACCGCGGCCCCGACGAGACAGGGGTCGAGGTGGTCGGCGACGCCTCCGGCCGGTACGCGGACGGAGTGTTCGCCCACAAGCGGCTCGCCATCATCGACGTCGCGTCGAGCCACGAGCCGCTGCCCTACGCGAACGGCCGTTACCTGCTCACCTTCAACGGTGAGATCTACAACTACATCGAGCTGCGCGACGAGCTGGCCCGCAACTTCGGTGCCCAGTTCGCCACCGCCGGTGACGGTGAGGTGATCGTCGCCGGGTACCACTTCTGGGGCGAGCAGGTGCTCACCCGGCTGCGCGGCATGTTCGCCTTCGTCATCTGGGACCGGCAGGAGCGGCGCGCGTTCGGCGCCCGCGACTACTTCGGCATCAAGCCGATGCACTACCTGGAGACCGCCGACGGGCTCTACCTGGCCTCGGAGAAGAAGGCGCTGCTGCCGTTCGCGCACAGCAACTACCAGGGCGACGCGGGCGTCGACGCGGCCAACCTCAGCCACTACCTGACCCTGCAGTACGTCCCCGAGCCCGGCACCCTGCACAAGGGCATCAACCGGATCGGCTCGGGTGAGTACCTGACCTGGACCCCGGGCGGGCGGATCGACGTACGCCGCTGGTACCGGCCGGTGTTCCGGCCGGCGGCGGTCGACGACGAGCAGAAGCTGTACCACGAGATCCGGGAGACGCTGCGGGAGAGCGTGCGCATGCACATGCGCTCCGACGTGCCGGTCGGCTCGTTCCTGTCCAGCGGCATCGACTCCACGGCGGTGGTCGCGCTGGCCCGTGAGTTCAACCCGAACATCCTCACCTTCACCGTCGGCTACGACGTACCGGGATATTCGGAGATCGACGTCGCGCAGGAGTCGGCCCGGCACCTGGACGTCACCACCATCCCGACCAAGATCGGTCCGCAGGACATGATCGACGCGCTGCCGAAGATCGTCTGGCACCTGGACGACCCGGTGGCGGACCCGGCGCTGGTGCCCCTGTACTTCGTGGCCAAGAAGGCCGCCGAGCACGTCACCGTGGTGCTCTCCGGTGAGGGCGCCGACGAGTTCTTCGGCGGCTACACGATCTACCGCGAGCCGCTGTCCCTCGGCACCGTCAACGGCCTGCCCGGCGGGGTGCAGAAGGGGCTGCGCGCGGTCTCCAAGGCGATCCCGCAGGGGGTCAAGGGCAAGAGCTTCCTGGAGCGCGGCACCACGCCGATCGAGGAGCGCTACTACGGCAACGCCCGGATGTTCACCGAGGAGGAGAAGCAGCAGCTCATGCGCCGCTACGACCCCTCGGTGCGCTACACCGACGTGACCGCGCCGATCTACGCCGAGTGCACCGAGCTGGACGACGTCACCAAGATGCAGTACGTCGACCTCTACACCTGGCTGCGCGGGGACATCCTGGTCAAGGCCGACCGGATCTCGATGTCCCACTCGCTGGAGGTGCGGGTGCCGTTCCTCGACCGCGAGGTGTTCGACGTCGCGGCGAAGATCCCGGTGGACCTCAAGCTGCCGCCGCGCTCGGACGCCACCAAGTACGCGATGCGCCAGGCGTTGCAGGGCGTCGTCCCGCCGGCCATCGTCAACCGCAAGAAGCTGGGCTTCCCGACGCCCACCCGGGTGTGGCTGCGCGGCGAGATGTACGAGTGGGCCCGGCACGTGCTGAGCACCTCGGGTGCCGGCGACCTGCTCGACCTGTCGTACGCGCTGCGGCTGCTCGACGAGCACAAGCGGGAGGAGGCCGACCACTCCCGCAAGGTGTGGACCGTGCTGATCTTCTGCATCTGGCACGCCATCTTCGTGGCCAAGACCCTCGACCCGGGCATCCAGCGCAACCAGTCCGCCCTGCTCACCAAGCCGGTCGTGGGTTCCATGGTCCGCTGACGCGAACCGCCCACCCCCTCCCAGATCCTGTCGATCAAGAGGTTTGCGTCACCCGGAGACGTTCCGGTGACGCAAACCTCTTGATCATTTCGGGCAGGTGGGGGGCGGGGTCAGCGGCGGGCGCAGGTGACCGTGGGGAGGGTGTTGGTGCCTGTGGTGCTGGCCAGGAAGCCGAAGGTTGTCGTGCCCTCCGGGGCGACCGTGCCGTTGTGCGCCACGTTGGTGGCCGTCACCGACGAGCCGGATGACGTCTGGGAGGCGTTCCAGATCTGACTGATCGACTGCCCGCTGGGCCAGGTCCAGCTCGCGGTCCAGCCGGCGAACGGCGTACTGCCGTGGTTCATGATCATGACTTCGCCCTGGAAGCCGCCCTGCCAGGCGCTGACGACCTTGTAGACGGCCATGCACTCACCGCCGGGCGGCGGGGTGGTCGGGTTCGGCGGCGGGGTGGTCGGGTCCGGCGGGGGAGTCGTCGGGTCCGGCGGCGGCGTACCGCCCGGACCGACACCGGTCACCTGGCCGTTGCCACCGTCGAAGGTCACGTCGGAGCAACCGAAGAAGTTCTCCTGCGAGTCCGAGCGCACCCAGCGGGAGTAGATGATGTGCCGGCCGCTCTTGCCCGAGGGCAGGTTGCCGCTGAAGTAGTAGTGCCCGTCGTTGGTGCCGACCGCGCCGCGCTGCGGCGGGTTGGTCACCGTCAAAAACGGCTGCTCCTCCAGGTCGCTCCAGGCCAGCGCCCGGGTGGCGCTCCAGCTGTTCTTCGTCACGTAGAAGTAGAAGGTGCCCGGGTGGTGCGCCCAGTTGCTGTACCGGAAGTCCAGCCGCGCACCGGCGGTCAGGTGCGTCAACGGCCAGTCCGTGCGGGGCAGGTCGTAGCCGCGGTAGCCGGGGTTGCCGCCGCTGCACAGCTGCCCGTCGGGGATGAAGCCGACGGTCCGGCCGCCGGCGTCGGAGCGCAGCACGCTGAACCAGTTGTAGAGCGAGTTGGCCCCGCTCTGCGCCACCGCGGCGGAACACGCCGGGTTGTTCGGCCTGATCTCGCCGGTCTGGCTCTTGCCATCCTGCCAGCACAGGTACGTACGGCTGCCCGGGGTCATCGCCGCGCCGTGCGCGGCAGCCGGCTCCGAGTTGGACGCCAGGGCGACGGCGCCGAGGGTGAGGGTCACGGCCGCGGTGAGCAACGCGGCCGTACGGGATCGGTTCACGGGTTCTCCTGACTCGCGAGGCGCGCCGCCCGAGCCGCCCCGCCGCCATCGGGTGGAATAGCGACGATCACGGTGACGTGCCCCGGCGGGAACCGCCCGGTGGGCACGTGCCGTCAACGGTCCCTGTCGTGGACCGGTGCCCTCGCGTGAAAAACCCGGCAACCGGCGGCACGGCAGCCCCCGCACCGCCCGGTACGCGTCATCCCACCACGCCGCCAGCCGCGACGCAATAGCCGACCCTCGATGTGTCAGTTCCCCCTCAGAGGAGCTTCTCCAGGGTGATCGGCAGCTCGTACTGCCGGCGTCCGGTGGCGTGGTGCACGGCGTTGGCGATCGCAGCGGCCGCACCCACCACGCCGATCTCCCCGACGCCCTTCATCCCGAGCGGGTTCACCACCTCGTCGTGCACCTCGATGGTGTCCACCACGACGTCCGGCGCGTCCGCGTTGACCGCCACCAGGTAGTCGCCGAGGCTCGCGTTGGCCCAGCGACCGGACCGGGGATCCATCCGGGTCGCCTCCATCAGCGCCTGGCCCAGCCCCCACAGCATGCCGCCCATCAGCTGGCTGTGCGCGGTCTTGCGGTTGAGCACCCGGCCCGGCGCGAACACCCCGACCATCCGGCGTACCCGGACCACGCCGAGGTCGGCGTCGACCGCCACCTCGGCCATCTGCGCGCCGAAGGTGTGCACCCCGTACCCGGCGTCCTGCGGTGGTGGTGTCCAGGTGCCGAGCACCTCCGCGTCCGGGGTCAGGGTGCGGGCCATCATGTCGGCGTACGTCTCGCCGACGTCCGGCCGGTCGCGCAGCACCATCCGACCGTCCTGGACCGCCACCGCGCCGGGGTCGGCGCCGTGCAACGGCGAGTGGGCGTCGGCCACCGCGCGGCCGATCAGCTCGTCCCGCAGCCGGGTCGCCGCGATGTGTACGGCGGAGCCGACGGCGCTGGTGCCCGCGGAACCCACGGCGGCCGTGACGTTCGGCAGGTCACTGCTGCCGCCGACGAACCGCACCCGCTCCACCGGGAGGCCGAGCGCGTCCGCGGCGACCTGGGTCATCGCGGTGAAGACCCCGGTGCCGAACTCCGACACACCGGCCTCGACGACCGCCGTGCCGTCGTTGTAGAGCCGGGCGCGGGCGCGCTGCGGATTCACCGGCTGGGTCACCGGGTAGAGCGCGCTGGCCATGCCGCTGCCGATCAGCCACTGGCCCTCGCGCCGGGGTCGGGACTCGCGGTCGCGCCACCCGAACAGCTCCGACGCCCGCTGGTAGCACTCCTTCAACCCGGTGCTGGACCACGGGTGCCCGCTCTCCGGGTCGGTCTCCGAGTAGTTGCGCAGCCGCAGCTCCAGCGGGTCGATGCCGATCCGCTCGGCCAGTTCGTCCATCGCGCACTCGAGAGCGAACATGCCGGTCGCCTCACCCGGGGCGCGCATGAACGTCGGGGTGATCGTGTTGCCCCGGATCAGGTGGTAGGTCCCCTCGTAGTGGGGGCTGCTGTACGCCACCGCCGGGCTCTGCAACGACGGCTCCGCCCAGTCGTCGAAGCGCGAGGTGAGCGACAGCTTGTGGTGGCGCAGCCCGGTGATGCGACCGTCCGCGCCCGCGCCGATGGTGATCCGCTGCTCCTGCTCCTCGCGGTGCCCGCACGAGGTGAACATCTGCTCCCGGGTCAGCGCCAGCCGTACCGGCCGGCCGACCTGCCGGGCGGCGAGAGCGGCCAGCGCCGGGTGGTGCCAGATCATCGCCTTGGAGCCGAAGCTGCCTCCGACGGCGTGGCTCACCACCCGGATCGAGATGGGTGGCAGGCCGAGCAGCGCCGCGACGGTGAACTGGGTGGCGTTCGGCCCCTGCGTCGAGTCGTAGATGGTCAGCCGGTCGACGTCCTCCCAGACCGCCGTGCTGGCCGACGGCTCGATCGGGTTGTGGTGGTTGGGCGCGAAGCGGTACGTCGCGTCCACGCACACCTCCGCCTCGGCCAGCGCCTTCGCCACGTCACCACGGGACCCGTGCCCGGGCAGCAGTCCGCCGAAGATCCGTTCGGGCACGTACGCCTCGTCCCGGGCCTGGTCGAGCAGGGTGATGGCCGGGGTGGTGGCGTACTCGACGCGGATCAGGGTGCCCGCGTGGTCGGCGCGTTCGACGGTGTCGGCGACGACGATGGCGATCGGCTGGCCGGAGTAGTGGACGGCGTCGTCCTGCATCGGGAAGAACGTCTGCCCCGGCGCGGCCAGCCCGGCCAGCGACGGGAGCAGCTTCGGCACGCTGGCGACCGGGTCGAGGTTGCGGTGGGTGAACACGGCCAGCACCCCCTCGGCCCGCTCCGCCTCGGCGGTGTCGATCGAGGTGATCCGGCCGCTGGCCACCGTCGCGTTGACCAGCACGGCGTGGACCAGGCCGGTCACCGGGACCTCGGCGGAGTAGCGGGCGTCCCCGCGTACCTTGGCGCGGCCGTCGACCCGGTTGAGCGTGCCGCCGATCGCCGGGCTCATGCCGCCGCCTCCCGCCGTGTCATCTGCTCCAGGGCCCGCACGATGGTCCGCCGGGCCAGCTCGATCTTGAAGGCGTTCATGCCGTGCGACACCGCCGGTGCCAGTTCGGCCGCCGCGGCCCGGGTGAACGATTCGGTGGTCGCAGGAGCGCCGTCGAGTTCCCGCTCGGCCGCCCGCGCCCGCCACGGTTTGGTGGCCACCCCACCGAGAGCGAGCCGGACCTCGGTTATCCGGCCACCGTCGACCGCGATGGCCACCGCGACCGAGGCGAGCGCGAACTCGTACGACTCGCGGTCGCGGATCTTGATGTAGCGGGAGGTGGCGGCCACCGGTGCCGGTGGCAGGTCGATGCCGGTCACCAGTTCGCCGTGGGCCAGCGGGTGTTCCCGCTCCGGGGTCTGCCCGGGCAGCAGGAAGAAGTCGTCGATGGGGATGCTCCGCGCGCCGCCCGGCCCCTCGGTCTGCACCACGGCGTCCAGCGCGACCAGCGCCACGGCCAGGTCGGACGGGTGGGTGGCGATGCAGTTGTCGCTGGTGCCGAGCACCGCGTGCCCCCGGTTGATGCCGTCCAGAGCGCTGCACCCGCTACCGGGGACGCGCTTGTTGCAGGCCGCCTCGGTGTCGCGGAAGTAGCCGCAGCGCACCCGTTGCAGCAGGTTGCCGGCGATGGTGGCCATGTTGCGCAACTGCGGGGAGGCGCCGAGCAGCAGCGACTCGGCGACCATCGGATAGCGCCGGACCAGCTCCGGCGCCTCGGCCACGTCGCTCATCCGGGCCAGCCCGCCGAGCCGTAGCCCGCCGTCGGGCAGCTCCTCCACCCGGTTCAGCGGCAGGTCGTTGATGTCGATGAGGCGGCGCGGCTGCTCGACGTAGATGCGCAGCAGGTCGATCTGGGTGGTGCCGCCGGCCAGGAAGGTGCTCTCCGGGTCGGCGCTCACCGCACCGACCGCGGTGCTGACGTCGAAGGCACGCGAATAGCTAACGGGCCGCATCGCCGCCGCCTCCTCCGTCGCGGACGCGGCGGATGGCCGCGCGGATGTGCGGGTACGCGGCGCAGCGGCAGATGTTGCCGCTCATCCACTCCCGGATCTCCGTGTCGTCGCCGGCGTGCCCTTCGGCCAGCAGCGCGACCGCGGACAGGATCTGCCCGGGGGTGCAGTACCCGCACTGGAACGCGTCGCAGTCCAGGAAGGCCTGCTGCATCGGATGCAGGGTGTCCCCGTCGGACAGCCCCTCGATGGTGGTCACCTCGCGGTTCTCGCAGGTGATCGCCAGGGTCAGGCAGGCCAGCACGCGGCGACCGTCCACCCACACCGTGCACGCGCCGCAGGCGCCCTGGTTGCAGCCCTTCTTGGTTCCGGTCAGGTCGAGCCGGTCACGGAGGGCGTCGAGCAGGCTGACCCGTGGCTCGATGGTCGTCGTCCTGCTCTCGCCGTTGACCTGTAGGCGAACCTCCACCTCGCCGGGACCCCTGACCACCGCGTGGTCCGGGTTCGGCGCGGTACGCAGTGCCTCGTAGGACTTCACCGACTCACACCCCCTCGTGACGAAACTGACCATATCCTTCACGTAAGGATGTTTTCCTCCTTTCACCATGAAACGGGGCAGCGCGTGCCGGACGTGTTCGACGAGATGCTCCGCCGCTGCCGGGCCGGCGAGGCCGTCGCCCTGGCGACCGTCGTGGCGACCTGGCGCTCGGCGCCACAGCCGGCGGGCGCCACCATGCTGGTCGCCGCCGACGGCACCGTCACCGGCAGCGTCTCCGGCGGCTGCGTGGAGGCCGACCTCTACGAACGGGCCCGCCACGTGCTCGACACCGGCACACCCGAGCTGACCCGCTACGGAGTGAGCGACGACGACGCGTACGCCGTGGGTCTGACCTGCGGCGGCGTGCTCGACGTGTTCGTGGAACGCGTCGAGCCCGCTGCCCTCACGCAGGTGGACGCGGTCGCCGACGCGCGCCGGGCCGGCCGACCGGCGGCGGTGGTCACCTGCGTGGCGGCCGACGCCGCGGATCCGCCAGGCGCGGTGCCGGCCGACCCGGCCGGGCGGCTGGGCCGACGGCTGGTGCTGACCGGGGACCAGGTGATCGGCTCGCTCGGCGCGGACCGGCTGGACGCCGCCGCCACGGCCGACGCCCTCGGACTGCTCGCCGCCGGGCACAGCGGGATGCTCCGGTACGGGTACCACGGGCAGCGCCGCGGCAGCGGCCTCAGCCTGTTCGTGGCCGCCCACGCCACCGCACCCCGGATGATCGTCTTCGGGGCGATCGACTTCGCCGCCGCGGTGGCACGGATCGGCGCGTTCCTCGGCTACCGCGTGACCGTCTGCGACGCCCGCCCGGTCTTCGCCACCACTCGACGCTTCCCCGAGGCCGACGAGGTGGTGGTGCGGTGGCCGCACCGCTACCTGCGCGACGAGCTGGACGCCGGCCGGGTCGACGGACGGACCGTCGTCTGCGTCCTGACCCACGACCCGAAGTTCGACGTACCGCTGCTGGAGCTGGCGCTGCGCCACCGGCTCGCGTACGTCGGCGCCATGGGGTCACGACGCACCCACGACG
The DNA here is from genome assembly GCF_052601155.1 of Micromonospora yongxingensis. Classification (NCBI taxonomy): domain Bacteria; kingdom Bacillati; phylum Actinomycetota; class Actinomycetes; order Micromonosporales; family Micromonosporaceae; genus Micromonospora; species Micromonospora yongxingensis. Next base: position 27,892 of record NZ_JBQXEO010000025.1, read on the forward strand.
AGCGGCACAAGCGACTGCGCGAGGCGGGGCTCAGCGCGGAGCAGCTCGCCCGACTCGCCTCGCCGATCGGGCTGGACCTCGGCGGGCGCACTCCGGAGGAGACCGCGGTGAGCGTCGCCGCGCAGATCGTCGCCGGCCGCTGGGGCGGCACCGGCCACCCGCTGGCGGCGCTCTCCGGGCCGATCCACCACCCGGCGTAGCCCCGGCCGGCCCCGCGCGCCGTCCGGCGGGACCCGGACCGCGTCTTCGGCGCCCGCCGGGGCGCGCGCTGTGCCAGCCTGGTGCCACGCCGGTCGCCACAGCGGGCGGCGGACGGTTGGCCACGACGGAAGGACCGGGATGGGATACGCGGCGGTGCTCGGCGAGGCGCTGGTCGACCTGCTCGACACCGAGCGCGACGGCGAGCGGATGTACCGGCAGGCGATCGGCGGCGGGCCGCTCAACGTCGCCGTCGGGGTGACCCGGCTGGGCGGCGCGGCACAGTTCGTCGGATCGCTCGGCGACGACGTGCTGGCCGACCGGATCCGCGCCTTCCTGACCGCGCTCGACGTCGGGCTCGACGGTGCGGTCACCGTGCCGGCACCGACCGCGCTCGCCGTGGTCACCTTCGCCGGCCCGGAACCCGACTTCCGCTTCTACGGTGAGCCGCCCTCCTACGGCCTGCTCGGCCCCGACGACCTGAACCTGGCGCTGACGGAGGGCGCCGACGTGCTCTACTGCGGGTCGGTCGTGCTGCTCCAGCCCACCACGCTGGCCGCCGCCCGGCGCGCCTGGTCACTCGCCCCCGGGTTGCGGGTCTTCGACCCGAACGTGCGCCCCCGGCTGCTGGGCGGGCCGGCCGCCCTGGACGGGCTGCGCGAGGTGGTGGCCGAGTTCGCCGCCGGCGCGCACCTGGTCAAGCTGAGCGCCGCCGACGCCGAGCTGCTCTACCCGCGGGAGCCGGTCGAGGGGGTGGCCGCGTACCTGCGTGAGCTGGGCGCCGCCACCGTGGTGGTCACGATCGGCGCGGCCGGCGCGGTGCTCGCCGCCGCCGGCGCTGATCCGGTCCGCGTACCGGCACCGAAGGTCAACGCGGTGGACGCCACCGGCGCCGGCGACTCGGTGATGGCCGCGTTGATCGCCGACCTGCTCCTCGACGGCGAACCGGCCGACCCGGAGGGCTGGGTCGGGCGGGTGGCGTTCGCGCTACGGGTCGCCGGCCTCGTCTGCGAGTCCCCGGGTGGCGCCACCGCCATGCCCACCCGCGCCGACGTGCTGCGCCGCTTCACGAACTAACCCCGGAACGGCGACACCCGCCGATCTTGCAGTTTCGGTCGCCGCTTCGCCCGCTTTGCGGTTTTCGTCCAGGCAGAAACCGCAAGATCGGCGGGGGTGGGGTGGGGTGGGGTGGGTTAGGGCGTGCCGTCGAGTTCGGCGTAGCCGCGGCGGGCGGCCGTCAGCGCGGCGCGGGCGCCGAAGGGCGCCTCGGCGGCGACCCGTTCCGGCGGTGCGCTCCCGGTGTGCGCGGCCCGGATCAGCCAGGCCAGCCTCGCCAGGTCGGCGTGCTGTGCGCGGACGAACTCGACGTCCACCGGGTCGCCGTGACCCGGCACCACCACCGTGCGCGTGGTGGTCAGCCGGAGCAGGTCCGCGACGGCGTCCGGCCACTGCAGGGGGTACGAGTCCTCGAAGGCGGGCGGCCCGCTCTGCTCCACCAGGTCCCCGGCGACCAGCACGTCCGCGTCCGGTACGTGCACCACCAGGTCGGCATCGGTGTGCCCCCGCCCCGGGTGACGCAGCAGCACCCGCCGGCCGCCCACGTCGAGCACCGCCTCCGTGTGCACGGGGTGCGTCGGGGCCAGCAGCGGGGTGTCGGCCAGTTCAGCGGCGAGCGCCGGGTGCTCCCCGCGCAGTTCCTCGTACGCCTCCCGGCGCAGCCGCTCCGGCTGCTCGCGCAGCGCCGCGGCGGCCAGCGCGTGGGCGTACACCGGGCGGGACGGCTCGCCGGCCAGGACGGCGTTGCCGAAGCAGTGGTCGTAGTGGTGGTGGGTGTTGACCAGGGTCAGCGGACGGTCGGTGATCGCGCGGACGGCGGCGGCCAGCTCGGCGGCCTGACCGGCCGAGGAGAGGGTGTCCACCAGCAGCGCCTCGTCGTCGCCGACGACGAGGGTGACGTTGACGCGCAACAGGGGCTCACGTCGTACGTGCACCCGGTCGGCGACCTCCACGAACCCGGTGGTCATGACTGCCGCCCGGCACGGTCGACGAAGCGCTGCCGATCCACCAGGATCCGGTCCACCCGGCCCCGGGCCACCGTCTCGTCACCATCGCTGACGGTGACCTCGAACGACAGCCGGCGGCCGTCGACGGCCGCCAGCCGGGCCTGCGCCCGGACCGTCCGGCCGACCACGGTCGGCGCCAGGTGCTCCAGCTCCACCCGGGTCCCCACGGTCGTCGACCCGGACGGCATCGCGGTCGCCGTCGCCGCGACCGTCGCCGCCTCGGCCAGCGCGAGCACCCGGGGAGTGCCCAGGACCGGTACGTCCCCGGAACCGACCGCCTGGGCGGTGTCCGCGTCCGTGACGGTCATCTCGACCCGGGCGGTCAGACCCGGCGCGAAGGCCGGCTCAGGCTGCTCCTGCATGGTCGTCAGCCTAGGTGCTCGCCGAGCCCGGCGACCACGCGCCCGCCGATCCGGCCGTACCCGCCGGAGCCCGCCCCCGCCCACCTGCGGACGGGTCCTCCGGGTGGTCGCCGTCGGTCAATGCCGTCCCCGTCGCTAACCTTGACCGCGATGGCCGTCGTGACTGACCCCCAGCCCCCCGCCCGGACCGACCCACCCGCGTCCCCTGACGGGGGTCGTCGGCGCGTCGTCGCCATGACGATCTGGGCGGTGGCGTTCGTCGCCGCCTGGCTGGGGATCGGGCTGCCCACCGACCCCGCGTACGCCTTCGTCTGGATCTGGGCGGGGACCATCGCCTGGAACAGTGACCGGCCGTGGCGCAGCCACCTGCGCTTCGCCCGGGACTGGGTGCCGGTGGTGCTGCTGCTGGCCGCGTACAACCTGTCCCGGGGGTTCGCCGACAACGGCGCCACCCCGCACGCGATGGAGCTGATCGTCGCCGACCGGTTCATGTTCGGCTGGGCCACCGGCGGCGAGGTGCCGACCATCTGGTTGCAGGAGCACCTCTACCACCCGCAGGTGCAGTGGTACGACGTCGCGGCGAGCTGGGTGTACTTCTCGCACTTCGTGGTGGCGCTGGCCGCCGCCGCCGTGCTCTGGCTGCGGGACCGGCACCGCTGGGCGGCGTACATGCGGCGGTGGGGCTTCCTGTGCGCCGCCGGCCTGGCCACCTACTTCATCTACCCGGCCGCCCCGCCCTGGTGGGCGGCGCAGAACGGGCTGCTCACCGAGGTCGCCCGGATCTCCACGCGGGGCTGGCGGGCGTTCGGCATGCACGGTGCCGGCAACGTGCTCAACGCCGGCCAGATCGCCTCGAACCCGGTCGCCGCGATGCCGTCGCTGCACACCGCGTGGGCGCTGTTCGTGGTGCTGTTCTTCCTGCACACCACCCGCCGCCGCTGGTGGCCGCTGCTGCTCGCGTACCCGCTGGCGATGACGTTCACCCTGGTCTACTCGGGTGAGCACTACGTGATCGACGTCCTGGTCGGCTGGGCGTACGTCGGGATGACCTTCCTGGTGGTCGGCCTCGCCGAGCGCGGGTGGGCGGCGGTGCGGGCCCGCCGCGCCGGCTCCGCAGGCCCCCCACCGGAGATCACCGGGCCGGACGGCACCGCCGGTCCACCGGAACCCGACCGACCGGCCGGCGAGCGGCGGGCACCGGTCGGACGGAGCAGCGCCGACCAGCCAGCGGTACCCGCCGACCGCTGACGCCCAGGGTCGGCCGGCTCAGCCGGACTGCCGGGCGGCGTGCGCGCGGGCGGTCAGCTCGGCCGCCAGTGCCCACGCCTCCGCCAGGTCCCGGTCCTGGGCCGCCGCGCCCGACCCGCCAGCGGTGTCCGCGTGCACGGTGGCCAGCCCCAACCGGCGCTGCACCGGCCCCTGCACCACCCGCACGCTCTGGATCCGGGCGTACGGCACGATCGCCAACTGCCGGGTGAGCAGGCCGGACCGGGTGGCGAAGACCCGATCGAACAGGCCGGCGCCCAGTGCGCCACGGCCCAGCGGGTGCAGCCAGCGGGTCCGGGGCGGCGGCGGGCTCAGCGCCAGCGCGTCGAGGCGTACCCCCGGCAGCACCTCCGCGACGATCATCGTGGCGGTCGGCAGGTCACCGACGGGCAGCAGGCGGTCCGGCCGGTTGCGGTCGTCGGCCTCCGCGACCGAGTACCCCGCCACCTCCAGCCGCAGCCGCAGCCAGCCGTTCACCCGCCACAGCAGCGGCCAGGTGGCCCCCACCGTCTGCACCCGGTCCAGCGGTACGGTCTGCGCCCGGGTCTCCAGCAGGCCGTTGTGCACCCGCAGCGTGCCGCCGTCACGGGCCAGCCGGAAGTTCCAGTCGTCGAGGACCCGGCGGATCGGTTGCAGCAGCACACCGGCCATCGCGGTCAGCGTGCTCGCCACCGCGACGAACGACCACGAACCGGCGGTGACGAACTGCACCACGACGAAGGCCAGGCCGAACGGGAGCAGGAACGCCTGCGGCGTGAGCAACTGGCTGACCAGCAGGTGCTGGTTGCGTACCGCGTGCAGCGGTCGGCCCGGCGCAGCCACCGGCGGCGCCGTCCCGGGGGCCGCGGCGGGCACCGGGAAGCCCGGCGCGGACGGCTGCGGCGCCCGTCCGGCCAACGCCAGCAGCCGCTCGCGCAGCCGGGCCGCGTCAGCCACCCCGAGGTACGCCAGCGGCGCCTCGGTCTTGCCCCCGCCCACCACCTCCAGCCGCAGCTCGGCCAGGCCGGTGAGCTGGGCGAGCAGCGGCCGGACCACCTCCACGGCCTGCAACCGCTCCAGCGGGATGGCCCGGGTACGCCGCCAGAGCAGCCCCTCGTACACCCGCAGCTCCCGGCCCACCACGTGGTAGCCGGTGTTGTACCAGCTGATCACCGACAGAACGGTCGCGCCGAGTGCCAGCACCACCACCATGGCGGCGAACCAGCCGAACCCGACCCGGGACAGCGTCGACCAGGACAACCCGGCGATCACCACGACCAGCGACTTGGCACCGTGCAGCAGCGGGCTGAGCGGGTGCAGCCGCTGTCGTGGTTCGCCGTCGCCATCCGTCGGCGGCACCGGCAAGGGATAGGGCACCTGCGGCGGCACAGCACCGTACGGCGGCGCACCGCCGTAGGACGGCGCGCCGCCGTACGGTGCGGCGCCGTAGGGCACGGCGGTGTGGGGCACCGGCTCGCCGGGCGGTGGGCCGGTGGGGGGCGCGCCGCCGGGCGGCAGGGGCGGCGGCCGGGTGTCCGGCTCGGCGGGACCGTCGCTCATCGGGCCGGCCCCCGACGCGGCCGGTCACCCGCTCGAAGCCTCACAGCCCCTCCGCCCGGTCCTCGCCGAGCGCGGTGAGCCGGTCGCGCAGCCGGGACGCCTCCGCCGGGCGCAGCCCGGGCACCCGGGCGTCACTCGCCGCTGCGGCCGTGTGCAACTGCACGGTGGCCAGCTTGAAGGCGCGCTCCAGCGGCCCGGCGCTGACATCGACGAACTGCATGCGGGAGTACGGAACGATGGAGAGCCGCCGGACCAGCAGCCCGTGCCGGACGAGCAGGTCGTCGTCCCGCTCGGCGTACCCCCAGGCCCGGACCGCGCGGACGATGGCCACGGCGCGCCACGCGCCGAGCAGCAGCACGACGGCGAGGGCGAGCCCGAACAGCCAGTGACCGCTCAGCGCCCAACCGACCGCCGTCACCGCCAGCCCGATGGCGACCACGATCGCCAACCGGATCAGCTCCACCCAGATCAGGTCGGAGGAAATCGGCTGCCAGCGCACCGTGTCCGGCCATGGCTCCAGCGGGCCCCGCCCGGCCGGCTCGCCGGTCAGCAGGGGACCGGGTGCGGCGGCCCGGCCTTGGCCGCCGACGCCGGGCGGCGGGCCGGGGTTGTGCGCCGGCAGGGGAGCGGACGGCGGGGGCGGTGCGGCGGCCGGTTCGTCGACGCGGTCCTCCGCGCTCACCGACGTGATCCGTTCCGCACGTCCGCGCAGCCGGCGCGAGGCGCCACGCTGCTGTGCCAGATGGTTCGCCCGCTGCGCTCGCTCACGCCGCCGCCTCGCTCCGCTCGGCAGCGACGCGAGGCGCCACGCTGCTGTGCCAGATGGTTCGCTCGCTGCGCTCGCTCACGCCGCCGCCTCGCTCCGCTCGGCAGCGACGCGAGGCGCCACGCTGCTGTGCCAGATGGTTCGCTCGCTGCGCTCGCTCACGCCGCCGCCTCGCTCCGCTCGGCAGCGGCGTGAGGCGCCACGCTGCTGTGCCAGATGGTTCGCTCGCTGCGCTCGCTCACATGTCGAGGGTAGGCGATCCGGGCACCGGTGTGACGGCGCGCAGGAAGCCGCGAGCGTCCAGGAAGTCGCCGAGGCTGCCCCGGTGCTCGGCGCAGGCCAGCCAGGTCTTGCGTCGCTCGGGGTCGTGCAGGCGCGGATTGTTCCACTCCAACGCCCACACGGCGGGGGCGCGGCAGCCACGGGCCGAGCAGATCAGGGCCTCGCCGGCGGCGGGGGAAGGGGTGCTCATCACGGCCAGTCTAGGGCGGCGCGACGGAGAATTTGAGCGCCGGGCGGCCACGGGGGGAGCCGCCCGGCGACGGGGTGAATCGTACACGCGGCGGGCCGGTCCGTGTCCACCCGTGACGGGCGATTTGGCCGCTCGGGACGGCGCGGCGAAAATCGGCTTCTCCCCACCTCGACACTCAGGTAGGCGTGCGAGTCTTGATACCGCACCAGCCGCGACGACCGACCAACGCTGTGGAGGACCGGTGGCCCAGCCGACCATGCCCGATGCCCCGACGCCGAACGGGGCGGCTCCGGACAGACCCGAGCCGGTGACTACCCCCGCGCAGGACGCCACCCTGCTCGAGCGGGCACTGTTCGAGATCAAACGGGTCATCGTCGGGCAGGACCGGATGGTGGAGCGGATGTTCGTGGCGCTGCTCGCCCGCGGTCACTGCCTCCTCGAAGGGGTGCCGGGGGTGGCCAAGACCCTGGCGGTGGAGACCCTCGCCAAGGTCGTCGGCGGGTCCTTCGCCCGGGTGCAGTTCACCCCGGACCTGGTGCCGGCCGACATCATGGGCACCCGGATCTACCGGCAGTCCAGCGAGAAGTTCGACGTCGAGCTGGGCCCGGTCTTCGTCAACTTCCTGCTCGCCGACGAGATCAACCGCGCGCCGGCCAAGGTGCAGTCGGCGCTGCTGGAGGTGATGAGCGAGCGGCAGGTCTCCATCGGCGGGGAGAGTCACCGGGTGCCGGACCCGTTCCTCGTGATGGCCACCCAGAACCCGATCGAGCAGGAGGGCGTCTACCCGCTGCCGGAGGCGCAGCGGGACCGGTTCCTCATGAAGATCGTGGTGGGCTATCCGACCGACGCCGAGGAGCGGGAGATCGTCTACCGGATGGGCGTCGCCGCGCCGGAGCCGTCGGCGGTGTTCGACACCCCCGACCTGATCGCCCTGCAACGCAAGGCGGATCAGGTCTTCGTGCACAACGCGCTGGTGGACTACGCGGTCCGCCTGGTGCTCGCCACCCGCGCTCCGGCCGAGCACGGCATGCCGGACGTCGCCCAGCTGATCCAGTACGGCGCCAGCCCGCGCGCCTCGCTCGGCCTGGTCCGGGCCACCCGCGCGCTGGCGCTGCTGCGCGGACGGGACTACGCGCTGCCGCAGGACGTGCAGGACATCGCCCCGGACATCCTGCGGCACCGGCTGGTGCTCAGCTACGACGCGCTCGCCGACGACGTGCCGGCCGACCACATCGTGCACCGGGTGATGTCCACCATCCCGCTCCCGGCGGTCGCCCCCCGGCAGCAGGCATCCCCGTCGCCGACGGCACCGCCGCCGGGCGCAGGCTGGCCCGGGCAGCGCCCGTGACCTCACCCACCCCTCGACCCGCCCCTCTCGCCGATCGCAGTGAGGCCGTGCTGTCCCGGCTCCAGCTGCTGGTCACCCGCAAACTCGACGGCATGCTCCAGGGCGACTACGCCGGGCTGCTGCCCGGGCCGGGCAGCGAGGCCGGTGAGTCGCGGGAGTACCGCCCCGGCGACGACGTCCGCCGGATGGACTGGCCGGTCACCGCGCGGACCACGACGCCGCACGTGCGGCGTACGGTCGCCGACCGGGAGTTGGAGACGTGGCTGGCGTTGGACCTCTCGGCCAGCCTGGACTTCGGCACCGGCCAGTGGCTCAAGCGGGAGGTGGTGGTGGCCGCCGCGGCCGCCATCACCCACCTCACCGTGCGGGGCGGTAACCGGATCGGCGCGGTGATCGGCACCGGCGGCGGCGCGCCCGCGCCGACCCGACGCTGGCGGGGTGGCGCACCGCCGCCCGGGCCCGGGGTGCTCACCCGGCTGCCGGCCCGCTCCGGCCGCAAGGAGGCGCAGGGTCTGCTGCGTGCCGTCGCCGGCACCGCGATCCAGCCCGGTCGGGGTGATCTGGGCGCCCTGATCGAGATGCTCAACCGGCCGCCCCGACGGCGCGGGGTGGCCGTGGTGGTCTCGGACTTCCTCGCGCCGGCCGAGCAGTGGGCGCGGCCGATGCGCAAGCTGCGGGTCCGTCACGACCTGCTGGCGATCGAGGTGGTCGACCCGCGCGAGCTGGAGCTGCCCGACGTGGGCGTGCTGCCGGTGGTCGACCCGGAGAGCGGCGAGCTGCACGAGGTGCAGACCGCCGACCCGCGGCTGCGGCAGCGCTACGCCGACGCCGCCGCCGCCCAGCGGGCCACCATCGCCGCCGCCCTGCGCGGCGCCGGCGCGGCCCACCTGCGTCTGCGTACCGACCGAGACTGGCTGCTGGACATGGTGCGTTTCGTGGCCGCGCAGCGGCATGCGCGCACCCGGGGGACGACACGATGATCCGTTTCATGCAACCGTGGTGGCTGCTGGCTGTTCTGCCGGTCCTCGCACTCGCCGCGTTCTACATCTGGCGGCAGCTGCACCGCCGGGCGTACGCCATGCGGTTCACCAACGTGGATCTGCTGCGCACGGTGGCCCCGAAGGGGCTGGGCTGGCGTCGCCACGTTCCGGCCACCGCCTTCCTGCTCTGCCTGCTGGTGCTGGCCACCGCGCTGGCCCGACCCGCGGTGGACACCAAGGAGCCGCTGGAGCGGGCCACCGTGATGCTCGCCATCGACGTGTCGCTGTCCATGCAGGCCGACGACGTGGCACCGAACCGGCTGGAGGCGGCCCAGGAGGCGGCCAAGCAGTTCGTCGGCGAGCTGCCGGAGAGCTACAACCTCGGCCTCGTCTCGTTCGCCAAGGCGGCCAACGTGCTGGTGCCGCCGGGCAAGGACCGGGACGCGGTGACCAGTGCGATCGACGGGCTGGTGCTGGCCGAGGCGACCGCCACCGGTGAGGCGGTGTTCACCTGCCTGGAGGCGATCCGGTCCGTGCCGGCCGACGGGGCGGCGGGTATCCCACCGGCGCGGATCGTGCTGCTCTCCGACGGGTTCCGGACGTCCGGCCGGTCGGTGGAGGAGGCCGCGGCCGCCGCGCAGGCGGCCAACGTGCCGGTCTCCACCATCGCCTTCGGCACCGACACGGGGCAGGTCGACATCGGCGGTCAACTCCAGCGGGTGCCGGTGGACCGGTTGGCCCTGGCCGAGCTGGCGGAGACCACCGAGGGCTACTTCTACGAGGCGGCGTCGGTGAGCGAGCTGAAGCAGGTCTACCAGGACATGGGCAGCTCGATCGGCTTCCGTACCGAGCCTCGCGAGGTGACCCAGTGGTACGCCGGGGTGGCGTTGCTGCTGGCGCTCTGCGCCGGCGCGCTCAGCCTGCTCTGGTCGTCACGGATGCTCTGACGTCGGCGGTGCCCGGGCTGGTCCCGGGCACCGCCCGTCGGGGCGGCGTGACGGGGCGGGTGAGCGACGGTCAGTGACCGCCGCCGGCCAGGACGAAGACGACGGCCACCCAGACGGCGGCGAGGGTGAAGCCCAGCGGGGCGACGTAGCGGCTCATGGACGGCTCCGGGTGGCGGCTGGACGGTCCGCGTGCGGGGGCGGACCGCAGGGGGTGGGGACGCGCACACGAAGTCGTGACCGGGCGGCTCCCGGCGACCGTCCGGGATCGGACGGCGCGGCACGCGCACCTCGGCGTTGCCGGGTGGCGGGGAGCGGAGCGGGGTCAGCTCACCAGACTGAGTCGTGGCTCAGCGGGGCTGACCATCGGCCCGGCCACGACTGGGAGGATCGCTATCTCGCACAGCGATCACCTCCTGAAGTCGGCCGGGCCGGAACGTCGATGATCGTACACCCGGGGCGCCGCCGGGACGCACTCGGCCGACCGGCCGGCGACCCCTCCACCGCCCGGCTGGCCCCTTCCGCTCCGACGGCCGGCCCGCCCGTACCAGCGTGACCAGCACCGCGGCGAAAAGGGGCAGCCAGCAGCACCGGGCCAGCACCCAGCCGGGGTCGTCCGGCGCGGTGTGCAGCCCCGGCAGGGCCAGCCCGCCCCGGGCGAGGAGCGCGGTCACCGCGACCAGCACCGGCTGGTGCCACAGGTAGATCCGCACGGCGTTCCGGTTGACCTCGGTCACCGCCCGGCTCGGCAGTGGTCGGGCCAGCAGCCGTTCCAGGGCCGGCCGGGCGAGCAGCCCCAGCCCGACCTGGGTGACCGCCAACGCCACCGCCAGCAGCGACGGCGGGTTCAGGTTCGACACCCCCGCCCCGGGCACCCCGACCGCACTGACCGGGTAGCCCAGCGCCAGCAGCGCCACCAGCGCGGCGGCGCCGCCACCGGCCAGCGCAACCGCCACCCGGCGGCCGGCCAGCCGCCCGTCGGCGTGCGCCACCCCCAGCAGGTACGGCACCGCCCAGGCCACCACCACCGTCACCGGCGGCACGTCGACCCCGGCCGGCAGCAGGCGCGTCACCAGGTCGGCCACCGCCACCACGGCCACCGCCGGCGCCACACAGCGCGCCACACCCCACCGCCGGACGGCGGTGACCAACGGACCGGTCGACGCGACCAGGAGCAGCAGCGGCAGCAGGAACCACAGTGGACTGACCGCGAGCCGCAGCGCCACGGCGAGCGTGTCGTCCGGGGTGCCGGCCACGGTGGCGGCGAGCAACACGGCCGCACCCACGCCCAGCAGCGCCACCGCGGGCAGGAGCAGCCGGCGCAGGCGGCCGGCCAGCCAACCGCCCGACCCACCCCGGTGGCGGGCCAGCGACCGGGCCGAGCCGAACCCGGCGGCGAAGAAGAACAACCCGAGCGTCTGCAACACCCAGGTCACCGGCGCCAGCGCCGGCACCGCGCTCAGCGGACTGGCCTGGTGCAGCCCGCCGCCGTCGTTCAGCACCAGGCCGGTGACCAGCCAGTGCCCCAACACCACCCCGCCGATGGCGTACGCCCGCAGCGCGTCGACCGCGCGGTCACGGCTCACCGGGCGTTCCCCGCCCGCTCGGCGTCGGCCCCGTCCCGCACGACCGCCGCCACCGCGACCAGCGCGGCGCTGCCCGGAACCAGGTAGCCGTCGTGCCCCGCCACCCCGGCCACCGGGAGCGGTCGGGCGCCGAACGCCGGGTCGCCGGGACGCCGGCCGTACCCGAGGCCGACCAACCGCACCGGCGGCACCCGGCGGATCCAGTCGGTGGGCGCCTCGGCCGCCCAGAACCGTGCGCCGCCGGGCAGTTCGTCGGCGTGCTGCACCCCGGCGCCGATCCCGCCGAGGCTGACCACGTCAGTGACCTGCGGTGGGGCGTCCGCCGCGGCCAGCGACACCACCAGCGAGCCGTAACTGTGCCCGATCAGGGTGATCGTGGCGGCGGGACGCCGCTCCGCCAGCTCCCTCAGCAGCGCGGCCATCGCGACCGCGCCGCGCCGGGCACCGGCGCCGTCGGCGGCGGTCAGCACCCCGTCGGGTGGGTCGTAGCCGAGCCAGGCCAGCACCGCGACCCGAGCGGTCGGGTCGGCCGACCGCGCAACCCGGTACAACTGCTCGGCCTGCACCGCCGGCGCCCGGTGGGCCACCCCGCCCAGCCCTCGGTCGAAGTCGGCCAGCGTGCTGCCCACACCGGGCACCAGCACCGCGATCCGGTCCGCCTCGGCCAGGTCGCCGAGCACCTCCACCGCACGTCCGTCGCCGCGCGGGTCGAACGTCAGGAACCGGCGTCCGACCGCCGCCCAGTCCGCGTACGGGGGGCCGGCCGCGCGCATCGCCGCCGCCGTGACCGGGTACGCCTCGACGAACCCGGCCGCCGCCGCCGGCTCGGCCCGGCCGGGCAGAACCAGGTTCACCCCGAGCAGTACGGCCAGCGCCAGCCGCCCGGCACCTCGTCGTCGCATCGCGCTCTCCCTCCGGAATGTGGTCCGGAGGGAGACTGCGCCGGTGGGTGGCGCTCGGGCGTCGTCCCGGGGAGCCGTTCCCGGGCTGGCTCCGCGGAGCTACTCGCCGGCGGCGACCAGACCCGTCTCGTACGCCAGCACGACGGCCTGGGCCCGGTCCCGCAGCCCCAGCTTGGCCAGGATCCGCCCGACGTGCGTCTTCACGGTCTGCTCGGCCACCACCAGGTCGGCGGCGATCTCCGCGTTGTTGCGACCTCGGGCGATCAACCGCAGCACCTCGGTCTCCCGTGGAGTGAGGCCGGCCAGGTCGGTGGGGCGGGGCCGGCGGCGGTCCGGGCGGGCGGCGAACTCGGCGATCAGCCGACGGGTGACCGCCGGGGCGAGCAGGGCGTCCCCGGCCGCCACCACCCGCACGGCCTGCACCAGGTCGGCCGCCGGGGCGTCCTTGAGCAGGAAGCCGCTGGCCCCGGCGCGCAGCGCCTCGTACACGTAGTCGTCCAGGTCGAAGGTGGTGAGGATGAGCACCCGGGGGCGCTGCGCCGACCGGTCGCCGAGCAGCTTGCGGGTGGCCGCCAACCCGTCCATGACCGGCATGCGAACGTCCATCAGCACCACGTCCGGGTCGAGCCGGCGGGCGGCGGCGACGGCCTGGGCGCCGTCGGCGGCGTCGCCCACCACCAGCAGGTCCGGCTGGGCGGCGAGCAGCGCGCCGAAGCCCTGCCGGACCATCGCCTGGTCGTCGGCGATCAACACCTTGATCATCGGTCCCCGCCCTCCGCCTCGTACGGCAGTTCGGCCGCCACCTCGTAACCCCCGCCGGGCAGCGGCCCGGCGGTGAACGTACCGCCGAGCGAGGTGGCCCGCTCCCGCATCCCGGTCAGCCCGTGCCCGGCGCCGGCCTCGGTGCCCGGCCGCGCGTCCACGTCGTCGGGCGGCGCGTTGCGCACGCGTACCGCCAGGGTGGACCGGTCCGTGTGGACGGTGACGCGCACCGCGGCACCGGCCGCGTGCCGGGCCGCGTTGGCCAGTCCTTCCTGCACGATCCGGTAGGCGGCCAGCCCGACCGGCGCCGGCACCCGCTCGTCGTCGGCCAACTCCGCGTCCAGGGTCACCGGCAGTCCGGCGCGTCGAGCCGCGTCCACCATCGCGCCCAGATCGGCCAGGTCGGGCTGTGGCGCCGTCTGCGGGCCGCTCGACTCGCTGCGCAGCACCCCCAGCAGCCGCCGCATGTCGGTCAGCGCGTCCCGGGCCGAGGAGGCGATGGCCACGAACTCCGCGGCGGCGGGCGCCGGCACGTCGGTCAGCCGGTACGGGGCGGTCTCCGCCTGCACCGCGATCAGCGACATGTGGTGGGCCACCACGTCGTGCAACTCGCGCGCGATCCGGGTGCGTTCCTCCAGCACCGCGCGGCGCTCCTGCTCCCGCTCACTCAGCTCGGTCTGCGCGGCGAGGGCCCGCCGGGACTGCCGGTTGCCCCGGATCTGGTCGCCGACGATCGCCAGCGCGCCGAGCAGCGCCAGGACGGCGGCCCGGTTCTCGGGGTGGACCAGGGTGAGCACCGGCACCGCGGTGATCGCCACCACCCAGGCCAACACCGGCCGGTCGACCCGCGCGACGACCACGGCGACCACCGCGATCGACCCGAGGGCCAGTGGCGGGGTCCACGGCCCGGGCTGGTCGGTCGGCGCGTTGAACGTGCACACCAGCAGGGCCAGCACCGTCAGCCGCCAGGCCAGCAGCGGACGCCGGGGCAGCGCCAGCAGCGGCGCCACGGTCATCGCCGCGAACAGCACCGCGACCGGCGTCGGCAGGCCCCAGTCGCTCTCCACGGCCAGCGTGATCCAGAAGAGGCCGAGCGCGGCGAGCAGCCCGGCCGGGGCGGCGTACCGGGCCAGCCTGGGCCAGCGGGCCAGCAGCGGTCGGTCGACCCGCGCGTCCGGGCCCAACAGGGTCTGCCGTAAGGCGTGCAGGGCCGCGGCGATCGGTTGCCGGTTCACCACCGGGAGGCTACGGGCCGGCACCCCCGTCAGGCGTGCCACCAGGGGTTGATCCCGGTGTCATACCCCGGTGTGACGCGGCTCCCGTTAGCGCTTACCTGCCGGTAACGCCTAGGCTCCGACGCGTCCGTGCTGACCATTCGCAAGGGGGAACCGTGGCCCGTACCGTGCTGGTGACCGGGGGCAACCGGGGAATAGGCTTGGCCATCGCGCAGGCCTTCGCCAAGCAGGGCGACCGGGTGGCGGTGACGCATCGCAGCGGCGACGCACCCGAGGGGTTGTTCGGGGTGCGGGCCGACGTCACCGACGCCGCCTCGATCGACGCCGCGTTCACCGCCGTGGAAGCCGAGTTGGGGCCCGTCGAGGTGCTGGTCGCCAACGCCGGCATGACCGCCGACACGCTGCTGCTGCGGATGACCGAGGAGCAGTTCACCGACGTTCTGGACACCAACCTCACCGGCGCGTTCCGGGTCGCCAAGCGGGCCTCCGGCAAGATGCTCCGCGCCAAGTGGGGCCGCATGATCTTCATCTCGTCGGTGGTCGGCCTCGCCGGTGGCGCCGGTCAGGTCAACTACGCCGCCAGCAAGGCCGGCCTGGTCGGCGTGGCCCGCTCGATCACCCGGGAGCTGGGCAGCCGCAACATCACCGCGAACGTGGTGGCGCCCGGCTTCATCGACACGGACATGACCGCCGGCCTGACCGAGGACCGCAAGGCGGAGATCCGCAAGTCCATCCCGGCCGGCCGGATGGCCAGCCCGGACGAGGTCGCCGGGGTGGTCACCTGGCTGGCCTCCGACAGCGCCGGGTACGTCTCCGGCGCCGTGATCCCCGTCGACGGCGGCCTCGGCATGGGCCACTGACCAGCGCTTTCTCACTACGTACGGAGGAACCCCTGCATGTCCGGACTGCTCGCCGGTAAGCGGCTGCTGGTCACCGGCGTCATCACCGACGCCTCCATCGCCTTCTCGGTGGCGAAGCTCGCCCAGGAGAACGGCGCGCAGGTCGTGCTGACCGGCTTCGGACGGCTCTCCCTGGTCGAGCGGATCGCCAAGCGGCTGCCCGAGCCGGCGCCGGTGATCGAGGTGGACGTGACCAACACGGAGCACCTGGCCAGCCTCGCCGACCGGGTCCGCGAGCACGTC
The DNA here is from genome assembly GCF_052601155.1 of Micromonospora yongxingensis. Lineage (NCBI taxonomy): Bacteria > Bacillati > Actinomycetota > Actinomycetes > Micromonosporales > Micromonosporaceae > Micromonospora > Micromonospora yongxingensis. Next base: position 43,457 of record NZ_JBQXEO010000025.1, read on the forward strand.
GACGGCCTCGACGGTGTCGTCCACTCGATCGGGTTCGCGCCGCAGAGCTGCCTCGGCGGCGGCTTCCTCGACGCCCCCTGGGAGGACGTGGCGACCGCGCTGCACGTCTCCACGTACTCGTACAAGTCACTGGCCATGGCGGCGCTGCCGCTGATGTCCTCCGGCGGCGCGGTGGTCGGGCTGACCTTCGACGCGACCAAGGCGTGGCCGGTCTACGACTGGATGGGCGTGGCCAAGGCCGGCCTGGAGTCCGCGTCCCGCTACCTGGCGCTGCACCTGGGCAAGCAGGGCATCCGCAGCAACCTGGTCGCCGCCGGGCCGCTGCGCACCATCGCCGCGAAGTCGATCCCCGGCTTCGACCAGTTCGAGGACGCCTGGACCCAGCGGGCCCCGCTGGGCTGGAGCCTCACCGACCAGGAGCCGGCCGCCCGCGCCTGCCTGGCGCTGCTGTCCGACTGGTTCCCGGCCACCACCGGCGAGATCGTGCACGTCGACGGCGGCTACCACGCCATCGGCGCCTGACGTTCCCGGCGGCGCCCCCGACCGTCGGCCCGTGTGATCCACGCCGGCCGGAGCAGGGGGCGTCGCCGGGTCGTTCCGGCCGACCGGCAAGAATGGACCCATGGCGTACGACGCGGTGGTGCTGGTGTCCTTCGGTGGGCCGGAGCGGCCCGAGGACGTGATGCCGTTCCTGCAGAACGTGACCCGGGGTCGCGGCGTCCCGCCCGAGAGGCTGGCCGAGGTCGCCGAGCACTACCAGCACTTCGGCGGGGTGTCCCCGATCAACCAGCAGTGCCGTGACCTGCTGGCCGCCATCCGCGCCGACTTCGCCGCCAACGGCCTCGACCTGCCCGTCTACTGGGGCAACCGCAACTGGGACCCGCTGCTCGCCGACACCGTGACCCGGATGCGCGACGACGGGGTCACCCGGGCGCTGGCCTTCGTCACCAGCGCGTACGGCGGCTACTCGTCCTGCCGGCAGTACCAGGAGGACATCGCCGCCGCCCGGGCCGCGGTCGGCCCGGACGCCCCGGTGATCGAGAAGCTGCGCCAGTTCTGGGACCACCCCGGGTTCGTCGAGCCGCACGTGGACGCGGTCCGTGCCGCGTTGGGCCAGCTCGACCCGGCCAGGCGGGACACCACGCGGCTGGTCTTCACGGCTCACTCCGTCCCCACCTCCATGGCGGCCAACGCCGGCCCGCACGGCGGCCGGTACGAGGCGCAGCTGAACGAGGTCGCCCGGCTGGTGGCCGCGGCCGCGGCACCCGACCTGCCGTACGACCTGGTGTGGCAGAGCCGCTCGGGCCCGCCGCAGGTGCCGTGGCTGGAGCCGGACATCAACGACCACCTGGCCACCCTCGCGCAGAGCGGCACCACGAGCGTGGTGGTCAGCCCGATCGGGTTCGTCTCCGATCACCTGGAGGTGGTGTGGGACCTGGACACCGAGGCGCTGGAGACGGCCAAGCAGCTCGGCCTGGACTTCGTCCGGGCCGGCACCCCGGGGACCGACCCGCGTTTCGTGACCATGGTCCGTGAGCTGGTCACCGAGCGGACCGACCCGGACGGCGCGCAGCTACGTCGCCGGCTGGGCGAGCTGCCGATGTGGGACACCTGCCCCACCGTCTGCTGCGTGCCGACCCGCCGCCCCTGACCGCCCACCCGCCCACCGAACCCCCGGGGATCACCGATGCAGGACCGTAAGCCCGTGCAGAGCTGGCTGACCGACATGGACGGCGTGCTGGTGCACGAGGGCCAGCCGGTGCCCGGCGCGCCGGAGTTCATCAACCGGATGCGCGCCTCCGGCAAGCCGTTCCTGGTGCTGACCAACAACTCGATCTACACCCCGCGCGACCTGACGGCCCGGCTGAGCCGGATGGGGCTGGACGTCCCGGAGGAGTCGATCTGGTCCTCCGCCCTGGCCACCGGCCAGTTCCTCGCCGACCAGCGGCCGGGCGGCACCGCGTACGTGATCGGGGAGGCCGGGCTGACCACGGCGCTGCACGCCGTGGGCTACGTGCTCACCGACTTCGCGCCGGACTACGTGGTGCTCGGGGAGACCCGCACCTACAGCTTCGAGGCGATCACCAAGGCAGTCCGACTGATCAACGACGGGGCGCGGTTCATCTGCACCAACCCCGACGTGACCGGCCCCTCCGTGGAGGGCGCGCTGCCCGCCGCCGGCTCGGTCGCCGCCATGATCTCCAAGGCGACCGGGGTGGAGCCGTACTTCGTGGGCAAGCCCAACCCGATGATGATGCGCTCGGCGTTGAACACCATCAACGCGCACTCGGAGAGCACCGCAATGATCGGCGACCGCATGGACACCGACATCCTGTGCGGCCTGGAGGCCGGGCTGGAGACCATCCTGGTACTCACCGGGATCAGCAGCCGCACCGAGGCGGAGCGCTACCCGTACCGCCCGTCCCGGATCGTCAACTCGGTGGCTGACCTGCTCGACGAGGTGTGACCAGCCGGCCTCGGGCGCGCGCCGCCATGCGCCGGTGCTGCCGGCGTACCACCATGATCATCCAGACGAAGAACAGCATCTCTGCGGCGGCGAATATCAGGAAGACTGCGGTCTCGACCATGGTCGCCTCCCGTCAGGGGCGCAGAGGGGCGTTGCAGGCGGCCACCAGTGCCTGCCGGCAGGCCGTCGTCAGCGGGCGGAGCGCGGCGTCGCGCTGCTGCGCCTCGTAGTTGTTGATGGCGCCGCCGGGCGCGGCGTGCCCCGCCAGCGCGAGCACCCGGTCGAGCACCGCGGCGCGGGCGAAGAGCCGACGGGCCCGTGGGTCGAAGCCGGGTGGCAGGTCGGTGGCGCCGTCCGGGCGGCGCAGCGCGGCCAGTGCGCCGGCCAGCTCGGGCCGCCACTGGGCGACGTCGAGGCGGGTCAACGCGGCGGTGGTCTCGGCCAAAGCGGCGGCCAGTTCGGCCTCCGCCTCGGCGGCACCGGGCAGCGAGAGTGAGGCGGCGGGCGCGTTGGCCGGCAGCGGGTACACCCGCCAGAGCACCGTCTCGAAGCAGTCCCCGGAGCCGGAGGTGTGCGACCGCACCTGCGGGATCAACCCGAGCCCGCCGGCCACCACCGCCTCGCCCGTGACCAGCGCCGCGCCGGCGAAGTCGCCGGGGCCGGGCAGCCCTCGCGGGTCACCCGGCGCGGGCAGCACCAGGCGGATCTCGTCCGGGGAGAGCTTGGCCAGGGTGGGCAGCGCGGCCGAGAGCGGGACGTCGGTCCAGGTGCCGGGGGCGTCCGCCACGAGGTGCTCCTCGTCGCCGGCGATGGCATCGGCGACCTCGTCGTACGGCACCAACCCGGCGCGCCACGCGCGCACCCAGGCGACGAACCGGCTCGACCGGCGCGGCGTGAGTGTGGCCGCGCCCGTTGCGGGGGTGGACATGCCGAAAGGGTACGTGGTGACCGGCGGCCCTGTCTCGACTGCCGCTCCGGCCGCCCTGCGTGCCCCGAACTGCCCCCTTCGCCCCACCCCAACCACCCCCGACCGCCGGTTGGGAGCGCGTGGGCGGTGTGTCGGGGTGATGCGTGGGGACACCGGGGTTAGCGTGATCGACATGGCGGGGCGATACGGCGAGGACGTGTTGGCGGGGGACTGGCGGCGGCGGAAGGTCACGCCCGAGGTGGACGCCGAACCGGATCTCGTGGTGGAGGACGCCGACTCCGGGTTCTGCGGAGCGGTCGTGGGCTTCGAGGCCGGCGCCGTGGTGCTGGAGGACCGGCACGGCAAGCGGCGCAACTTTCCCCTGCTGCCGGCGGCGTTCCTGCTCGACGGCCGCCCCGTGACGCTGCGCCGCCCGACCCGCGCGCCGGTGCCGGCCGCCCGCCGGCGTACCGCGTCCGGTTCGGTGGCGGTGGACAACGTCCGCGCCCAGGTGGCCAAGGCCAGCCGGATCTGGGTGGAGGGCATCCACGACGCCGCGCTGGTCGAACGGATCTGGGGCGACGACCTGCGCATCGAGGGCGTGGTCGTCGAGCCGTTGGACGGCATCGACGCCCTCGACGCCGAGGTACGCGACTTCGGCCCCGGCCCGACCCGGCGACTCGGCGTGCTCGTCGACCACCTGGTGCCCGGCAGCAAGGAGAGCCGGATCGTGGCCCGGGTGAACTCGCCGTACGTGCTGGTGACCGGGCACCCGTACGTGGACGTCTGGCAGGCGGTCAAACCGGCGGCGCTGGGCATCGCGGCGTGGCCGGTGGTGCCGCCGGGACGGCCGTGGAAGGAGGGGGTCTGCGCGGCCCTCGGTGTCGCCGAGCCGGCCGACATGTGGCGGCACGTCCTGTCCCGGGTCAACAGCTTCGCCGACGTCGAGACCCCCCTGATCAACGCCATGGAGCGCCTCATCGACTTCGTCACCGAAGCGCCCTGACCGGCTGACCGCCCTCGTGCGCCCGGCGGCGGGTCAGGGGACCTCGTCGGGGCTGCGCGTGAAGACGAACGTGGCGATGTCGACCGCCACCGCCCGTCCGCTGTCGTCGCGCAGCACCGACAGGATCTCACCGTTCTCCGGGCCGGAGCGTCCCCGCCAGCGGTCCGGCCCCTCGGCGGCGAACCGGCTCACCCGCTCACCGCGCACGTGGGCCACCAGGTCACCCGCGTCCCAGCTCAGGTCCAGCGGAGTGCCCATCCACCACCAGCGGCCGGTCAGCTCGGCCAGCTCGGCCGCAGGCGCGGCGGTGGCCGGCCGCCACGGCTGCGGGAACGCCGGCTCGGCGTCCAGCACGGCGGTCAACAGCCGGCGAGCGAGACCGGTGATCGGGAAGCCGTACGAGTTGGCGAAGCCGACCACGGCGGTACGGGAGGGCCGGTGCACCACGAGGGCGGCCACGTACCCGGGCATCGAGCCGCCGTGCCCGACGTACACGCGCTCGCCGTCCCGGTAGAGCTCCAGCCCCAGACCGTGCCCGCCGGTCCACGAGTCGGGATCACTGATCACCACGGGCGCGCACATCTCGGTGAGCGTTCCGGCGGCCAGCACCGACGGGTCGGGGTCGGCGAGGAAGGCGGCCCACCGGCCCAGGTCCTCGATCGTCGACCAGAGCTGCCCGGCCGGGGCCATCGCCCCGGTGTCGGTACGGGGCTCCTCGCGCAACGTGTGGTGCCACGGGTGGACGACGTAGCCCAGGGCGAACGGCTCGGTGGCCGCGTACGAGGTGCGGCGCATCCCGAGCGGGGTGAGGATCCGCTCGGCCAGCAGGTCGGCCCAGGGCGTCCCGGTGAGTCGTTCGAGGACCCCGCCGAGCAGCCCGTACGCCAGGTTGGAGTAGTGGTAGGCGGCGTGCGGCGGGTAGGCGATCTTGTCGGCGGTCAGCCCGGCGAGCAGGGTGCTGAGGTCGGCGCCCGCGGCCCGCTCCCACCAGTCGCCCTCGGGTTCGCGTTGGATGCCGCTGGCGTGCCCGAGCATCTGGCGCAGGGTGAGCCCGCCGACGCCGGTGCCCGGCAGGTGCCGCTCCAACGGGTCGTCCAGGGCCAGGCGGCCGGCGTCGCGCAACTGCATGATCAGCGTGGCGGTCATAGTCTTGCTGATCGAGCCGACCCGGTACTGCAGGTCGACGCCCGGGCGGGGGTGCTCGCCGACGGCGGCCAGGTGCACCAGCGCGCCGTCACGGACCACACCCAGCACCAGCGACGGGGTACGGCCGTCGATCTGTGCCCGGGCGACCTGGTTGTCGACCTGTCGGGCGGTCTCGGGCAGCAGGGTCAACGGGATCTCCTCGCTTGTCGGCTCGGGCGGGGCCGCCGGCGCGCGGTGTCTCGGCGGGCCGGGTCGGTGTCGCCGAGCGTACTGATCATCACGGGTCGGCTGCTCGTGCATTCGCGTGTCACGATTGTCGTGTGGACGCCGTGGTGTGGATCGTGTTGGGTGTGCTCCTGGTTGTCGCCGAGATCTTCACGACGACGCTTTTCCTGATCATGTTCGGTGTCGGCGCGTTCGCCGCCGCCGGTGCGGCCGCCCTGGGCGCGCCGGTCGCGGTGCAGGCGCTGGTGTTCGCGGTGGTGTCGGCGTTGAGCCTGGTGGTGGTCCGGCCGGTCATCCGACGGCATCAGCGGACGGCACTGGACAGCGGTGAGCAGCCGTTCGGCGTGGAGGCCATCGAGGGGTCCACGGCGCTGGTGCTGGAGCGGGTGGACGCCGACCACGGCCTTGTCAAGATCGACGGGGAGCTGTGGAGTGCCCGGCCGTATGACACGACGCAGACCTTCGAGCCGGGTCAGCGGGTTCGGGTGATAAAGGTCCGGGGCGCGACCGCCCTGGTCTGGCAGGACGAGGTTTCTTCCGCCGGCGAACTGCCGGAACCGAGAGGGTGAACGGGATGACTGTCATAGGCGTGCTGGTGATCGCGGTGGCGTTGATCGCCGTGGTGACACTGGCCAAGGCGGTGCGGATCGTGCCGCAGCAACGCCAGGACGTGGTGGAACGGCTCGGAAAGTACAAGCGGACCCTCAGCCCCGGCCTCAACCTGCTGGTGCCCTTCATCGACGCGGTCCGTACCAAGGTCGACATGCGGGAGCAGGTCGTCAGCTTCCCGCCGCAGCCGGTGATCACCTCGGACAACCTGGTTGTCTCGATCGACACGGTCCTCTACTTCAAGGTGGTCGACTCCGTCCGGGCGACGTACGAGATCTCCAGCTTCCTCCAGGCCATCGAGCAGCTCACCGTCACCACCCTGCGGAACGTGATCGGTTCGCTGGACCTGGAGCGGGCGCTGACCAGCCGGGACGAGATCAACCGGCACCTCTCCGGCGTGCTGGACGAGACCACCGGCCGTTGGGGCATCAAGGTGACCCGGGTGGAGATCAAGGCGATCGAGCCGCCGGCCAGCATCCGCGACTCGATGGAGAAGCAGATGCGCGCCGAGCGGGACCGCCGTGCGGCGATCCTGACCGCCGAGGGGCACAAGCAGTCGGTGATCCTCACCGCCGAGGGTGACAAGCAGTCGGCGGTGCTGCGGGCCGACGGTGACCGGCAGGCCCGGATCCTGCAGGCCGAGGGTCAGGCCAAGGCCATCCGCACGGTGTTCGACGCGATCCACCAGGCGAACCCGAGCCAGAAGGTGCTCGCCTACCAGTACCTGCAGGCCCTGCCGCAGATCGCTCAGGGCAGCGCCAACAAGGTCTGGATCATCCCGGCCGAGTTGACCAAGGCGCTGGAGGGAATGGGTGGCGCGCTGGGTGGTCTGAGCCAGATGGTGGGGGATCTTCCCGCACCGGAGGCGGCCGACCACGCGAGCCAGGTCGAGCGCGAGGCCGCGGAGGCCGCCCAGGCCGCGGCGGACGCCGCCCAGCAGATCCACGACGAGGTACGCGTCGCCGAGGCGCAGGTTTCCGGCGGTAAGGGGCCGCAGGGCCTGCCCGCGCCGGAGCCGGTCTCGCCGGCCAGCCTGGTCAACGATCCGAGCGACCAGCGCGAGCGCGGCTGATCGAGTACACCGGCCGTCCGGCCGGGTAAATACGAGAAAGACTCATGGGGCGCTCCGACGCCTGCCACGATCGGTCCTAGGACGGGTGGTGACCAGGCAATCGGGGCGCCCCGGCGCGTCCCGCACCGCTCGTGGACGAGCGAGGTGACGCATGAAGGATCCGGCGAATCGGATGTGGTCCTCGGCCCCGGTGCCCGGCGCGCACGACCCGGCCGGCCCACTGGGCTCCCGGCGCAGCGGCGGCGGCTTCGGCGTACTGCCGTTCGTGGGCGAACCGACCCCGGCGGGGCCGGCGACGAACGCCAGTTGGGCCTGGTCGATACGCCGGTTCGCACGGGCGGCGGTGTGGCTGCTGCCCGCGTACGCCGTCCTCTACGGCGCGGTGGCGATGGCCAGCGACGGCGGGGTGGGCAACGACCCGTACCCGGCTGACGGTCGGGCCGCGTACCTGATCGGTTGGGTCGCCGCGGTGTGGCTCGGGCTACTCGCGCTGCTGGCCCTCACCGGGCTGCTCGCCGCGACCCGCAGCCGCCGGGTGGCCGCCGCCGGGCTGCTGGTCAGCATCGCCGGCACCGTGCTGATGCTGCCGTTCGCGGGGCTCGCCGAGCAGACACCGGTGTTCGGCACCACCGCGCGTTCGCTGGTCCTGGTCGGTGCGACCTTCTACAGCGTGGGTTGGTTCCTCACCGGGTGGGCGGTGGCCCGCTCGGGCACGTTCAGCCTCGGCGACGGGGTGATGCTGATCATCGCCGCTCCGCTGCTCGGTCTGGGCGGCGCCCTGATCGGTTCGCTACAGACGTTCGGCGCGATCTTCGTCCTGATCGCCGGCATCGGCATCGGCTACCGCTCCGGCCGCCTGATGCCCCGCGAAACGGCCCGCGACGCCGCCAGCGCCAGCCTTTCCACCCCAACCCCGTAACCACCCACCACCCACCGGCGACCTCACCCACCCACCCACCCACCCCACCCACCCCGGTCGATCATGAAGTTGTTGCCCTCCGCGACGGCGCGTCGTGGCAATAACTTCATGATCACCGGGGTGGGCCGGGGTGGGCCGGGGTGGGCCGGAGTGGGGTCTGGGTGGGAGTTGGCTGGTGGGGAGTGGTGAAGTTGCTGACAATCGGGCTTCGGAGGTGGTCGGTTGGCGGCTTTCGTGGCAATCCTGGGGACCATGGCCGCCCCCCGCTCGCCGCTGTCGCGGCTGTTCACCGTGCTGCTCGCCGGCTTGCTGGCCGGGCTCGCCCTGGCAGTCGCCGCGCTGCCGGGCAACCTGCTGCTCGGGTTCGCCGCCCGCTCGGCGATCGGCTCGTACGCCGCGTTGCCCGACGCGCTGCGCACCCCCGCCACCCCGCAGCGCTCCTACCTGTACGCGAATGACGGCAAGACCCTGATCACGACGTTCTACGACGTGAACCGCACCGACGTGCCGCTCGCGGACATCGCACCGGTGATGCGGCAGGCGATCGTGGCGGCCGAGGACCGGCGGTTCTACTCGCACGGCGGCGCCGACCTGCGCGGGCTGGCCCGTGCGCTGGTGGCCAACGTCAAGGGCGGCGGCACCGAGCAGGGCGGCTCGACGCTGACCATGCAGTACGTCCGTAACGTGCTCAAGACCGACCCCACCCGCACCGCCGAGGAACGCGCCGCTGCCACCGACCCCACCATGGGCCGCAAGATCCAGGAGATCCGGTACGCGAGCGCGCTGGAGCAGAGCCTCGGCAAGGACGAGATCCTCAACCGCTACCTGAACATCGCCTACTTCGGCTCCGGCGCGTACGGGATCGCGGCGGCCAGCCAGCGCTACTTCGGCAAACCCCCGGCACAGCTCACGCTCGCCGAGTCGGCCCTGCTCGCCGGCCTGGTGCAGTCCCCGGACGCGTACAGCCCGATCGACGGCAACAAGGACGACGCGCTGGCCCGCCGGTCGTACGTGCTGGACTCGATGGCCGACACCGGGGCGATCACCGCCGCGCAGGCCGCCCAGGCGAAGGCGGAGCCGCTGACCCTGCACCCCACCGCCCAGCCCAACGGCTGCACCGCCGTGGCCCAGGGCCACGACGACTGGGGTTACTTCTGCGACTACCTGCGCCGCTGGTGGGTGGCCCAGCCGGCGTTCGGGGCCACCGTGCCGGAGCGCGAGCAGGCCCTGCGCTCGGGCGGCTACACCGTGATCACCTCGCTGGACCCGCAGGTCCAGGCCACCGCGCAGCAGCAGGCCACCAAGGTCTACTCCTACGACAACAAGCGCGCCCTGCCGATCGCGGCCGTGCAGCCGGGCACCGGGCAGGTGCTGGCGATGGCGGTCAACCGGCACTACAGCCTCGCCGACAACCCCAACGGGCAGGCCAACTACCCGAACACCGTCAACCCGCTGATCTCCGGCGGGGCCAGCGTCGACGGCTACCAGGCCGGCTCGACGTTCAAGCTGTTCACGATGCTCGCGGCGCTGGAGTCGGGCCGTACCCTCTCCACCGGCTTCGACGCACCCGCCAAGCTGCCCACCCGGTACGCCGCCGAGGGCCCGGGCAGCTGTGACGGCCGCTGGTGCCCGGCGAACGCCAACCCGGACTGGATGGACGGGTACCGGATGATGTGGGACGGCTTCGGCCGTTCGGTGAACACCTACTTCGTCTGGCTGGCCGAGCAGGTCGGCCAGGACAAGGTGGTGGAGATGGCGCAGCGGCTCGGCATCACCTTCCGCGCCGACGCCGACGCGGCCTTCGCGAAGAACGACGCCGCCAACTGGGGTTCGTTCACCCTCGGGGTGGCCGCCACCACCCCGCTGGACCTGGCCAACGCGTACGCCACGGTGGCCGCCGAGGGCACCTACTGCGTGCCGGTGCCGGTGGTGTCGGTGACCGACGCGAAGGGTCAGCGGGTGCCGGTCGGGCAGCCGTCCTGCAAGCGGGTGCTGGACGCCGACGTGGCCCGTGCCGCGACCGACGCCGCCCGCTGCCCGGTCGGCCAGCAGTCGCCGTACGGGCAGTGCAACGGCGGCACCGCCACCGGTGTGAACGACATTCTTGACGGCCGCCCGGTGGCCGGCAAGACGGGCAGTTCGGAGCAGAACTCCACGGAGACCTTCGTCGGCTTCACCCCGCAGGTCGCGGTCGCCGGCATCGCCGCCAACCCCGACGACCCGACCGACTCGGTGGGCTCCGCGGTGCAGGCCAAGGTGATCGACGCGGTCGCCCGGGTCATCGCCACCGCCGTCAACGGCCAGCCGGAAAAGGCATTCGAGGCGCCCAGCCGCGAACTGGCCGGCGAACCCCGCCGCCCGGTCGAACGCACCCCGGTCGTCCCGGACCGCCGGCCCACCACCCAGGACGACCCCCGCTCGGCCTTCGAACGCTGGCTGAACCGCCGAGGCTGACCCCTCGTACCCCGCGATCTTGCACTTTCGGTCGCCGACTCGCACCATTTGCTCCTTCTGTCGAGTCAGAAAGTGCAAGATCGCGGAGTGCGGCGGGCGGCGCGTGGCTCGGGTCAGGGCTTGCGGCGGCGGGGGCGGTAGCTGGCGACGGTGGCGGGCAGGCCGCGGCGGATGATGCCCGCCCAGTCAGTGTCGCCGCGCAGCACCGCCGCAGCGGTCTTGCGTGCCTGCTCGGCGGTGAAGTGCGGCGGCAGCATCAGCTCGGCCGGGTCGACCAGCGCGTTGATCACCACCGGTCGGTCGGCGGTGAGCGCCCGGTCCCAGACGCCCGGCACCTGCTCCGGTGAGTCGACCAGCTCACCGTGCAGCCCGAGCACCTGTGCCCACTGGTGGTAGCCGATGTCCGGCAGCTGCTGGCTGTCCGGGAACATCGGCGTCCCCTCGCTGGAACGCTGCTCCCAGCTGACGAACGCCAGGTCCCGGTTGTTGAGCACCAGCACCACGAACCGTGGGTCGGCCCAGCTCCGCCAGTACTTGGCCACCGTGATCAGCTCGTTGACGCCGTTCATCTGCATGGCGCCGTCGCCGATCAGCGCGACGAGGGGCCGGTCCGGGTGGGCGAACTTGGCGCTGAGCGAGTACGGCATGGCGCCGCCCATGGACAGCAGGGTGCCGGAGAGGCTGGCCAGCATCCCGGGGCGGACCTGCACGTGCCGGGCGTACCAGGCGGTCGCGGTGCCGCAGTCCACGGCGATCATCGCGTCGTCGGGGAGCCGCTCGTTGAGCGTGGTGAACAGCAACTGCGGGTTGACCGGGTCGGCGGCCTGGTCGGCCAGGTCGCGCTGCACCCGGCGCCACTCCGAGGTGGCCTCGGCGATCTCCGCCCGCCATTCGGTCGGACCGGGACCGGGGCCCAGCTCGCGCAGCAACGCCCGCAGCGTCGGGCCGGCGTCGCCGGTCAGGTTCACCTCGGTCGGGTAGCGCAGCCCGAGCTGGGTGCCGTCCACGTCGATCTGCACCGCGCGGGCCTGCCCCTGCGGCGGGTAGAACTCCGAGTACGGCATGTTGCTGCCCACGATCAGCAGCCGGTCGCAGCCGCTCATCAGCTGCCAGCTCGGTCGGGTGCCGAGCAGCCCGATCGCGCCGGTCACCCACGGCTCGCGGTGGTCCACGGCGGCGAAGCCGAGCAGCGCGGTGGCCACCCCCGCGCCGAGCCGCTGGGCGATCTCGCGGACCTCGTCCTTGGCTCCGAGCGCGCCCTGCCCCACCAGCATCGCCACCCGCTGCCCGCTGCGCAGCACCTCGGCGGCACGGCGCAGGTCCGCCTCCGGGGGGACGGTTGTGGAGCTGCTCGGCACGTTGCTGGTGTGGTAGTAGCCGTGCGCATGCGGCGGGTCGGGGACGGCCGGCTCGTCCTGGATGTCGAGCGGGAGGATCAGGGCGGTGACCGTGCGCCGGGCCAGCGCCGTGCGGCACGCCCGGTCGACCAGGTGGCGGACCTGCGCCGGGTGGTCGAGCTGGGCCAGGAACGCCGCGGCGACGTCCTTGTAGAGGGCCAGCAGGTCGACCTCCTGGTAGTAGCCGCCGCCCTCGGCGGTGACCGCGGTGTTGCCGACCAGGGCGATCACCGGCTGGTGGTCGAGCTTGGCGTCGTACAGGCCGTTGAGCAGGTGGATGGCGCCCGGCCCGCTGGTCACCAACGCGCATCCCAGCGGACCACCGCCGTACTTGACGTGCGCGGAGGCGGCGAAGCCGGCGGTCTCCTCGTGCCGCACCTGGATGAACTGGGCGCGCTCGTTGGTGCGTTGCAGCGCGGAGGTGAGGCCGTTGATGCCGTCGCCCGGGTAGCCGAAGTACCGGTGCACGCCCCAGCTGAACAGGCGGGCGACGATGTGGTCCGCGACGGTCGGGTGTTTGGGCAGGGCGAGCGGTTCGCCCGGCACGTTGTGGTCTGGGCTCACCTGGCTGGTCCTTCCCGTCGGGTCCGTTACGCCGCCCGCCATTCCCCTTCCTTTCCGGACAAAACGCCTCGCACGGTGTGGGATCGACCGGCCCCGGAACGCCCAGCCCGGCGTCCGGCAGAATCGTCGGGTGCCCGTCCACCAGATCACCGACCCCGACGACGACCGGATCGCCGACTACCGCGCGCTCACCGACGTCGAGCTGCGTACCCGCTGGGAACCGCCGCACGGCCTGTTCATCGCCGAGGGGGAGCTGGTGCTGCGCCGGGCGCTGCGTGCCGGCTACCCGGCCCGGTCGTACCTGGTGGACGCCAAGCGCATCGACCAGCTCGCCGACCTGGACACCGGCGACGCGCCGGTCTACGCGGCGACGCAGGACGTGCTGCAGCGGGCCACCGGCTTCCACGTACACCGGGGGGTGCTGGCGTCGTTCCACCGCCGGCCGCTGCCGACGGCGGCCGGGGTGCTCGCCACCGCGCGCCGGGTGGTGATCCTGGAGGACGTCAACAACCACACCAACCTCGGCGCGATCTTCCGGGCGGTGGCGGCGCTCGGGGTGGATGCGGTGCTGCTCTCGCCGAGCTGCGCCGACCCGCTCTACCGGCGCAGCGTCCGGGTCAGCATGGGGGAGGTCTTCGCCGTGCCGTACGCGAAGCTGGACCCCTGGCCGGACGCGCTCGCCGAGGTCCGGGCGGCCGGGTTCACCGTGCTGGCGATGACCCCGGCACCGGACGCGGTGCCGATCCAACGCCTCGACGCCGCACAGCGGGCCCGTTCGGCGCTGCTGCTCGGCGCCGAGGGCGCCGGGCTGACCCGAGCGGCGATGGACGCCAGCGACGTGCGGGTGGTGATCCCGATGCGCCGCGGCGTCGACTCGCTCAACGTGGCCGCCGCCACCGCCGTGGCCTGCTGGGAACTGAGCCGCGACGACCCGATGTGAGGGCGGACATCGCGTCCGGTCGCCGGTGATCGCCGGCACCGACGCGGGATGTCGAGATCCGGCGTCACGGACGGTAGCGTGGCGGCCGTGTTCCCTACCGTCCGTGAGGTCCTCGCCCTGGACCCGGTCCGCCACGGCGCGCCGCGCGTGGTCGCCGGGGACGCCGGGCTGGACCGTCCGGTCCGCTGGGTGCACGTCGCCGAGGTACCGGACATCGCGACCCTGCTCGGCGGCGGCGAGCTGGTGCTCACCACCGGCATCGGGCTCCCCGGCGACGACGCGGGGCTGCGCGCGTTCATCGGGGACCTCGCCGACGTCGGCGTCTCCGGTCTCGTCGTCGAGTTGGGCCGCCGGTACGTCAGCGGGGTGCCCCGCGTGATGGCCGCCGCCGCGGAACGGCGTGGCCTGCCCCTGGTGGAGCTGCGCCGGGCCACCCCGTTCGTACGGATCACCGAGGCGGTGCACGCGTTGATCGTCGACGCGCAGCTCACCGAACTGCGTGCCACCGAGGAGATCCACCAGCGGTTCACCGACCTCTCCGTCGAGGGCGCCGACGCCGCCGAGGTGATCCGGCAGGCCGCCGAGCTGTCCGGTTGCCCGGTGGTGCTGGAGAACCTGTCCCGCCAGGTGCTCGGGTACGACCCGGCGGGGGAGAGCGCCGAGCTGCTGCTGGACGGCTGGGAGCAGCACTCCCGGCGGATCCGGCCGGCCGGGCGGACCGCGTACGACCCGGACAGCGGATGGCTGGTGACGGTCGTCGGCGCCCGGGGGCAGGACTGGGGGCGGCTGCTGCTGCGCTGGCCCGCCGGCGGGGAACTGCCGACCCGGCGGGGCACCGATCCGCCGGGGCCCGGTCCGCGCCCCGGCGACGGGCCGCCGACCCGCCTCACCATCCTGATCGAGCGGGCCGCGTCCACCCTCGCGCTGGGCCGGCTGATCCGCCGCGACGCCGAAGGGCTGGAACGGCAGATCCACCGCACCCTGCTCACGGCGCTGCTCGACCACTCCCGTCCGGTGGACGAGGTGGCGCTGCGGGCCAAGGCACTCGGCGTGGTGCTCGACCGGCGCCACCTGGTCGGCGTGATGGTCCGGCACCGGGCCGACGACCCGGCCGGGGAGGGCGGCCCGGAGGCCGGCCCGGCCCGGCTGCGGGACCTGTCCGAGGCGGTCGGCCAGGCGCTGCGGGAGGCGAAGCTGACCGGGTTGACCAGCGCCGTCGACGACCACTCGGTGGGCGTGCTGCTGGCCCTGCCGGAGGCGGTCGCCGAGGACCGCGCCCTGTCCGCGTTCGCCGCCGCGCTGCGTCGGGTACGCCTCGACGCCGGCGCGTTGCGGGCCACGTCCGGCGCTGACACGTCCCGGGCGCTGGCCGACGGCGGTGGCCGGTCGACGGGCGGGGTGATCGTGGCCGCCGGGTCCGGGGTGGGCGGCCTGCGGGAGGCCCGGCGGTCGCTGGTCGAGGCCCGGCAGATCGCCGAGGCGGCTCGCCGTGACCGCCGTGACCTGCCGATCTTCCGGCTGCCGCACGTGGGTCTCGCCGGCCTGCTGCACCTGCTGCGCGACGAGCCCCGCCTGCAGACCTTCGTGGAGCGCGAACTCGGGGCGCTGCTGGAGTACGACGCCCGGCACCCCCGGGAGCGGCTGCTCGACACCCTGCGCGCGTACCTGGAGCAGGGTCGCAACAAGTCCGCCGGCGCCGCCGCCGCCCACCTGTCCCGGCCGGCTTTCTACGAGCGCCTGGCCCGCATCGCCCGCATCCTCGACGTCGACCTCGACTCCGTCGAAGCCTCCCTCTCCCTCCACGTGGCCCTACTGGCCCTCGACGCCGTCCGCACCCCCTGACCCCCCCCACACCCGGCTGGTCCCGCGCCGCCATTTCCCCTGTTGATCAAGAGGTTTGCGTCAGAAATCGAGCGCGCGATGACGCAAACTTCTTGATCAACACGGGGTAGGGGCGCCGGGGAGGGCGGGGGCGCCCGGGGGGGGTTAGGTGAGGGTGGTCAGGGCTTTGGCGTAGGTGGGGGGGATGTGGTTGGGGCCGCCCGGCGTGAAGACGTCTGAGGTGGCCACTGCGGACCAGGCTGTTGCCGGGACGGCGTCGACCAGGGCGCGGATCACCGGGGCGTCGCGCCACTGGTCCTGTTCGGCGAGCAGGCCCAACGCCACCACCGACTCCTCGACCTCGCCCACGCACTCGAACGGCTTGTGTCCGTCGACGCCGAGCAGCTCCCGGTAACCGGGGATCTGCTCCGGGTCGGCGAGCAGGTCGCCGCCGAAGATGTGGGTGACCCGCTCACGCGGCATGAACGGCGCCATGGCCAGGAAGACGAACCGGCACTTCGGGCAGTCGCGGCACCAGCGTTCGCTCGCGTCGCGTAGCTTGAACGCGGCGTTGCAGCTGGTCACCACGTCGTCGTACCGGGTGAACTCGGCGAAGAGCCGGGCGATGTGCAGCTCGGACAGCGAGCGCAGCAGCGAGAAGTACGGCTCGGTCAGGCCGGCGTGCTCGGCCAGCGCCGCCCGCAGCAGCCCCTCCGCCTCGACGCCCTTGGACCACTGGTGGTTGATCTCGTGACCGTTCCAGACCAGGTTGGGGTCGGACGCCGAGCGCTCGTTGGACATCACGACCGGGCCGAGCCCGTGCAGCACGGCGGTGGCCACCGCGATCAGCGAGTTGATCGCGGTGACCGGGATGTGCCCGTTCAGCGCCCCGGCCGCGTTCAGGTCGAACAGCACCGGGTCGATCCGCCGTCGGGCGGCCAACGGGGTCAACCCGGACGCCTCGTTGACCGAGACGATCACGTGGTTCGGGTTGACCGAGAACGGCACCGGGTCCAGCTCGGCCCGGCGCAGCGCCTCCAGGGTGACGATGGAGTCCTTGCCGCCGCCGACCGCCGAGAGCGGGCGACGGTCGGAGTCGTCGTACACCCGGGCCGGCGACACCTCACCGGCCGGCACCTCCGGGCGCAGCTCCAGCACGTGCGGCAGCTGGTTGCGGTACGCGTACTCCGCCAGGCCCTGGGTGTAGACGGCGGTGACGTAGTCGACGGCGGCCGGGCCCAGCGGCGCCGGCAGCACCAGCCGGGGCGGCGCGGCGGCCTTGTAGTAGCTGACCCCGGCGACCAGGTGCAGCACCTCCAGCACCCGGGCGAGGGTGGCCACCGTCTCGTCCGAGGGCGGCTGGGCGGGCAGCGGAAGGGTGATGACCTCGGTGAACCGCTGCTCGCCGGCGGGGCCGGTCAGGGCGTAGTCGAACAACACCTCGCCGGTGGCGAAGTCGATCGAGTAGGACGGGAAGGTGAAGGCGTCCATCCGCCGGAGCTGCTCGTTGGGCACACGCCATACTAGGCCCTGGTTCGTCCGGCCGTGTCCGGCTGTGCCGGACCGCGCCCGCCCGCCCCGCCGCCGCGACCCCCGAGGAGAGCCCCGTGCGCCTGTCTGACCTGCGCGGACGTACCGTCGCCGTCTGGGGGACCGGCCGGGAGGGCCGGGCCGCGGTGACCGCGATCGCCGCGCACGGCCCGGCCGAGCTGGTCGCCGTCGACGACAGCGCGAACTTCCTCTCGCTGCCGTGGGACGGCCCGTTGGCCGAGGCGGCCCCGCTGGTCACCGGGGAGGAGGGCTTCGAACGGCTGGCCGCCGCCGACGTGGTGGTCCGTTCGCCCGGTGTGCCGCAGACCCACCCGTGGCTGGTCGAGCTGCGCCGGCGGGGCATTCCCGTCACCCAGGGCACCGCGCTGTGGATGGCCGACCACGCCGCGCGCACCGTCGGGGTCACCGGCAGCAAGGGCAAGAGCACCACCTCCAGCCTGATCAGCCACCTGCTCACCGCGACGGGCCGACCGAACGTCTTCGGCGGCAACATCGGGGTGCCGACCCTCGACCTGCCCGAGGCGGAGCTGTACGTGCTGGAGCTGTCCAGCTACCAGTGCAGCGACCTCACCGACTCGCCCCGGGTGGCCGTGGTCACCGCGCTCTTCCCCGAGCACCTGGACGCGCACGGCGGGGAGCGGGAGTACTACCGCGACAAGCTGAACCTGCTCGCCCACGACCCGGAGACGATCGTGGTGAACGGCGGCGACCCCCGGCTCGCCGCCGAGCTGGGTGACCTACCGGCGACCCGCACCGGTCGCCCCGACACCACCCACGTCGCCACCGGAGCCGACGGCACGCCCTGGTTCCACCTCGGCGACCAGCCGCTCTTCCCGCGCGCCGTGCTGCCCCTGGTGGGCCGGCACAACGAGGGCAACCTGTGTGTGGCGCTCGCCGTGCTGGACGCCCTGGGCGTCGACGTGGTGGCCGAGAGGGACAGCCTCGCCGTCGCGGTCGCCGAGTTCCAGGGGCTGGCCCACCGGCTCACCGAGATCACCGACCCGTCCGGGTTGACCTTCGTCGACGACACGCTGGCCACCAGCCCGTACGCGGCCATGCACGCGATCGACGCGTACGACGGGCGGCCGTTGACCGTGATCGTCGGAGGCAACGACCGGGGGTTGGACTACTCGCCGCTGGCCGAGCACCTGGCGGAGCGGGAACTGACCGTGATCGGCATCCCGGACAGCGGCGCCCGCATCGTCGAGGCGCTCGCCGGCCTGCCCAAGGTGCGTACCGAACTGGTCGACGACCTGGTGGACGCGGTGCGGCTGTCCCGGGAGCTGACCCCGGCCGGCGGCGTGGTGCTGCTGTCCCCGGCCGCGCCGAGCTACGGCCGGTTCCGCAACTTCGAGCACCGCTCCGAGGTCTTCGCCCAGGCCGTCGCCGACACCGCCGGGGCATAGCCGGGGCAGCGCGCATGCCGGCCGGCGACGGCGGTCAGCGCTCGTCGTGCAGGGCGCGCATCGAGCGGATCGCCGAGCGGATCTCCTGGAGGTAGCGGCCCGGGGTGAGTGTCTGCTCGGGCAGCACCGCCAGGTCGGCCAGCGCCGGGTCCACGCCGACGGTGTCGATGTCGCAGCCGTACGGCACGGCCAGGGTGCGCAGCGCGTCGCAGTGCTGGAACGGCACGTAGATCGGCGCGGTGACCATCAGCACGTCGTCGCCCGGAGCGAGCTGGACGTGCCCGGCCCAGAACCGCTGCGTGTCGGCGGTGTGCGCGCGCCGCCGATCCGGTTCGCTCGACGGCGCGGCGAGCACCCGTACCGACGGCAGTCCCGCCGGTCGGTAGGTCCGCGAGGACCAGGAATGGTGCGGATGGCCGGCGTCGAGACCGTCCTGTTGCGCCGGTGCGGTCACCTGGAAGATCCGCCGGACCGCCGAGTCGAGTACGTCCACCTCGGTCTCGTCGGCCGGCAGGCCCGCGTCGGCCAGGGTCCGGCGTTCCCACTCGGTCAGCGGACGGAAGCTGCCCAGCACGGCGACCTCGCCGGTCACCCGCAGGCCGGCGCGCAGCAGGTGGGCGGCGTACCCGACCCGGCGTACGCAGGCGTGCGCCAGACCGCCGAGGACCACCAGATGGGCGTACGCCGGTTTGGCCGGCGCCACCGGCCGGACCAGCCCGAGCGCGGCCGCCGACGTGAGCACCAGCTCGGTGGTGGCCGGGTCGAGGTACGGCTCCCGGGCGTCGGGCCGCTCCCGGCCGCCCCGGAAGTCCCAGTGCCGGGCGGAGAACTCGTCCAGGAACCGGAGCACCTCGGTGAGGTCACCGTCGGGCCAGCTGCCGCCGAAGCCGGCGACCAGTCGGCGGATCGGGTCCGCGCAGACCCATCCGGCGATGCCGGCGGTCGGCTCGCCCGGCGCGCCGACGGTCAGCGGTACGGGCAGCTCGGGCACCGCCGGATCGTACCGGGACGGCTGCGTTGTCGTCCCGTCGTACCCTGGCGGCAGCCGACGCCCGGGAGGTACGTCGATGACCGATCTGCTCCGCCGCTCCCGCGTCGACCGGGCCGGGCCGGCCGGTGGGTTCGTCCGGCTGCTGGCGCACACCGACCCGGTCGCGCTGGTCGGCATCCTGCTGTCGATCTCGCTGTCGGTCACGTTGGACCTCACCAACGCGGCGACCGGGGTGGAGTCGTTGCTCGCCGGGTTGATGGGCACCACCATCTCGCTGCTGGTGGATTCGTTGGCCCGGGCCGAGCGCCGCTTCCACCTGCGGACGCTGCTGGAGGGGCCGCCCTGGCTGGTGCACGCGGTACCCGAGGTGGTCACCGGCACCCGGGAGGCCGTCGAACGGCACCCGGGCACCCGGGTCGCCGAGGAGGCCCGGCGCCGCTTCGAGCGGTTCCGGGCGCAGACCGAGCAGTTGCGCGCCGGTCGGATCGTCCGGCCGGGTGACGACTGCCAGGACCTGCTCGGCGGCACGCGGGAGTGCGTGCGGCGGCTGGACGCGGTGACCAACGTGATGCCGAGGGCCAGCGGTGAGCTGAGCTGGTGGCGCAGTGACATCGGTCGGCACTACTGGGCGGCCAACGTCGAGGCGTTGGGTCGCGGCGTACGGATCACCCGGGTCTTCCTGCACGCCGGGCTGACCGACGAGCTGACCGAGCTGGTGCGGGCGCAGCGTCGCGCCGGGGTGCGGGTGGGGCTGCTGCCGTGGGGCGTGGTGGACGCCTCGCGGCACGTCAACCTGACCGTGTGGGACGGCACCGCCTGCTGGGAGGGCGTGATGAGCGCGCACGGTGAGATCACCGAGAACCAGTTCTCGGTCAACGCGGCGGACCTGGCCCGGTTGACCGATGTCTTCGACGTCTGCGTCGAGGCCGCGACCTTCCTCGACTGACCGCGACCGGAGGGCATGCGCGCCGATGACCGTCAGCGGAGTGTTGCTGGTGACGGCGGTGGTGTGGGCGGTCAGTCTGATCCGGTCGGTGCGCCTGCGGGCGTTCGTCTACAGTCTCCCGCTGCCGATGACGGTGGCGCTGGTGAGCACCGGGCACCGGGTGGAGGGCGCGCAACTGCTCGGGGTGCTCGGCCTCAACCTGTTCTTCGTCGTCGTGGCGGTCACCCACCACCGGCTGCGCTGGCCGATCCTGCTCGCCGACGCGGCCGGCATCGCCGGTTACGTGGCGTTCAGCGCGGGCCTGCTGGCCGTGCCGGTGCCGTTCGGGCCGGCGCTGGCCGGCACCGTGGCGCTCTGGGCGCTGGCGATGCTGCTGCTGCGCCGGCAGCATCCCGCCCCGAGGCCGGCGCCGGAGACCGACCCGCAGCCGGAGACCGACCCGCAGGCGGGGACGGGGCAGCCGTTGCCGGCGCCGGTCAAGCTGCTGGTGATCCTGCTCGGCGCGACGCTCACCGGGCTCCTCGGTGAGCTGCTGCGGGCGATGGTCGTGACCTTCCCGTACTCGGGGGTGCTGGTCGCCGTCGAGAGCCGCCGCGACCTGGTGGCGTTCAGCCGGCACTTCGCCCGCAACAGCCTGGCGCTGGTGGGCTTCCTGGCCGCGTACCACTGGTGGCAGGGCCACTCGCCGGTCCTTGCCGTGGTGGCCGGCTGGGTGGCCTTCGCGGTGCTCGCGGCGGCGCTGCACGCGCCGGCTGTCGGCGGCGCGGCCCGACGCCGGACGGTGCTGCGCGCCGACTGACGCTCCCGCCGCTGGGCTGACGCACTGTCAGGAGCGGACGACCGCTGCGCTACACAGTGGCAGTTGTCCACACCGGCACCCGGTGGGAGCGTGCGGTATCCATGAATGCCGCTGAAGGGTTGCCACGATGACCGACGACCTGCTGGCCCGGCACCGGGCCGTGCTCCCGTCCTGGATGCCGCTGTACTACGCCGAGCCGATCGAGCTGGTCGCCGGCTCGGGCCGCCGGGTCACCGACGCCCAGGGCCGCAGCTACCTGGACTTCTTCGGCGGGGTGCTGACGAACATGATCGGCTACGACATCCCGGAGATCCGGGAGGCGGTGGAGCGTCAGCTTGCCACCGGCATCGTGCACAGCTCGACGCTCTACCTGATCCGGCAGCAGGTGGAACTGGCCGAGAAGATCGCGCAGCGTTCCGGCATCCCGGACGCGCGGGTGTTCTTCACCAACTCCGGCACCGAGGCCAACGAGGCGGCGCTGCTGGTCGCCACCAACCACCGCCGCTCGCACCAGATCCTGGCCGTGCGCAACAGCTACCACGGCCGGTCGTACGCGGCGATGGGCGTCACCGGCAACCGCAACTGGTCGGCCAGCGGGCTCAACCCGCTGCAGGTGGCCTGGCTGCACTCGGGTGACCGGGTGCGCGGCCTGCTGGCCCGGCTGAGCGACGAGGAGCAGGTCGACGCCGCGGTGGAGGACCTGCGCGAGGTGCTGGCCACCCAGACCGCCGGCGACGTGGCCGCGCTGATCGCCGAGCCGATCCAGGGTGTGGGCGGTTTCGTGCACCCGCCGGACGGGCTCTTCGCGGGCTGGAAGAAGGTCCTCGACGAGCACGGCATCCTGTTCATCGCCGACGAGGTGCAGACCGGCTGGGGGCGCACCGGCGAGCATTTCTGGGGCTACCAGGCGCACGGGGTCACCCCCGACCTGCTCACCTTCGCCAAGGGCATCGGCAACGGGTTCGCGCTGGCCGGGGTGGTCGGCCGGGCCGAGGTGCTGGAGTCGGTGCCGGCGATCAGCTTCTCCACCTTCGGCGGCAACCCGATCTCCACGGCGGCCGGCAACGCGGTGCTCGACTACCTCGTCGAGCACGACCTCCAGGCCAACGCGGCCCGCGTCGGCGCGATCCTCGCCGACGGCCTGCGCGCCGCGGTGGGTGGGCTGGACTGCGTCGCGGAGGTACGCGGCAAGGGGCTGATGCTCGGCGTCGAGTTCGTCCGGGCGGGGACGAACGAGCCCGATCCGGCGCTGACCAACCGGGTCTTCGAGGCGTGCCGGACCGGCGGCCTGCTGGCCGGCAAGGGCGGCCTGTACGGCAACGTGCTGCGGATGGGTCCACCGTTGACGTTGACCGAGGAGGAGGCCCGTGAGGGCCTTGCCATTCTCGTCGACGCGATCCGCTCCTCGGCGGGGGTGGCGGCATGAGCATCGGTCACTTCATCGACGGCAAGCGGGTCGGCGGCACGTCCGAGCGGCGTGGCGACGTGTTCGACCCGGCGACGGGTCGGCGTACCGCCGAGGTCGAGCTGGCCTGCACCGCGGACGTCGACGTCGCGGTGCAGGCCGCCGCCCGCGCCGCCCGGTCGTGGCGGGACGCGTCGCTGGCGAAGCGGTCGGCGGTGCTGTTCGCCTTCCGGGAGTTGGTGCACGCCCGCCGGGACCGGCTCGCCGAGGTGATCACCGCCGAGCACGGCAAGGTGCTCGCCGACGCCGCCGGCGAGGTGCAGCGCGGCCTGGAGGTGATCGAGTACGCCTGCGGCCTGCCGTCGGCGCTGCGCGGCGCGTTCAGCGAGAACGTCTCCACCGAGGTCGACTCGTACACCATCCGGCAGCCGCTCGGGGTGGTCGCGGTGATCTCTCCGTTCAACTTCCCGGTGATGGTGCCGCTGTGGTTCGTGCCGGTCGCGGTGGCCTGCGGCAACGCGGTGGTGCTCAAGCCGAGCGAGAAGGACCCGAGCGCGGCGCTGCTGCTGGCGGAGTGGTTCGCCGAGGCGGGCCTGCCGGACGGGGTGCTGAACGTGGTCAACGGCGACAAGGAGGCCGTCGACGCGCTGCTGGACCACCCGGAGGTTCGGTCGGTGTCGTTCGTCGGCTCCACCCCGATCGCCCGGTACGTCTACCAACGCGGCACCGCCGCAGGCAAGCGGGTGCAGGCGCTCGGTGGGGCGAAGAACCACATGGTGGTGCTCCCGGACGCCGACCTGGACCTGGCCGCCGACGCGGCGGTCAACGCCGGCTTCGGCTCGGCGGGGGAGCGGTGCATGGCCATCTCGGTGCTGGTGGCGGTCGAGCCGGTCGCCGACGCGCTGGTCGAACGGATCGCCGCCCGGATGGCCGGTCTGCGCACCGGCGACGGCCGGCGGGGCTGCGACATGGGTCCGCTGGTGACCGCCGCCCACGCGGCGAAGGTGCGCTCCTACGTCGACGCCGGGGTGGCCGCCGGCGCGGTGCCGGTGGTGGACGGTCGGGACGTGACGCCGGACGGCGACCGAGACGGCTTCTGGCTCGGCCCCACGCTGTTCGACCGGGTGACCCCGGACATGTCGATCTACACCGACGAAATCTTCGGGCCGGTGCTGAGCGTGGTCCGGGTCGGCTCGTACGACGAGGCGGTGGAGCTGGTCAACGCCAGCCCGTACGGCAACGGCACGGCGATCTTCACCAACGACGGTGGGGCGGCCCGGCGCTACCAGCACGAGGTGGAGGTGGGCATGGTCGGGATCAACGTGCCCATCCCGGTGCCGATGGCGTACCACTCGTTCGGCGGCTGGAAGTCGTCGCTCTTCGGTGACCTGCACGCGCACGGTGAGGACGGGGTGCGCTTCTTCACGCGGGGCAAGGTGGTCACCAGCCGGTGGCTCGATCCCCGGCACGGCGGGGTCAACCTCGGCTTCCCCACCCAGACCTGAGCAGCCGCAGCATGCCCGCCCCGGCCAGGTACGCCAGGAGCGCCGGGACGGGCATGCCGAGCGGCTCCGGGGCACCTTTCGGGGTCGCGCTGTTGATCAGCAGTGCGACCACCACGGCGACGTAGCCGGCCACGGTCAGCAGCCTGCGAACCGTGGTGCCGTGGCCGCCACGACGGCCGGTGCGGTGTCGGGCGCTGCGGGCCTCCACCGGCCCGAAGATGGCGACCAGCACCGCCAGGACGGCAGCGAGCAGCAGCAGCCAGGGCACCCGCCATGCCCACCAGTCGGCCGAGCCGGCCGCCGGTGTGGGCAGCGTGCCGGTCACGTCGAGCAGCCCGATCAGCAGGATCGCGGCGGTGAGGTGCCAGAGGAAGACGGTCAGCACCACCAGGTTGACCGCGATCACCACCTGCCACGGGCCGGTGCGGCGCAGCAGGCGCTCGGCGGGGCCGCGCAGCAGCAGGATCAGGCCGAGCTGGGCGGTGGCGAGGGCCAGCAGCGCGAGGCTGGGCGGCGCGGCGTTGTCCAGCCTCGCGCCGGGCACGTTGAGCATGGACACCGGCCAGGGGCCGGGCGCGGTGAGCAGCAGCAGCACCGCCAGCCCGCAGGCCAGGAACACCAGGCCGGCCCGGCGGGAGATGGGCAGCGGGCGTCGGCGTACCCCCGGATGGTCGGCGGCCGACGGCCCGGCCGCGCGGGCGTCGTGCCAGGCGAAGCCGAGCTGGTGGACGGCCAGCCAGCCGAACAGGTAGTTGCCGTAGCTCAGCTCCACCGGCCCGGTGAGCCGTCCCAGATCGCCGAGGCCGACGAGGGCGACCAGGACGACCGGTACGGCCAGGCCGAAGCGGCGGTGCAGCGCGTGCATCGGTGGGGTGAGCGCGACCACCGCCAGGTAGGCGACCAGGAACCAGAGCGGGATGGTGGCGAACCAGACCACCTCGCGGATCCGGGTCGGGTCGGTGCCGAGCAGCCGGGCCAGCGCGGCGGCGGCGCCGAGCACCAGCACCAGCACGCTGGTGGGTCGGACCAGTCGGGTGCTGCGGTCGAGCAGCCAGCCGACGGAGTCACCGCTCCGGGCGCGCAGCCGGCTCAGCGAGGCCGCGTTGGCGTAGCCGCCGACCAGGAAGAAGACCGGCATGACCTGGGCGATCCAGGTCAGCGGGTACGCCCACGGCAGGTCGCCGAGCGCGGAGTGCCCGGTGGGCTGGCCGGCGTCGTCCCGTTCGATCACGCTGGCGGTCCAGTGTCCGAGAACGACCATGGTGATGGCGACCGCGCGGAGCAGGTCGACGTACCGTTCCCGGCCGGCCGGGGTGCGCTCGGCGAGCTGGCGCAGGCGGCGCATCGCCCCAGGCTATGCGACCCGGTGTTGGCCGGTGGTGATAACGGTTCGGCCGTCAGTACTTGAAGTCGGGCCCGCGCTGTCGTAGAAATTCTTCAGCAACATGGTGTGAACTGAAGAGAATCAACGTGCCTCGCGAGACGGACGCCTTCCCCCAGCACCAGGCGACCGCCCGACCCGACCCGAGGAGAACTCATGAACAGGCGTGACATCCTGCGGCGCAGCGCCGCCGCCGGCCTGCTGGCCACCCCCGCCGCCGGCCTGCTGGCCGGCTGCGCCAGTGGCGGTGGCGGTGACAAGGACGACGCCACCGCCTACAAGGGCACCAAGAGCGAACAGAACCCGCTCGGCGTCAAGGAGGACGCACCGCTCGAGGTGGTGATCTTCGGCGGTGGGTTCGGCGAGGAGTACGCCAAGGCCCACGAGGCCATGTACACCGAGAAGTACCCGAAGGCGAAGGTCAAGCACTCCGTCACCCAGGAGATCAGCAAGAGCCTCCAGCCGCGCTTCGTCGACGGCACCCCGCCGGACGTGGTCAACAACTCCGGCGCCGGCCAGATCGACTTCAACGGCCTGGTGAGCCAGAACGCCCTCGCCGACCTCGGCGAGCTGCTGGCCGCCCCGAGCCTCGACGTCCCCGGCAAGACGGTCAAGGACACGCTGCTGCCCGGCGCGGTCGAGGTCGGCTCCTACGACGGCAAGTTCCTGGTGTTGAACTACACCTACACCGCCTACGGCATCTGGTACTCCAACAAGCTGTTCACCGAGCGCAAGTGGGAGTACGCCAAGACCTGGGACGAGCACATCGCGCTCTGCAAGCAGATCAAGGCCGCCGGCATCGCCCCCTGGACGTACGCCGGCCTGCACCCGCGCTACATGAGCTGGCCGGTGATCGCCACCGCGATCAAGCTCGGCGGCCCCTCGGTGGCCACCGCGATCGACAACCTGGAGCCGAACGCCTGGAAGTCCGACTCGATGAGGGCCGCCGCCGACGCGTGGTACCAGATCGTCAAGGACAAGTACATCCTGGAGGGCTCGCCCGGCCTGGACCACAAGCAGTCGCAGACCGCGTGGTGCCAGGGCAAGGCCGCGTTCATCTCCTGTGGCTCCTGGCTGGAGAGCGAGCAGAAGGACGTCACCCCGGCCGGGTTCAACATGACCATCGCGCCGACGCCCAGCCTGGGCAGCGGTGACAAGCTGCCGTTCGAGGCGATCCGGGGCACCGCCGGTGAGCCGTTCATGGTGCCGGCGAAGGCCCGCAACGTGGCCGGCGGCCTCGAATACTTCCGGACCATGCTCTCCCTCAAGGGCGCCCAGGACTTCACCCGGAAGGTCTCCAGCCTCACCGTGGTCGCCGGCGCCACCGAGGGCGTCGAGCTGCCGTACGGGCTGAACACCGTGGTCAAGGCGCTCGACGCGTCCGGCGCCAACGGCTTCAACTGGGTCTACAACAACTACTACCGCAAGCTGGAGCGCAACCTCGTGGACGCCGCGTGCGGTGAGTTCTTCAGCGGTCGGACCAGCCCGGCGGAGTTCCTCGAGCAGTGCCAGAAGGGCGCCGACTCGATCGCCCAGGACACCTCGGTCAAGAAGTACAAGCGAGCGGCCTGACAGCCCGGCCGGTGGGGGTGGATCCACCCCCACCGGCCGCAACACCGCGAAAGGTCCTCATCGTGAGACATGGCAAGTGGCCGCTGATCGTCACCTTCCTGGTGCCGCCGGTGCTGCTCTACGTCGCCTTCGTCGTCTCCCCGTACCTGCAGGCGTTCCAGATCTCCACCACCGACTGGCTCGGCTACTCGCCCGAGGCCAACTCCGTCGGCCTGGCGAACTTCAAGGCCCTGTGGCACGACGACTACGTCTGGAACGCGCTGAAGAACAACGCGATCCTGCTGGGCCTGGTGCCGGTGCTGACCATCGTGCTCGGGCTCTTCTTCGCCACCATGCTGGCCATGGGCGGCCGCAGCGGCCGCGCCGGCGTGACCGGTGTACGTGGCGGCGCGTTCTACCGCACGGTCTACTTCTTTCCCCAGGTGCTCTCCGTGGTGATCATCGCGCTGCTCTGGAAGGAGGTCTACCACCCGAACAAGGGGCTGCTCACGAGCGCCCTGCACGGCCTCGGCCTGCCCGCGCCGACCTGGCTCGGTGACCCGTCGACGGCCTTCTGGTGCGTGCTGGCGGTGATGGTGTGGAGCAACGTCGGGTTCTACGTCGTGCTGTTCGGGGCGGCGATGTCGGCCGTGCCGAAGGAGATCTACGAGGCGGTGCTGCTCGACGGCGCGTCCCGGTTCACCACGCTGCGGCGGGTCACGCTGCCGCTGCTCTGGGACACCGTCCAGGTCGCCTGGGTCTACCTCGCCATCTTCGCCCTGGACGGGTTCATCCTCGTGCAGTTGATGACCAACGGTGGGCCGAACTTCTCCACCGACGTGATCGGCGTCCGGATGTACGACACGGCCTTCGGCAGCGAGACAAAGTTCGGCTACGCCTCGGCGATCGGCGTGGTGATGTTCTTCCTGACCCTCTCGGTGGCGGTGCTGTCGCTGCGGATTGGCCGGCGCGATCGGATCGAGTACTCATGACCACACTGGACAAGCCCGCCTCCGCCGCCACCGCGCCGACGCGGGCCGCCGGGCGGGACCGCCCCCTCCGCCGGGATCTCGGGGTGGCCAACGCCTTCTCGCACGGCTTCCTGCTGATCTGGGGGCTGCTCACCGTCCTGCCGCTGCTGTGGATGTTCATCAGCTCGTTCAAGACCAACGGTGAGATCCTGGCCGACCCGTGGGGGCTGCCCGGCGCGCTGCACTGGGACAACTGGGCGCGGGCCTGGACCGGCGCGCACATCGGCCGGTACTTCCTCAACAGCCTGGTGGTGGTGGCCGGCTCGGTCAGCCTCACCATGCTGATGGGCGCCACCGCCGCGTACGTCTTCGCCCGGTACGAGTTCCGCGGCCGGCAGTTCGTCTACTACCTGTTCGTCGGCGGGCTGATGTTCCCGGTGTTCCTCGCCCTGGTGCCGCTCTTCTTCGTGGTCCGCAACGCCGGCCTCTTCGGCACCTGGCGCGGGCTGATCCTGGTGTACGCGGCCTACTCGCTGCCGTTCACGGTGTTCTTCCTGACCGCGTTCTTCCGGACCCTGCCGACCTCGGTGGCGGAGGCCGCGATGGTCGACGGGTGTGGTCACTTCCGACTCTTCTTCCGGGTGATGCTGCCGATGGCGCGTCCGGGACTGATCAGTGTTGCGATCTTCAACTTCCTCAGTCACTGGAACCAGTTCCTGCTACCCCAGGTGTTGATGCAGGGCGACGAGTCGAAGTGGGTGCTCGCCCAGGGGCTGTTCGCCCTGTCGGTCAGCCAGGGGTACGCCGGCGACTACGCCCGCCTCTTCGCCGGGCTGAGCATCGCGGTCCTGCCGGTGCTCGCCGTGTACGTGTTCTTCCAGCGACAGGTGCAGTCGGGCCTCACCGCGGGCCAGCTCAAGTAGCCAGCCGGTCCGCCAGCCCCGCAGGGCTGACCGATCCTGATCGCCCCGCTGCCTGCCCTCCGGACTCCTACCCCGAGCCCAGGATCCGCGCACTTTCGGTGGTATTGCTGCCTCACGGCGCCGCGAGCCAGCAGCATCACCGAAGGTGCGCGGATCGTGGTCGTGTGCCTGCCTGCGCCGGGCGGGCGCGTGGCGGCTGGGCCGCGGGCGGCGACTTACGCCTTGATCGTGCTCGATCCTGGATGTAGTTGCCTCCTGCCGCGAGGTGGGAACTACATCCAGGATCCAGCGCGATCATGGCCCGGCGGGGCGGGGCGGGGCGGGGCGGGGTTCGGTGGTCAGCCGGTGGTGGGGAAGAGGCGGGCGTGCAGGGCGGCCGGGTTGGTGACCTCGGGTAGTTCGCGGGCGGCGAGCCAGGCCGCGGCGGCGGCCCCGTCGCCGGCGGTGCGCAGCGGGGCCTGCGGCCAGCGCCGGCCGACCTCGGCCCGGACGGCGGCGGCGAGCGGGGTGTCCCCGGTGAGCAGCCCGCCCCCGAGGACGACCGGCGTCACCGCCGCGGGCGGACGGATGCGGTCCACGCTCTCGGCGAGGTGCGCGGCGGCCTCGGCCACCAGCGCGCCGGCGACGGGTTCGCCGTCGGCGGCGGCGGTGACGACCAGCGGTGCCAGCCGGGCCAGCTCGACCGGGGGACGGCGGGTCACCGCCTGGATGGTGGCGTCCACGGTGTCGCGGGGGCGGGGGGCGATCTCGGCGCTGCCCATCAGCTCGGTGAGCACCGCCGTGGTCAGCGCGCCCGGGGTGCGGCCGGCGTCCAGGTCGGCGAGCAGCCGGCGGACCGATTCGCGGCCCAGCCAGAAGCCGGACCCGGCGTCGCCGAGGAGCCAGCCGTGGCCGTCGGCGACCCGGTCCAGCCGCAGGTCGCGGACCTGGGCGGTGATCGCGCCGGTGCCGGCGATGAGGACCGTGCCGTCCGGGTCGGCGGTGCCGGAGGCGTAGGCGACCAGGGCGTCGCCGTGCACGGCGTACGGGCAGCGCAGGCCGGCGTCGTGCCAGGCCCGGTCGAAGGCGGCTCGTCCGGCCGGGTCGGCGAGCAGCCGGGCCGCTCCGGCCAGCCCGATGGTGCCGGCCGCCACCCGGTCGGGGTCGACGTCGGCGAGTGCCCCGCGCAGGGCGGTCAGCAGTTCGGCGGCGGCCCGTTCGGCACCGTGACTGGTGGGGTTGCCGCCGCCGGCGCGGCCGGTGCCGAGGCGTTCGCCGGTCAGGGTCAGGGCGGTCGCCCGGGTGGACGTACCCCCGACGTCGAGACCGACCACGACGGTGTCGGACATCGGCACGGGCCTCCTTGCGGTGGGCGGCGACGGGCTCATTCATGCTGGTCGGTGCCGTCCCACACGGCAAGATCCGACGGGCTCGGCGAGCAGTGCGCCAGGTAACAGTTTGAAAACTTCGCCCACAGTCTTGACACAGAGGGGCCTTCAGTAAGAACTTTTACCACTAACAGTTAACAGTCTTTTCGGAAAGGTGAGGCGTCGCATGGTTGATCACGAGGTGGACACCGCCGCGGGGACCGCGGTGGTCGACGCCGACGCGTTCGACCGGCGGAGCACACTCGGATCGGCCTCCGACGGGGTGCTGGCCCGCGTCCGCAACGGGCTGGCCGACCTGACCGGCGCGCTGCGCCGGGTCGCGGAGCACGTGCTCAGCGACCCGGAGGCCGCCGCCCGATCCACCATCGTGGAGCTGGCCGAGCGCAGCGGCACCTCACCTGCGACCATCACCCGCTTCTGCCGGGCGATGGGCTTCGAGGGCTACGCCGACCTGCGGCTGGGCATCGCCTCCGAGACCGGCCGGGCTCGCTCGGCCGGCTGGACCGTCGACATCGGCCGCGAGATCCAGCCGAGCGACCCGCTGGCCCGGGTGCTCGACCAGATCATGGCCGCCGACACCCGGGCCATGCACGACACCGCCACGCTGCTCGACCTCGCCGAGGTGGAGCGGGCCGCGGTGGCGATCGCTGGCGCCAGTCGGGTGAACATCTTCGGTGCCAGCGGCAGCGCCCTCGTCGGCGAGGAGATGCAGTTCAGCCTGCACCGCATCGGCGTGGCCGCGTGGGCCTGGAACGACGTGCACGAGGGGCTGGCCAGCGCCGCGCTGCTGCGCGCCGGCGACGTGGCGCTGGGCATCTCGCACACCGGGCAGACCCGGGAGACCATCGAGATGCTCGCCGAGGCGGGCAGCCGCGGCGCCACGACCATCGCGCTGACCGGCTTCCCCCGCTCGCCGTTGGCCGAACTGGCCGACATCGTGCTGCTCACCGCCAGCCAGGCGACCACGTTCCGGCCGGACGCGCTCTCCGCCCGGCACCCCCAACTGGTGGTGCTCGACCTGCTCTACATCGCCGTCGCGCAGCGCACCCACGACCGGGCGCACGCGGCCTTCCGGCGTACCGCGCAGGCCGTCGACGGGCACAAGGCCGCGAAGGGAGCCGTCTCATGATCAGCGCCCAGGGGTACGTGGACGCGGTCCGCCCGGTGCTCGACCGGCTGCTCGACTCCGAGGCCGACGGGATCACCCGGGCCGCCGACCTGATCGCCGAGAGCCTGCGCGCCGGCGGTGTGCTCCAGGCGTTCGGCGCCGGGCACTCCGAGGCGTTCGCCGCCGAGCTGGTCGCCCGGGCGGGCGGGCTGGTCCCCACCAACCGGCTCTCGGTGCGTGACCTGGTCGTGCACGGCGACGCCCCGCCGGGCGTGCTCGCCGACCCGAAACTGGAACGCGACCCCTCCATCGCCCACCAGATCTACGCGCTCGCGGCGCCGCAGCCGCGCGACGTGTTCGTGGTGGCGTCCCAGTCCGGCATCAACGGCTCGGTGGTCGAGCTGGCGGCGCTGGTCACCGAGCGCGGTCACCCGTTGATCGCGGTCACCTCCGTCGAGCACACGGCACGGGTCGCCCCGCGACACCCGTCCGGTCAACGGCTCGCCGACCTCGCCGACGTCGTGCTGGACAATGGCGCGCCGTACGGCGATGCACTGCTGCCGCTCGAGGGCGGCGGCGCGGTCTGTGCGGTCTCCTCGGTCACCACGGCGCTGTTGGCGCAGCTGCTGACCGCGGAGGTCGTACGACGGTTCCACCAGGCCGGAGAGGTACCCCCTATCTACCTCTCCGCCAACGTCCCCGGCGGGGACGAGCACAACATCGCCCTCGAGTCGCGGTACGCCGGTCGCCTCCGGCGCACCGCCTGACCCGAAATTCCACAAGGAGAGACGACGATGTCGATTACCCCCGAGCACCCGGCAGCACTCGACCGTCGCACGGTGCTGCGTCGCGCCGCCGCCGTGGGCATGCTCGCCACTCCGGCCATCGGCCTGCTCAGCGCCTGCGCCACCAGTGGCGACGACGGTAACAACGAGCAGGCCTCCGGCGGCACCAAGAGCGCCACCAACCCGCTGGGCGTCAAGGAGGACGCCCCCATCGAGGTGGTCATCTTCAACGGTGGCTACGGCGAGAAGTACGCCACCGACGTGCACGAGCCGCTCTACAAGAAGGCGTTCCCCAAGTCCGAGGTCAAGCACCAGGCGACCCAGGCGGTCTCCACCGTGCTCCAGCCGCGGTTCGCCAGCGGCAACCCGCCGGAGTTCGTCAACAACTCGGGTGAGAAGTTCCTCGACTTCGGTGCGCTCGTCAACGACGGCCAGCTGCAGGACCTCACCGAGCTGTGGGACGCGCCGTCGGTCGACGACGCGAGCAAGAAGGTCCGCGACACGATCATCCCGGGCGTCGTCGAGCAGGGCATGTTCAGCACCGCGGACGGGCAGCGCAAGCCGTTCGTCCTGTACTACGTCTCGACGGTCTACGGCATCTGGTACTCGGGCAAGCTGTTCAAGGACAACGGCTGGACCGCGCCCACCACCTTCGACCAGTTCAAGGCGCTCTGCGAGCAGATCAAGGCCAAGGGCATCACCCCGTACGGCTACGCCGGGGCGAACGCGGCCTACTACCAGTGGAACGTGATCCTGAGCCAGGCCGCGAAGATCGGCGGCCCGGACGTGCTGAAGAACATCGACAACCTGGAGGACGGCGCCTGGCAGCAGGACGCCGTCAAGCAGGCCGCGGAGGCGTGGGCCGAGATCGGCGCGAAGTACTCGGACAAGAGCTTCGAAGGGCTCAAGCACACCGACGTGCAGCTGCGGCAGAACCAGGGCAAGGTCGCCTTCTACCCGTCCGGCGACTGGCTGGAGAACGAGCAGAAGAAGGACACGCCGGCGGGCTTCACCTACCAGCTCATGCCGGTGCCCAGCCTCACCGCGTCGGACAAGCTGCCGGCCACCGCCATCCGGGCGGCCGGTGGCGAGGGATACTTCGTCTCGTCCAAGAGCAAGAACCCGCGTGGCGGCATGGAGTACATGCGCCAGATGCTGTCGAAGGCGGGCGCCCGGGGCTTCACCGAGACCGTCGGTGCGGCCACGGTCGTGCCGGCCGGCAGCGAGGGCTTCCAGTTCCCGCCGGGTGTCGCCAGCGCGCAGGCGGCCCTGAAGGCGGCCGGCAAGGACGTGTTCAACATGCTCTTCGACAACTGGTACAAGGAGCTCGACACGGAGGCGCGGACCGCCACCAACGAGCTGATGTTCGGCCGGATCAAGGCGGACGCCTTCGTGGAGCGGATCCAGAAGCGCGCCGACGCGATCAAGAAGGACACCTCCGTCACCAAGTTCAAGCGCTGATCGGAGCGTAGGGGTCATGCGGCACGGCAAGTATCCGTTCGTGATCGGGTTCCTGTTCGCCCCGGTCGCGCTGTACGTGACCTTCGTGATCGCGCCGTACGCACAGGCGTTCCAGATCTCGATGACCAACTGGCGGGGGCTGTCCGCCCCGCAGTGGGTGGGCTTCGACAACTACCGGAGGCTCCTCGACGACGGCAGCTTCTGGAAGGCGGTCCAGCACCACGGCGTACTGCTGCTTGCCCTGCCGCTGATCACCATCGCCATCGCGCTGTTCTTCGCCTTCCTGCTCAACGTGGGCGGGCGGAGCAGCGGCGGGCAACGCCAGGGGGTCTGGGGGTCGAAGTTCTACCGGGTGGTGTTCTTCTTCCCCCAGGTCCTGGCGGTGGCCATCATCGCGGTGCTGTTCCAGATGGTCTACCGGCCCAACGAGTCGGGCCTGATCAACGGCGTGCTGATGAAGCTCGGCTTCGATCCGGTGCTCTTCCTGATCCGGCCGAACCTGGCCCTCTGGTCGATCATCGCGGTGCTGGTCTGGCAGGCGGTCGGTTTCTACGTGGTGCTCTTCTCGGCCGGCATGGCGTCCATCCCGGGTGAGATCTACGAGGCCGCCGAGATGGACGGCGCGACCAAGGTGACGCTGTTCTTCCGGGTCACCCTGCCGCTGCTCTGGGACACCCTCCAGGTGGCCTGGGTCTACCTGGGCATCGCGGCGTTCGACGCGTTCGCCATCGTCGCGGTGCTCTCGGTGGACAGTGGCGGCCCGGACGGCGCCACCACGGTCCTCGCCATGGAGATCTACCGCAACGCGTTCGTGTACTCGAAATACGGCTACGCCTCCGCCATGGGTGTGGCCCTGTTCTTCCTGACCCTCACGTTCGCGGCGCTGACGCTGCGGCTCAGCAAGCGGGAAAGCGTGGAGTACTGATGAACCCGCAGTCGACGCTGCCGCCGACGCCGGCGGCGCTACCGCCGAAGACCGGAGACCCCGGCGCCTCCACCGGACGGGGCCGGAAGGGCCCCCGATCGGAGGTACGGCTCTTCGCCGGCCTGGGGCACGTCGCGCTCGCCGTGTGGGCGGTGATCGTGATCGTGCCGATCCTCTGGACGTTCCTCGCCGCGTTCAAGAACACCAGCGAGATCTTCAGCAGCCCGTGGACGCTCCCGGCGGAGTTGCGCTGGGAGAACTTCGGCCGGGCCTGGACCAAGGCGAACGTCGGCCGGTACTTCCTCAACAGCGTCATCGTGGTCACGTGCAGCACGTTCGGCACGATGCTGCTCGGGTCGATGGCGGCGTACGTGCTGGCGCGGTACAAGTTCTGGGGCAACCGGGCGATCTACTACCTCTTCGTCTCCGGGTTGGCCTTCCCGGTCTTCCTGGCCCTGGTGCCGCTCTTCTTCGTGGTGAAGAACCTGGGCCTGCTGGACACCCACACCGGCCTGGTGCTGGTCTACATCGCGTACTCGCTGCCGTTCACGATCTTCTTCCTGGCCGCGTTCTTCAAGACGCTGCCGTCGTCGGTGGCCGAGGCCGGGTTGATCGACGGTTGCGGGCACACCCGGCTGTTCTTCCAGGTGATGATGCCGATGGCGAAGCCGGGCCTGATCAGCGTGGCGATCTTCAACATCATCGGTCAGTGGGCGCAGTACCAACTTCCCCTGGTGCTGCTCTCCAACGCCAAGGAGAAGTGGGTGCTCACCCAGGGCATCGCCGACATCTCGGTCAACGCCGGCTACGAGGCGGACTGGTCCGGGTTGTTCGCCGCGCTGACCATCGCCATCCTTCCGATGATCATCGTGTACGCGGTCTTCCAGCGTCAGATCCAGGCCGGCCTCACCTCCGGCGCCGTGAAGTAGACCGACACCCGACGCACGCCGGCCCGGAGCGGGTGGTCAGGACGACCACTTCCTCCGGGCCGACGTGCGCTCGTCGGTGTGCCAGGAGTGCCACAGGGCCGCGTACGCCCCACCGGCCGCGACGAGGTCGTCGTGGCTGCCGATCTCGGTGATCCGGCCGTCCGCCAGGACGGCGACCCGGTCGGCGTCGTGCGCGGTGTTGAGCCGGTGCGCGATCGCGATGACGGTCCGCCCGACGAGCACGGCGGCCAACGCCCGCTCGGTACGCCGGGCGGTCGTCGGATCGAGCGCGGCCGTTGCCTCGTCCAGGATCAGCGTGTGCGGGTCGGCCAGCACCAACCGGGCCAGCGCCAGTTGCTGCGCCTCGGCCGCGCCGAGCTGCCGGGCACCGTCGCCGAGCGCGGTGTCCAGGCCGTCGGGCAGGTCGGCGTACCAGTCGGCGCCCACGGTGGCCAGCGCGGAGCGCATCTGCTCGTCGGTGGCGTCCGGGGCGGCGAAGGCCAGGTTGTCGCGCACCGAGCCGATGAAGACGTGGTGTTCCTGGGTGACCAGGGCGATCCGGCGACGCCGCTCGGCCGGGTCGAGGTCGGTGACCGGGCAGCCACCGATGCTGACGACACCGCGGCGCGGTGCGTCGATCCCGGCCAGCAGCCGGGCCAGGGTGGACTTGCCTGCCCCGGACGGGCCGACGACGGCCAGCCGCTCGCCGGGGCGTACCTCCAGGTCGATGCCGTGCAGCACGTCGTGCCCGCCGGCGTACGCGAACCGCGCCTGGCGCACGACGAGTCGCTCACCTCGCGACTCCGCCGTCGTGCCGGGCGGCTCCGGCGGGACCAGGCCGACGCCGAGCACCCGGGCGAAGGACGCCAGCCCGCGCTGGGCCTGCTCGGTCCACTGCAGCAGCCGGTCCAGCGGCTCGATCGCCTGCTGAAGGTAGAGCGCGGCGGCGATCACCGCGCCGAGCGAGACCATGTCCCGGGAGAGCAGGTACCCGGCGACGAGCAGAACGATGGCGATCGGCAGCGGATAGCTGGCCTCCACCACCGAGAAGAACACGGTCCGCAGCGCGAGGGTCGCTCGCCGGGCCCGCCAGACGCGCGCGATGCGGGTGGTGCCGTGCTGGATCCGGTCGTCGGCCAGCCGCAGCGCCTCCACCGTCCGGGCACCCTCGGCGGTGGTGGTCAGCGTCTCGGTCAGTTCGGCCGCCGCCGCCCCCTCGGTGAGGTAGGCGGAGCTGGCCCGCCGCAGGTACCAGCGGGTCACCGCCAGGATCGACGGCAGCCCGGCCAGCGCCGCCAGTCCGAGCAGCGGGTGGAGCAGGAAGACCGCCCCGAACAGCAACGTGAGCTGCACCGAGGCGATGACGATGGTGGGCACCACGTCCCGGACGGTGGTGCCGACGGTCGCGACGTCGACCGAGCTGCGGGTGGCCAGGTCCCCGGAGCCGGCGCGCTCGACGACCGAGACGGGCAGGCCGAGGGTCCGGGCGACGAACTCCTCGCGCAGTTCGGCGACGGCACGCTCACCGAAGCGGTGGCCGGCGTACTGGGCGTACCGGGAGAGCAGCGCGCTCACCAGCACGCAACCACCGATCGCCAGCGCCAGCCGGTCCACTGTGGCCACGTTCGCGCCGGCCGTGACCCGGTCGACGATGGTGCCCAGCAGCCAGGGCGGGGCGAGCCCGGCGACCGCGGCGGCGCTGTGCAGCACCAGCACGACGCCGACCGCGCGCCGGTGCCGGCCGATCAGGTCGCGCAGCGCGCGGCGGACGGTGTGACGCTCGGCCACCGGCAGCCGGCTCACGGGCGGACTCCTTCGGCGTCGGCGGACCGCTCGACGGCGGGGTCGCTGTCGCGGGCCACGAGGTGCCGGTAGCCGGGATCCTCGTCGAGCAGGTCCGGGTGGGTGCCGGTGGCGACGATCCGGCCTTCCGCCAGGTGGGCGACGACGTCGGCCCGGCTGAGCAGCAGCGGCGACGTGGCGAGCACGACCGTGGTCAGCCCGGCCCGCGCGGCACGCAGCCGCTCGGCGATCCGCGCCTCGGTGTGCGCGTCCACCGCCGATGTCGGGTCCACGAGGATCAGCACCTCCGGCTCGGCGAGCAGCGCCCGGGCCAGGCGTACCCGCTGGCGTTGGCCGCCGGAGAGCGAACGGGCGCGGGCGTCGATCACCGAGTCCAGGCCGGCCGGCAGCGCATCGACGACATCCTCGGCCGATGCGGCCCGCAGCGCCGCGCGGATCCGGGCGTCGTGGGCCTCCGGCCGTGCGTCGTCGTGGGCCTCGGGCCGGGGGAGCAGGATGTCGCGCAGCGTCCCGGCGAAGAGGTACGAGTCGTGGTCGGCGACGAGGATCCGGGCGCGGATCTCGTCCAGGGCGATCCCGGTCAGCGGAGTGCCGCCCCAGGTGCAGGAGCTGGCCACGTACCGGCCGAGCCGGTCGGCCAGTGCCAGCGCCGCCGCCGGGTCGTCGGCGGCCACGCCGGTCAGCCGGCCGGCGCGGACGGTCAGCCCGGTCACCGGGTCGTGCAGGTCGGCGGGGCCGTCCGGCGCGACCCCGACATCCGGCCTGCGCGCGTCGGGTACGGCGTTCGGGCCTCGCCGACCCGGGCCGCCGACGTCGTCCGGGCTCAGGTTGAGCAGGGCGACGATCCGCCGGGCGGCGACCCGGCCACGGATCAACTGGTAGCTGCCCTCCAGCAGGAACCAGACCGGCACGATCAGGGTCGCCACGTAGCCGTAGACGGCGACCAGTTCGCCGATCGTGACGTCGCCGGTGACCGCCATCCGGGCCGTGAGCCACACCACCGCCGCCAGGAACAGCCCGGGGATGGCGACCGTCGCCGCGTCGATCCAGCTGTTGACCGCGCCGACGCGGTACCCCTCGGCGAGCAGGTCTTGGGATCTGGCCGCGTACCGGCGGGCGAAGAGGTCCCGGCCGCCGACCCCGGCGAGCACGCGCAGCCCGGCCACGATGTCGCCGGACCGGGCGGTGAGCGCGCCCTGCTGCTTGCGGTAGACCGACTCCGCGCGTTCGAGGCGGCGCAGCAGAGGCCCGACGACCAGCGCGACCGCCGGCACTCCGACCAGCACGCAGAGCGCGAGCAGCGGGGAGATCGACCAGAGCAGCACGGCGATGACCGCGTACGCGACGACCGCGCCGACCCCTGGGCCGGTCAGCGTCAGCACCTGCGCCGACCAGTCGATGTCGGAGCCGCCGATGGTGGCGACCTCGCCGGCGGCGGCCCGCCGTGGCAGCGCGGCGCCGATGCGGGAGACCTGGCGGAGCACGACGGCCGCCGAACGGGCCTTGGCGTCCTCCCGGATGAAGGTCATCGTGCGGTGCCGCATGGTGCCCAGGTACGACAGCCCGCCTCCCGCGACGACGATCGCCGCGACCCAGAGCGCCAGGGCACGGGTGTCGCGGTTGCGCAGCCCGTCGTCGACGGCGCGGGCGATCAGGTAGGGCCGCAGCGACAGCCCGACCATCCAGGCCGTTCCGAGCAGGCTGCCGCGAACCACCCGCCAGGGCTGGCAGCGGACCAGCCACCAGAGGTAGCGCATGGGCCCCCTGGTGTCCGGAACGCCGGGGTCGGGGTGTGGGATCTGCGGGGGCATCTGGCCACGCTACCGATCTCTGCCACGACCCACCGACCCGTTTACGCGCGCCCGACCCCGTGTCTGGCCGGTTCGCGGTAGAGGCGCCCGGCCGATGTCACAGGGGCGAGGCAGAATCGCATCCGTGCTGGTGGCGGTGGTGGCGGATGAGCGGGGTGGGGGAGAGCTGCGCCCGCTGGACGCCGCCGGCCACCCCAACGGTCCGACCGAGATCGTCACCGACCTGGCCGCGGCGGTGGCAGCGCGGGAGGCCGCCGAGCATCCGCGCTGGGTCTGGCCGGCCGCCGGCACGGTCTATCCGGCCCTGCTGCGGGCCGGGGTGCGCGTCGAGCGCTGCCACGATGTGGAGCTGACCGAGGCATTGCTGCTCGGCCACGCCGGCCGCTGGGGCGAGCCACGCTCGTTCGCCGCCGCCTGGGCCCGGCTCAGCGGCGCGCCGGTGCCGCCGGATCCGCCGCCGCGCCCCGCCGCTCCGCCCGGGCACGGTCAGGGCGCGCTCTTCGACGCGCTTCCGGGGCCGGCGGGTCCGGGCATCGAGGCCCTGATCCAGGTGTACGCCGACCAGCTCGTCCGGGTCGCCGCCACCGAGCACCCGGGCCGGTTCCGGTTGCTCGTGGCCGCCGAGTCGGCCGGTGCGCTGATCGCGGTGGAGATGGGCGTCGCTGGGCTGCCCTGGCGGGCCGAGGTGCACGACGCCATCCTCGGTGACCTGCTGGGTGAGCCGTCCCCGGTCGGCGGCCCGCCGCGCCGGCTGGCCGAGCTGGCCTCCCGGATCGCCGACGCGTTCGGCGTCCGCCGGCTGCACGCCGACTCCCCGGCCGAGCTGCTGAAGGCGTTCGCGCGGGCGGGGGTGGAGCTGCCCAACACCCGGGCCTGGGTGCTGCGGGGGGTGGACCATCCGGCGGTGCCGTTGGTTCTGGAATACAAGGAGCTCTACCGGATCTGGACGGCGCACGCCTGGTCCTGGCGGGAGCAGTGGGTGCGGGACGGGCGGTTCCAGCCGGAGTACGTCCCGGGCGGGGTCGTCTCCGGCCGGTGGGCCACGCGGGGCGGTGGCGCGTTGCAGATCCCCAAGGTGATCCGCCGGGCGGTGGTGGCCGATCCGGGCTGGCGGTTGGTGGTCGCCGACGCCGGTCAGTTGGAGCCCCGGGTGCTGGCCGCGGTCTCGGGTGACGCCCGGTTGGCGGCGGCGGGCGGGGCCGGCGATCTGTATGCCGCCCTGGCCCGGGACTCCTTCGCCGGTGACCGGGCCAAGGCCAAGGTGGCCCTGCTCGGCGCGATGTACGGGCAGACGGGCGGGGCCGCGGTGCCCGCGTTGGCGGTGCTCAAACGCAGCTACCCGACGGCGTTCGGCTATGTCGAGGCGGCGGCGCGCACCGGTGAGGCGGGCGGCCTGGTGCGCTCGTGGCTGGGGCGCACCTGCCCGCCCGGCTCGGCCGGGTTCGGCGACCCCGACGACGCGCCCACCGACCCGGACGGCGCGGCCGACCCGCAGGGTCCCCGGGCTCGCGCCGCCCGGTCGCGGGGGCGTTTCACCCGGAACTTCGTCATCCAGGCCACCGCCGCGGAGTGGGCCTCCACGCTGCTGGCGACGTTGCGCACCGAGCTGGCCGGCACCGACGCCGAGCTGGTCTTCTTCCAGCACGACGAGGTGATCGTGCACTGTCCGGCGGTGCAGGCCGAGGCGGTGGCGGCGGCGGTGGGCCGCAGCGGTGAGCGGGCCACGAGCCTGCTGTTCGGCGAGACTCCGGTGCGGTTTCCGCTGGATCTGTCCATCGTCGACTGCTACGCCGACGCGGCATAGCGCACGATTTTCCTATTTGCCCCGCTACCCGGGGCCGGCCGTACTCGTTGCATCCGGTGTCCGTAGGACGGGACGGACCGGGCACCGCCGTGCCCGGTCCGCTCCACGGTGGAGGGGGCGCAGCTGAACCGGATCGCAGGAATGATCATCGCCGCGGGCGGGGGCCGCCGCATCGGTGGTCCCGAGGCGCTGCTGCACCAGGGTGAGAAGCCCCTGGTCAACCAGATGATCGACACGATGACCCAGGCGGGCTGCGAGCAGATCGTGGTCGTGCTGGGTGCCGCCGCTGACCAGGTGCGAGAGACCGCCGACCTGGGCAGGGCCACAGTAGTGATCAACAAGGCGTGGGGCACCGGGGTCGGCTCGTCCATCCGGGCCGGCCTGGCCGCCATGGACGACGACGGGATCGAGGCGGTGGTGGTGGTCCCGGTCGACATGCCGGGCCTGACCGCCGTCGCGGTCCGGCGGGTGGCCG
Source organism: Micromonospora yongxingensis (assembly GCF_052601155.1). Taxonomy (NCBI): domain Bacteria; kingdom Bacillati; phylum Actinomycetota; class Actinomycetes; order Micromonosporales; family Micromonosporaceae; genus Micromonospora; species Micromonospora yongxingensis. The sequence continues at coordinate 84,881 of NZ_JBQXEO010000025.1, forward strand.
CGCTGCCGTACCCGGACGTGCTGGTCTGCGCCACGTACGACGGGCTGCGCGGCTACCCCATGCTCTTCGGCCGCCGGCACTGGCCCGGGATAGCCACCCTCGCCAGCGCCGACGTGGGCGCGCGGCCGTACCTGCTCGCCCACAAGGACCAGATCGTCGACATCGCCTGCGACTCGGTGGCCGACGGCAGCCGGGTCGACACCCCGGAACTGATGGCGCTCTACGGGCTGACCGTCCCGCCGCAGCGCGTCGGCGTCTGAGCGCCGGCCGTGACCCGGCCGGCCGACCTGCTGGGCAGATGCCCGTCGGGTCGGCCGCCGCGTCACGGCGGTCGCCGTCAGTCCGTCGGCTGGTCGGGCGTGCCGGTCTCGGCCAGGCGCCGGTACCAGTGCGCGCTGTCCTTCCAGGTGCGCTCCTGGGTGTCGTAGTCGACCCGGATGATGCCGAACCGCCGGTCGTAGCCGTAGCCCCACTCGAAGTTGTCCAGCAGCGACCAGACGAAGTAGCCCCGGACGTCCGCGCCCTGCTCGCGGGCGTCGGCGACGGCGGCGATGTGCCGGCGCAGGTAGTCGACGCGCCGCTCGTCGTGCACCGTGCCGTCGCCCGACACCACGTCGTCGAACGCCGCGCCGTTCTCGGTGATCATCAAGGGCTGGCCCGGGTACTCCCGTCGCAGTCGCAGCAGCAACTCGGTCAGCGCGGCCGGGTCGATGTTCCAGCCCATCGCCGTGTGCGGGCCGGGCTGGGGCAGGAAGTCGACGTCGTCGGCACCGACCCACGGTGAGTGCGCCGAAGCGCCGTGACCGTCGGCGTCCGAGCGGGCCGAGTGCCCGTCCCAGGCGCGGACCAGGGTGCTGGAGTAGTAGTTGACGCCGAGCACGTCCAGCGGCACGGCGGCCACCTTCTCGTCGCCGTCGCGGACGAACGACCAGTCGGTGACGCTCGCCGTGTCGGCCAGCAGGTCGGCCGGGTACGCCCCGCTCAGCATCGGCCCGAGGAACGACCGGTTGGCCAGCGCGTCGATGCGCCGTACCGCGTCGGCGTCCGCCGTCGAGCCCGACGCCGGCCGGATCACGTGCAGGTTGAGCGTCACCGACAGCTCGGCCGTCGGCGCCAACTCCCGCACCACCCGCCCGGCCAGGCCGTGCGCCAGGTTGAGGTGGTGCACCGCCGCCAGTGCGGCGGCCGGTTCGGTACGCCCGGGCGCGTGCACGCCGGAGGCGTACCCCAGGTACGCCGAGCACCACGGCTCGTTCAGCGTGGTCCAGGTGTGCACCCGGTCGCCGAGCGCGGCGACGATCCCGGCCGCGTACTCCTCGAAGCGCAGTGCGGTCTCCCGCGCCGGCCACCCGCCCGCGTCCTCCAGCTCCTGCGGCAGGTCCCAGTGGTACATCGTGGCCACCGGGCGTACCCCGCGCTCCAGCAGGCCGTCGACCAACCGGGAGTAGAAGTCCAGGCCGGCCTGGTTGAAACGGCCGGCGCCACCCGGCTGCACGCGGGGCCAGGAGATGGAGAACCGGTACGCGCCCAGGCCCAGCCGGGCGATGTGGTCCAGGTCCTGCGGCCAGCGGTGGTAGTGGTCGGCGGCCACGTCACCGGTGTCGCCGTTGTACGTCCGCCCGGGGGTGTGGCTGTAGGTGTCCCAGATGGACGGGCCGCGGCCGTCCTCGGTGGCGGCGCCCTCGATCTGGTACGCCGCCGTGGCCGAGCCCCAGACGAAGCTCTCCGGGAAGGTCCGGGACGTCATCGCGCCGCCACCTCCGACCCGGACACCACGCAGTGGTACGCCGACGAGGCACCCGCCACCAGTTCGGCGGTGGCGACGCCGTCGCGGAAGCTGACCTCGAACTCCGCGCCCGGCCCGTTCCCGGGCGACGGGATCCGTACCCGTTGGCGTTGCCCCTCCGCCGGTGTGTAGAGCCGCAGGTGCACGTCGTCCGCCCATTCGTAGTCCGGCCGGTCGGAGCGTGCTCCGAACGGGATGATCGCGCCCGGCCGGGCGAGCACCGGCAGGCTGTCGAACTCGTGTTTCTCGGTGACCCAGGCCGGGCCGGTGAGCTGCGCGCCGGTGACCAGGTGGGTCCACGTGCCGGCGGGCACGTAGAAGGTGACCTCCCCGTCGGCGCTGAGCACCGGCGCGACCAGCACGTCGGAGCCGAGCATGTACTGCCGGTCCAGGTGCGCCGCGGCCGGGTCGTCCGGGAACTCCAGGATCATCGGCCGCATCATCGGAACCCCGTCGCGGTGCGCCTCCTGCGCCGCGCCCGCCAGGTACGGCATCAGGCTGAGCTTGAGCCGGGTGAAGTGCCGCAGCACGTCCACGGCCTCCTCGTCGTACGCCCACGGGACCCGGTACGAGCCGGAGCCGTGCAGTCGGGAGTGCGAGGAGAGCAGGCCGAAGGCGATCCACCGCTTGAACACGGCCGCGTCGGGGGTGCCCTCGAAGCCGCCGATGTCGTGGCTCCAGTAGCCGAAACCGGATGCGGCCAGGGACAGCCCGCCGCGCAGCGACTCGGCCATCGCGACGAACGTCGACTCGCAGTCGCCGCCCCAGTGCACCGGGAACTGCTGGCCGCCGGCGGTGGCCGAGCGGGCGAACAGCACCGCCTCACCCTCCCCACGCTCGGCCTCCAGCAGCTCGAAGACCGCCTTGTTGTAGAGGTAGGAGTAGTAGTTGTGCATCCGCTGCGGGTCCGAGCCGTCGTGCCACACCACGTCGGTCGGGATGCGCTCACCGAAGTCGGTCTTGAAGCAGTCGACGCCCATGTCCAGCAGGGCCTTGAGCTTCCCGGTGAACCAGTGGACCGCGTCCGGGTTGGTGAAGTCGACGAGCGCCATGCCGGCCTGCCACTTGTCCCACTGCCAGACCGACCCGTCGGGGTTGCGGACCAGGTAGCCGGCCTCGCGTCCCTCCTCGAACAGGTACGAGCGCTGCGCGATGTACGGGTTGATCCAGACGCACACCTTCAGGTCGCGCTCGTGCAGCCGGCGCAGCATCCCCTCCGGGTCGGGGAAGGTCGCCGGGTCCCAGACGAAGTCGACCCAGTGGAACTGGCGCATCCAGAAGCAGTCGAAGTGGAACACCGACAGCGGCAGGTCCCGCTCGGCCATCCCGTCGACGAACTCGGTCACCGTCTTCTCGTCGTACGAGGTGGTGAACGACGTGGACAGCCACAGGCCGTACGACCAGGCGGGGACCCGCGCGGGCCGGCCGGTGAGCGCGGTGTAGCGGCGCAGTACGTCCTTCGGGGTGGGACCGTCGATGACGTAGTAGGTGAGCGACTGGCCTTCGACGCTGAACTGGGTCTGCGTGACCACCTCGGAGCCGACCTCGAAGGAGACGTGCTCCGGGTGGTCCACGAACACCCCGTAGCCGGCACTGCTGAGGTAGAACGGCACGTTCTTGTACGCCTGCTCGCTGGCGGTGCCGCCGTCGGCGTTCCAGATGTCGACGGTCTGGCCGTTCTTCACGAACGGGCCGAACCGTTCGCCCAGCCCGTACACCGTCTCGCCGACACCGAGGGCGAGCCGCTCGTGCACGTGCCGGCGGCCCTCGCCGTCGGTGACGATGCCGACGCTGCGTTCGGTGGAGGCGGTGACCAGCCGGTCGCCGTGCAGGAAGTCGACCCGCCACCCGTCGATGAGCGCGACTCGGGCGGTCAGCTCGCCGGTGGTCAGTGAGGCGGTGATGCCGGTGACGTCGATGGTGACCGGGTGCTCGTCGTCGGTGGTCAGCCCGAAGCGGGGCTCCTGGGGCAGCCCGCCGCTGTGGTGGCCGATGGTCACCCCGACGACGCCGGGGGCGGGGGAGAAGAACCGGACGGTGACCACCGGCCGGTTGAGGGTGTCGCCGCGCCCGGTGATCTGACCGGCCGGCGCGAAGACGGTGAAGCCGCGCTCGTCCGGCTCGACCGATTCGACGGTGCCGGGGCGCAGCACGCTGACCCCCGGGCGCAGTTGCCAGTACCCGTCGGTGAACTTCACTTCTCGGCTCCTGCCGTGATGCCGCGCGCCAGAGTGCGCTGGAAGATGAGGAAGAAGAGGATGGCCGGCACGAGGCTGATCAACGCGCCGGCGTTGGTGGTCGGGGCGTCCATCAGACGGTCGCCCTGCAACGACGCCAGCGCGACCGGAATGGTCTGCGTCTGGTTGTCGATGAGCATGACCAGCGGGATCAGGAACTCGTTCCAGGTCCAGATGAAGAAGAAGATGAGCAGCACCGCGAGGGTGGGCCGCAGGTTGGGAAAGACCACCCGCCACAGGATGGTCCACTTGCCGGCGCCGTCCAGCGCGGCCGCCTCCAGCAGCGAGCGCGGGAACGTGCCCATGACCGAGGCGAGCAGGTAGGTGCCGAACGCGCTCTGGATGACGGTGAAGATGATGATCACCGACAGTTGGGTGTTGTAGAGACCGACCTGCTTGGCGACGTAGTAGAGCGGGTAGATCAGCGCCTCCTGCGGCAGCATGTTGGCCAGCAGGAAGAGCCCGACGATCCAGAGGCGCCCGCGCACCCGGCCGATGCCCAGGGCGTACGCGTTGAGCAGTGAGACGGCGACGCCGAGCACCGCCACGGAACCGGCGATGAGGGTGGAGTTCCAGAGCTTCAGCGGGAAGTTGACCGTGGTCCAGTACGTCCGCAGGCCCGTGGTGTAGAACTCCGTGGGCCAGCTCAGCGGGCCGCCGTTGGAGTAGTCGCTGGGCGATTTGAACGCGTTGAGCAGCATGAACGCGAACGGCACCAGCATCACCAGGGCGCCCAGTGTGACCAGGGCGAGCACCACCCAGCGGCCGGCACCGCGGTGGTGCCGGTCGCGGACCGGTGTGGCGCGGATCGTGGCGGGGGCGCGGTCGACGGGAGTGAGCGTCACGGCCATGTCAGATCCCCCGGTCCCGGCGCTCGCTGCGGTACTGCATCCCGATGAACAGCACGGCCACCACCACGATGATCAGGGTGAGCACGGTGGAGATCGCGGAGCCGTAGCCGACCTGGAGCTTCTTGAAGAACGTGTAGTACGCGAAGTACGACGGCACGTTGGTGGCGTTCTCCGGGCCGCCCCGGGTCAGGGCGAAGATCGGCCCGAACACCTTCAACGCGGCGATGGTGCAGGTCAGGGCCACCACGAAGGTCTCCGGCCGGATCTGCGGAAGGGTGATCGCCCGGAACCGGTGGAGCCAGTTCGCGCCGTCGACCTCGGCCGCCTCGTACAACTCCGGGTCGACCCGCTGCAACGCCGCCATGAAGACGACCACCGGGTAGCCGATCTGCACCCAGATCATCACCGCCATCACGGCGGGAAGCGCGGTGCCCGGGTCGCCGAGCCAGTCGTGGCGCAGCGCGCCGAGACCGACCGAGTCGAGCAGGCTGTTGAACGCGCCGTCGGGGCGCAGGATCCAGCCCCAGACGATGCCGGCCACCACGACGGGCAGCACCTGCGGCAGGTAGAACGCGGCCCGCAGCGCGGCGGCGGTGCGCGGCCGGAACCGGCGGCCGATGATGTCGAAGAGCACCGAGGCGAGCAGCAGCCCGAGCAGGGTGGGCACCACCACCATCGCGACGATCATCGCGACGGTGTTCCGGAACGACGCCCAGAAGACCTCGTCGTGCAGCAACTGCTGGTAGTTGTCCAGGCCGACCCAGGTGGGGTCGCCGATCCCGGACCATTTGGTCAGCGACAGATAGACGGTGCCGACCAGCGGTGCGCCGATGACCAGGACGAAGAGCACCGCTCCGGGCAGCAGGTAGAGCCAGTACGCGGCGTTGCGGCCGGGACGCTTCTTCCCGGGTGGGGGTTGGGTCGGGGTGTCCGCCGGGCGTGCGGCGGCGACGGTCTCGGAGACTGCCATGGAAGTTCCTTCCCGGACGGAGCGGGCGGACGCGCCGGTCGTGCCGGTCGCGCCCGCCGCTCGCCGCGTCACTTGCCGGTGATCTCCTTGACGCCGTCCGCGTACGGCTTGGCGATCGAGTCGAGGACCTGGTCGGGTGACTTGGAGCCGTTGATCAGGCCCTGGAAGCCGGAGACCAGCACGTCGTAGTAGCCGGGGACCGGCCAGTCCGGGTAGAAGGCCAGGCCGTCCTGCTTGCTGACCGTGTTGAAGTCCTCGATCAGCTTGCGGTCCTTCGGGTCGCTGATCCTGGTCGGGTCACCGGCGACCGGGACACCACCGTTGTTGCCGATCAGGTCCTGGATCTCCGGACGCAGGGTGATGTCGATGAAGTCGTACGCCAGGCCCTTGGCCTTGCTGGTCGCCGGGACCACCCAGAGGTTGCCCGACGAGCCGGCCTGCAGGGTGTTGCCGGGGAAGAGGAAGGTGTCCCAGTTGGCCTTCATCTCGGCCTTGAACCGGCCGTACCACCAACTGCCGGAGACGATCATCGGGGTCTTTCCGCCGATGAACGCGGTGCCCATGTCCTCGGCCTTGAGGCTCGCCGAGTCCTTGGCGACGTAGCCCTTCCGCACCCAGTCGGCGAAGGTGACCGCGCCGGACTTCAGCGGGTCGGCCGTGAAGTCCACCGGGTTCTTGTAGAGCTGGTAGTTGTCGACGAACTGCCGGTCCGCCTTGGCCAGCGCCAGCTGGTAGAAGAGCTGACCGGCGGGGTACTCGGCGCCGGCCATGCCCAGCGGGGTGACGCCCTTGCCGACGAAGGTGTCCATCGCGGCGGTCATCTCGGCCATGGTGGTCGGCACCGTGACGCCGTGCTGCTGGAAGAGGTCCTTGTTGTAGTAGACCGTCACGTACTCGCCGTAGTTCGGCACGCCGAACCAGTTGCCCGAGCCCATCACGCCCTTGTCGCTGTAGCGGGCGGTGGTCTGCAGGCTGGGGCTGAGCTTGCCGGCCCAGCCACGCTTGTCGGCCTCGGCGCTCAGGTCGGTGAGCAGGCCCTGGGAGGAGAGCAGGCCGGCCGTCGCGTTGCCCTTGTTGTACTCCATGATGTCCGGGCCCTCGGACGAGTTGATGATCATGCCGGCGTTCTGCTGGATCTGCTCGAACGCCTTGCGCTCGAAGCGCACCTCGACGCCCGGGTGCTCGGCCTTGAAGATCTCGATCGCCCGGTCCCAGGCGACCCCCATGGCACTGTTGGCGCTCTCGTAGTGCCACAGCTTGAGGGTCTTGGCCCCGCTGTCGGCCCCGCTGTCCCCACCGCCGCACGCGGCCACGGTGGTCGTCGCGGTCGCCGCCAGGGCGATCGCGGCGACGATCCGGCGGAATCGCTGCATTGCTATCCTCCTCGTTGAGTATCTAGCCGGTACTTCACTGGGCCCGTCGTCGCGTTGCAGCGCGGCGGCGGGCCGTTTCAGCTGGTCAACCCCCGTCATCCGGTGGCCGGCCGGTTGCGTCCGTCGTCGGCCGTCGTGGCACGGCGGTCGATCCCCGGATCTCCAGCGCGCACGGCAGCAGTTGCTGGTGACGCTCGTCGCCGGTCCCGTCCAGGTGGCGCAGCAGCGCCTCGATCGCGATCCGGCCCATCGCCGACCCGGGCGACGTCATCGCGGTCAGCGCCGGGGTGGCCAGCTCGGCGACCTGCGGTGAGGTGACCATCGAGACGACCGAGACGTCGTCGGGCACCGAGAGCCCCCGGCCGGTCAGCTCACCGAGGATGCCGAAGATCGCGGTCTCGTTCATCGCCAGCACGGCGGTCAGCTCGGGGGCCCGCGCGAACGCGGCGGCCAGGGCGGCCCGCCCGCCCGCGGCGCTGTCCTCCGCGGGGATCATCAAGGGCTCCAGGCCGTGCCCGGCCATCGCCGCGACGAACGCGTCCCGGGTCCGCAGCGCCGGGCCGTAGCCGCTGGCAAGGGTGGCGGCCGAGTGGTTGACGTAGACGATGCTCCGGTGGCCGAGCCCGACCAGGTGGGCGACGGCCTCCCGCACGGTCTGCTCGAAGTCGATGTCGACGTAGGAGAGCGCGGTGGTGTCGCCGGTGCGCCCGATCAGCACCAGCGGAACGCCGGCCTCCTGGAGCACGGTGACCCGCTCGTCGGCGAGCTGCACCTCCATGAGCACGACACCGTCGAGCATCCGTTGGCTGGCCAGCCGCCGCAGGTCGTCGAGGTCGCCGCCGCCGACGGGAGACAGCACGAGGTGGTAGCCGGCGGCGCTGGCAGCGGCGGCGGCGCCGGTGACGAAGGCGGTCTCGGTCGCGCCGAGGCCGCGCTCGTCCATCGGCATCAGCAGGCCGAGGATCCGGCTGCGCCGGCTGGCCAGGCCGCGGGCCATGGCGTTGGGCTGGTAGTCCAGCTCGGCCATCGCGGCGAGCACCTTGTCGCGGGTGGCCTGGGAGATCGGCCGGGTGCCGGTGAGCACGTACGAGACGGTGCTGACCGAGACCCGGGCGAGGCGGGCGACGTCGTGCATGGTGGCCACCGCGCGCCTCCTCCGGCCGGGCGTGGGATCGCTCCCGAATGATCGTCGAAGCGTTTCGACGAAGCGTTTCGACAGACGCTAGGGCACCTGTTACGACGACGTCAATAGCCGATGTCGAAAAGAAGTCGGGCTGCTCCGCGGCCCCGTCGCCGCTGCCCGCGCGCCGGTCCGCGCCCCCGCCGCCCGCGTCCGGGCCGCGCCTCGCACCCTGCCCGCACCCGGCGGGTGAAAGGTCATGATCGTGCTCGATCCAGGAAGTAGTCCCCTCGTGCCGCAGCGGAGGCCGCTACATCAAGGATCGAGCGTGATCATGAGGCCGGCGGGCGCGGGTGGGGGGCCGTGGATCAGGAGAGGTCGAACAGGGCGGCGGCGCTGTCCCAGCAGACCGCGCGCAGCCAGTCGTCGCCCAGGTCCAGCCGGGCCAGCCCGGTCAACTGGTCGGCGTACGGGTAGGGGATGTTCGGGAAGTCGCTGCCCAGCAGCACCTTGCCGGTCAACCCCAACTCGCGCAGCCGGGGCAGTTCGTCGGCGGGGAAGGGCACGAAGCGGTCGAAGAACGGGGTGAACGCCATCGTGGTGTCCAGCCGGACGCGCTCGTACGTCTCGGCGAGGTCCAGGAAGGCCCGGTAGTCCGGGGCGCCGAGGTGCGCCACCACGGCGGTCAGCCCGGGGTGGCGGGCGAGCAGGGCGGCGAACGGCTCCGGCCCGGTGTGCGTGGTGCCCACCGGGGCGTGCCCGGCGTGCACGACCACCGGCACGCCCGCGTCGGCGAGCATCCCCCACACCCGGTCCAACGCGGGGTCGGTGGGCGGGAAGTTGCCGACCTGCACGTGCACCTTGAACAGTCGGGCCCCGCCGGTCAGCGCCGCCTCGACGTACCCGGGGGCCTCCGGCTCCGGAAAGAACGTGGCCGAAGGCAGGCAACCGGGAGTGGTGCGGGCGAACTCCAGCGTCCAGCGGTTCAGCTCCGCCGCCATGCCGGGTCGGTGTGGGTACGCCAGCGCGCTGAACGCCCGCACCCCGAGTCGCCGCAGGTGCGCGACCCGGTCGGCGTCGCTCCAGCGGTAGCGGATCGGCCACTCGGTGCCGACCAGCGGCCCCGCCGCGTCGAAGTAGGCCCACACGCGGCGCAGCAGCCTCGGCGGCAGGAAGTGCACGTGCACGTCCGCCAGCCCGGGCAGACCGAGCGCACGCCAGAACCGCGGCACCTGCTCGTCCGCGGCCGGTGGGGACTGCGGCGGCACCGGGTCGGTCATATGTCGATGTTGAACCGTTGCAGCACCGACGGGGCGATGAGGCCGGCGGTGGAGAGCACCGCGATCACGGTCAGGACGGCGCGCAGCACGACCACCTCGGTCTTGCTGCCGGTGCGCAGCGCGATGCTGTTCGGCAGGCCGACCATCGTCCACATCCGCCGTTTGATCGGGATCGGCCAGAGGATCGGCACCCCGGCCCGGGTGATCATGTCGCCGAGGATGTGCACGAAGCAGCCCACCCCCACGGCCGTGCCGATCAGCGGATAGCCGCGCCCACCCGGGAGGTTGACGAAGGTGAACCAGGCGGCACCGGCCGAGGCGAGGGTCACGATCACCCAGCCGGCCCGCTCCGCCCAACCGTCGAACAGCCCTCGCAGGGCCAGGCCGAACATGAAGAACAGGATCGTGATCACCGCCCACTTGCCGTACGCGGCGCAGAGCGCGGTGGTGCCCCAGCCGACCAGCAGGGTGAACGGGATGGTGTGCGTCAGCGTTCGGTGCCCGTTGTTGCGCCGGGGATCCTTGCTGAGCTTCGTCGCGTAGTAGACCCCGAGGGAGATCTTCTCCATCACCTCGGCGACGAAGAGCGAGAAGACCCCGAAGGTACGCGCGACGGTGGCGCCGCCCTGGTTGCGGGTCACCTTGCCCGACAGGTCGAGGTCGGGAAAGAGCGCGCCACCGGCGCACACCGCGGTGCCCACCGCCAACGCGAGTGGCGACTGCTGGTAGTCGGCGAACTGGTCCAGCGCCCAGGACCCGGCCAGCCATACCGCCGCGCCGGACAGCGCGTGCGACGGTCCCATCATCTCGGCTCACCCTCCCCAGGGATCTTGAGCGCCAAAACTACGCCACTGTAGTCAGCACCCGCGTCGCAGGGGCATCACCCGGACGGTCCACAACGGACAGTCTCAGAGTGCGGGGGTGAAGCTCTGCCGGATCATCGGCAAGTATGTCGCGTTGACCTGCCAGTCGAACTCTTTTGTCAACCACGAGACGGTGTAGGCGCGCCCGGGCGAGGTGTTGGCCAGCAGGCGGAAACTGTGCACCCGCTCGCCGGCGGCGTTCTCCCAGCCGCACTCCCAGATCGCGCCACCCTCGAAGATGTCCAGCGCGGAGATGTCCACCCTGCGGTAGCCCGGCAACGCCTCGCCGCCGGTGAGCCGGGCCTCCGCGGCCCGCCAGTACGCCACCGGGTCGGGTCGGGCCGGCCCCGCCTCGACGCTGAGCACCCGGGCGCCGTCGGCCTCCCGGAAGCAGGTCACCGCCCCCTCGGTCCAGCGCAGCCAGGCCACCGGCACGGCGATCCGGAAGCCCGCCGGGTCATCGTGCCAGGTCCAGCCCTCCACCAGCCGGTACCGGGCGCCGGCCGGTGGCGGCACCGACGGCACCGGGGTGGCCGCCGGCGGCGGGGGAGCCGCGCAGGCGAACGCGGCCGGCCGCGCCGTGGTCGAGCCACCCCCGGTACCGGAGGGCGGCGGCCGTTCGTCACCGCGGTTGACCAGCGCCAGCGTGACGCCCACGGCGGCGAGTAGCGTCGTGACGGTGGCCGTGCCGCCCAGGGCGAGCAGCCGCCGACGCCGGCGGCTGCGGGGGAGGCTGGCCGGCCCGCCCGTCGCCGGGTCGCCGGGCGGGGACAGCGGGTCGATCGGGTCGGGCGCGGCGGCGCGGCCCGCGCTGCGTACCGCCGCCACCGCCGACGACCGGGCCGGCTCGACCGGCCCGTCCTGGCCCGCCGCCGCGCTGCGCAGCAGCGGCTCCGCCTCGCCGGCGGTCAACCGCCGCCAGGGGTCGCGTTGCAGCAGCCCGGTCAGCGCGGGACGCAACGGCCCGGCACGGCGCATCGGGTCGGGCGGCTCGGTGGCCAACGCGCTGAGCGTCGCCATCGCGCTCGACCGGGCGTACGGTGAGCGGCCCTCGACCATCGCGTAGAGCGTCGCCCCCAGCGACCACAGGTCGGTCCGCGGGTTCGACACCCCTTCACGCGCCCGTTCCGGGGCGACGAACTGCGGCGAACCGAGGACCGTGCCCGGCCCGGTCATCGCCCCGTCGCCGCCGTCGAAGGTGGCCAGCCCGAAGTCGGTGAGCACCACCCGCCCGTCGTCGGCGACCAGCACGTTGTGCGGCTTCACGTCGCGGTGCAGCACGCCGGCGCTGTGCGCCGCCCGCAACGCGGCGAGCACGGCCAGGCCGATCCGGGCGGTGCGTTGCGGGCTCAGCGGCCCCTCGTCGCCGATGATCTGCTGCACCGAGCGGGACTGCACGTACTCCATCACGATCCAGGGGCTGTCCCGGTCGTGCACGACGTCGTAGATGCGGACCACGTTCGGGTGGTTGAGCCGGGCGGCGGTGCGTGCCTCGCGCAGCGTCCGCAGCCGCAGCTCGGCGCGCTCGGTCTCGGCCAGCCAGGACGGAGGCACGACCTCCTTCACCGCGACGTCACGGTGCAGCATCTCGTCGCGGGCCAGCCACACCCGGCCCATCCCGCCGGTGCCGACCAGGTCGAGCAGCCGGTACCGACCCGCGATCAGCAACAGCCGCACGATCGCTCCCCCTCGGTGACCCCGTGTTACACGATAGCCACCGGAACTGCTTTTCTCATCCGTCGAGCGGCCTCGATCCACGCCGGACGGCGGTCCGGAACACGACCGAACGGAGCAGGTCAGAGGGGTGATCGGAAGCTGTTTCGCACCTGCGTCCAGTCCGCCTGCGCGGCCGCCCAGTCCCGGTCGTCGGTGATCCAACCGAGCATCCAGCGGCTGGCCCCGCCCGGCCTGCCGAGGACCTGTTGCCGGGCGTGCAGCCGGGCGCCGTACGGCGCGTCCCACCGGCACTCCCACTCCGCGCCGCCGCCGCTCGCGGCGAGTCGGACCTCGTCGTAGCCGGGCAGCGCCCCGTAACCGTCCGCCGCGTCGCGGGACGCGCGCAGCCGGGCCAGCGGATCCTTGGCGCCGCCCGCGGCGACGCTGAACGTCCGTCCGGTCGCCGGGTCCTGGAAGCACGCCACCGCTCCCTCCCGGGAGTAGCGCCAACTCGCCGGCACGGAGACCCGGAAGCCGGTGGTGTCGGCGTGCCAAACCCAACCGGCCGGCGGGCGGAACCTCTCGCCGGCAGCCGGCGAGCCGGCCGGTACCGGTGCGCCGCCGATGTCGGGGCGGACGCACGGGAAGGGTGGTGGTGGCACACGCCCGCCCGGCGGTGGGCCTGGTCGGCCGGGGCCGGGGCCACCGGGACCGAAGGGTCCGTCCCGGCCGCCCCCGTCGCGTGGGCGGTCGAGCGGTGACGCGGTGGTCGACCGGCCCGCGGTCCCCGTCGGCTCGTCACCGGTGACGGCCAGCGCGGTGCCGACTCCGGCGGCGGCCGCCACCAGCAGCAGCGCCGTGACGATCAACGCCGCCCGTCGCCGGACCGACCGGCCGACCGCCGGGACGGGCGCGTCGGTGGGCCCGCCGGGTCGGTCGTCCTGGTCCCTTGCCGAGGCTGCCGCGTCGGCCGTCGGAGGTGGGCCGGTGACTCCGTTCGCGGCGGCGGTCAGCAGTCGGCGGGCCTCGTCGTGGTCGAGGCGGTGGAGCGGGTCGCGGCGTAACAGCCCGGCGAGGACTGGCGCGAGCGGCCCGGCGTGCGGGGCCGGGTCCGGCGGCCCGGCTGCCAGGGCGCTCAGCGTCGCCATCGCGGTGCTGCGGGCGTACGGGGAGCGGCCCTCCACGGCGGCGTGCAGGGTGGCGCCGAGCGACCACAGGTCGGCGGCCACCGTGGAAACCCCCTCGGCGGCCCGTTCCGGGGAGACGTACTGCGGGGAGCCGAGCACCATGCCGGGGCGGGTCATCGCCCCGTCGCCGCCGTCGAAGGTGGCCAGCCCGAAGTCGGCGAGCAGCACCCGCCCGTCGTGTGCCATGAGCACGTTCTGCGGCTTCACGTCGCGGTGCAGCACACCGGCCGTGTGTGCGGCGTGCAGCGCGTCGAGCAGGGCCAGGCCGATCCGGGCTGCCCGGACCGGCTCCAGTGGCCCCTCGTCGTCCAGCAGGTCCTGGAGGGTGTGCGACGGGACGTACTCCATCACGATCCACGGGCTGTCCCCGACCGGGACGACGTCGTAGAGCCGGACCACGGCGGGGTGGTTGAGCCGGGCCGCCGCGCGCGCCTCCCGCAGGGTGCGCGAGCGCAGCTCGGCCCGCTCGTGGTCGGCCAGCCAGCTCGGCGGCACGACCTCCTTGACCGCGACCTCGCGGTGCAGCATCTCGTCGTGGGCACGCCACACCCGGCCCATGCCCCCGCGACCCACCAGGTCGAGCAGCCGGTACCGACCGGCGATCAGCACCTGCGCACGCTCCTCCTCAGCCGCTGTCCGGGCTACACCCTAGCCAGCGGATCGGAAGTCACCTATCGGTCGTCCGCCTCACCTCAGCAGGCGGCGTGGCCGGCCCTGGCGAGCAGATTGCCCTCCGGGATGGCGATCCGGGTACGTCCACCCGCCAGTTGGGCGGCGGCCCGTCGGGCCTGGAGCGGGCCGTGTTCCCGCCGGGCGGTGGTGTAGCTGGCGGCGGTGCGGGCCGCGATGGTGGCCCAGCCGTACCGCTCGCCGACCATCGTGCGGGCGCGTCGGGCCACCCGCCGGGCGAAGACCTCGTCGCCGAGCAGTTGACCGACGGCGCCGGCCAGCGCGTCCGGGTCGCTGTGCGGGAACGTCACGCCGGTCACGCCGGGTTCGACGATCTCGGCGAGGCCACCGGTGCGGGCCACCGCCAGCGGCGCCCCGGCGGCGGCCGCCTCCAGCGCCACCATGCCGAAGGGCTCGTAGAGGCTGGGCACCACGGTCGCGTCGGTCGCACCGAGCACCGCGGGCAGTTGGGTGGCGTCGAGGAAGCCGGTGAAGCGGACCGTCGAGCAGAGCGCGAGGCGGCGGGCCTCCTCCTCCAGTTCGGCGCGGTACGGGCCGTCGCCGGCGATCACGACGCGCAGTCCGGGGTGCCGCTCCCGCAGCCGGGGTACGGCGTGCACCAGGTGCTGCACGCCCTTCTCGTAGACCAGCCGTCCGGCGTACCCGACCAGCGGCCCCTTTCCGGCGAAGCGGGCCCGGGCCGAGGCGACCGCGCGTGGCCGGGCCCGCCAGGCCCGGTCGTCCACCCCGTTGGGCACGACGTCGACCTGCGCGGTCGGCAGGTCGAACAGCGCGGTGACCTGCTCGCGCATGTACCCCGAACAGGTGATGACGCGGGTGGAGGAGCCGCTGAGCCAGTGCTCGACGCCGTGGATGGTGCGGTTCATCTCCTCGGGCAGCCAGCCCTGGTGCCGGCCCGCCTCGGTGGCGTGGATGGTGGTGACCAGGGGCAGGTCCAGGTGCTCGGCGAGGGTGATGGCGGTGTGGGCGACGAGCCAGTCGTGGGCGTGGATGACGTCGTAGGTGCCGGCTTCGGTGGCGCGCAGGGCGGTGCGGGTGAGGGTGTGGTTGAAGGCCATGGTCCAGGCCAGCAGCGAGCT
>NZ_JBQXEO010000026.1:0-94827 GCF_052601155.1 Micromonospora yongxingensis
ATTGATCGAAATCTGTCACTGTCAAACGCTGCTGACCGATCCAGCCTGGTCAGCGTCGCAGATGAAGGGCAGGGGTGTGACGGCGGAAAGCATTCCCAACAAAATCTTGCAACAAATCGACGCGCGCATCTTCCCACCCGTCCCGCCAGTGTCTATGTTCACCATTGGTCCCACTAGTGGGATCGATCTGTCACCGGCCCGTACCCCCGTTGGGCCGGTTTCCCTCACACCGGAGGTACCACGTGCGCAAAGTCGCAGTGGGTCTGCTCGGGCTCTCACTGACGGCGACAGGCCTGGCTTTCGGCCCGTCCGCCTCGGCGGCGCCTCAGCCCAAACTGCCGGCAGCAGCTCCGACGGCCGCCGAACCGCAGTCCCTGAAGGACGAACTCCCTGACAAGCTCGAGGACAAGCGCCGCGAGCTGCGTCAGCAGGGTCTCAGCGACGTGCTCAGTGGGCGCAGCAAGCCGATCGAGCGCAACGGCAGCACGGTCGTCAAGGTCGGCGAGACGAACGGGACGGGCACCAACGC
The DNA here is from genome assembly GCF_052601155.1 of Micromonospora yongxingensis. Taxonomy (NCBI): domain Bacteria; kingdom Bacillati; phylum Actinomycetota; class Actinomycetes; order Micromonosporales; family Micromonosporaceae; genus Micromonospora; species Micromonospora yongxingensis. The sequence goes on from NZ_JBQXEO010000026.1 coordinate 530, forward strand.
CCGCACCTTCAGCGGCGGCCAGGAGACCAGGGACCAGTACGTCGAGCTCAAGCGTGAGCGCACCGACAAGATCTTCGTGATCCTGGCCGAGTTCGGCGACCAGCGGCACCCGTCCTACCCGGACAAGGACATGAACCCGGACATCGCCGGGCCGACCACCTTCGAGGGGCCGCTGCACAACCAGATTCCGCAGCCCAACCGGGCCGTGGACAACTCCACCATCTGGCAGCCGGACTTCAGCCCGGAGCACTTCCGCCAGCTGTACTTCGGCACCAACCCGGGCGACGAGTCGCTCAAGCAGTACTACGAGGCCCAGTCCTCCGGCCGTTACACCGTGAACGGCCTGGTCACCGACTGGGTCAAGGTGCAGTACAACGAGGCCCGCTACGGTCGCTCCGACGACCCGAAGGCCGACAACGACCCGACCGGCGACCCTGCCGTCTGCGGCGACAACGTCTGCTCGAACACCTGGGCCCTGATCCGCGACGCCGCCAACCAGTGGGTCGCCGACCAGAAGGCCAAGGGCCGGACGGACGCGCAGATCGCCGAGGAGATGCGGTCCTACGACCAGTGGGACCGGTTCGACTTCGACGGTGACGGCGACTTCAACGAGTCGGACGGCTACATCGACCACTTCCAGATCGTCCACTCCGGCGGCGACCAGGCCGACGGTGACCCGCACCAGGGTGAGGACGCCATCTGGAGCCACCGCTGGTCGGCGTTCAACAGCTCGCCGGTGGGCCCACCGAACTTCCCGATCGGTGGCACCCAGATCGGCAACACCGGCGTCTGGATCCGCGACTACACGATCCAGCCGGAAAACGGCGGCCGCAGCGTCTTCTACCACGAGTACGGCCACGACCTGGGCCTGCCGGACGACTACGGACCCGCGGACAACAACAACGAGCACTGGACCCTCATGGCCCAGAGCCGGCTCGGCGCCAAGAACGACGCCGGCATCGGCGACCGCGGTGGTGACCTGGGTGCGTGGAACAAGCTCCAGCTCGGCTGGCTCGACTACGAGGTGATCGTGGCTGGCCAGAAGCGCACGCTGGACCTCGGGCCGCAGGAGTACAACTCCGCCAAGGCGCAGGCCGCGGTGGTGGTGCTGCCCCAGCGCGAGTACACCTTCAACTACGGTGCACCGTTCGCAGGCGCGAAGCAGTACTTCTCGGGTAACGACGACGACCTCGACCAGACGATGACGAGGACGTTCGACCTCACCGGCAAGTCGTCCGCCGCCATGTCCCTCAAGGGCAAGTACGCCATCGAGGAGGGGTACGACTACCTGTACTTCGAGGCGTCGACCGACGGTGGCCAGACCTGGGCCGACCTGGACGGCACCGTCAACGGCCAGCCGATCGGCGTCGACGGCGCCGGCCGACCGGCCCTCGACGGCACCAGCAACGGCGCGTGGGCGGACATCAACATCCCGCTCAACTCGCTCGCTGGCAAGGTCGCCCAGATCCGCCTGCACTACGTCACCGACGGTGGCGTCTCCGAGGGCGGCTTCTTCGGCGACGCGATCACCGTGACGGCCGACGGCCAGACGGTGCTCAGTGACGGCGCCGAGACCGACGCCGGCTGGGCTCTGGACGGCTGGGAGATCGTCGGGGCGACCTACACCCGCCTGTTCGACAACTACTACATCGCGGGCAACCGGTCGTACGTCTCGTACGACAAGTACCTGAAGACCGGCCCGTACTTCTTCGGCTACGCGAACACCCGTCCCGACTACGTGGACCACTACGCGTACCAGGAAGGCCTGCTCATCTCGTACTGGAACACCCGCTGGAACGACAACAACACCGCGCCGGCGTCGCCCACCAACCCGGGTGGTCACCCGGGTGAGGGCCGCAACCTGTACATCGACGCGCACCCGCGCCCGATCTACAACCTCACCGGCGCACCGTGGCGGGCCCGGGTCCAGGTGTACGACGCTCCGTTCAGCCTGAACAAGGCGGACTCGTTCACCCTGCACCTGAACAGCCAGCCGCAGTACATCCGTGGCCAGGCCGCGGAGCCGCTGTTCGACGACACCAAGAAGTACTTCTACGAGGATCTGCCGAACCACGGCGTCAAGCTCCCCGCAACCGGTGTCAAGGTCAAGGTTCTGGAGCAGGACGGCACCTCGATGAAGGTCCGCATCTCCTAGTTCCTGCCGCAGTAACGGCAGCGGCGCCCGGGACTCCCCGGGCGCCGTTGCCGTTTCCGGTGCCGCCCTCGCGGCCGAGCCTCGCAGCGGGCCGACCACCCCTGACCTCCGCTTCCACCGGAACCGCGGTGCCCCGGCCGGCGTCCAAGAAGCGTGCTCACAACCCCCCGCGGCCTGCTCCTGCTCCTCCCGCTGCTGACGATGGTCGCCTGCGCCAGCACCGACGACGCCGGCACGCCGCCCGAGGACCGACCCGCCCCCACCACCACCCCGCCCACGCCGAGCCTGACCTCGACGCCCTCGCTCGCCCCGAGCAACCCGCCGGCACCGGCGGTCACGGAATCGCGAGCCCGGCCTCCGCTGTCCGCCACCGAGCTGCCGACGATGCGGCCACCCGTCGTCAAACCGAGCCCGCCCACCGACCTGCGGCAGAGCAACCTCGTCAGCGGCACCGTCACCCGGGGCGGCACCGGCCCCTGCTACGGGATGGTCGCCGAGGACGGCACCGAGTACGCGCTGCACGGTCCGGACGCCGGCGAGCTGCGGGCCGGGAGTTTCGTCACGCTGCGGCTCGCGCCCCTGCAGGCTCGCATCGCCTGCGGACCGGGCAAACCGATGAGCATCGTGCCGCTGTGAGCCTCCCGCCACCCGGGCCGAACAGCGAGGCCGGCGACGGCCCGGGCCGCATTCCGCGGCGGGGGTCCTAGGCTGGGCGCATGACCGACCAGCGCGGCGCGGCCGTCGACGAGTCCTGCGTCCTCACCGAGGGGCCGTGGACGCACCGCTTCGTCGGCGCCAACGGCACCCGGTTCCACGTGGTCGAGGCCGGCACCGGGCCGATGGTGCTCTTCCTGCACGGCTTCCCCGAGCACTGGTGGGCGTGGCACGAGATGCTGCCGGCGGTCGCCGACGCCGGCTTCCGCGCGGTCGCCGTCGACCTGCGCGGCTACGGCGCCAGCGACAAGCCACCCCGGGGCTACGACGGCTACACGCTCGCCGCGGACATCGCCGGGTTGATCCGCGCACTCGGAGAGCGGTCGGCGACGCTCGTGGGCAGCGGCGTCGGCGGCATGGTCGCCTGGACGGTGGCCTCGTTCCACCCGTCCCTGGTCCGCCGGCTGGTGGTGCTGGGAGCACCACACCCGCTGCGGCTGCGCGCCGCCATCTTCGCCGACCCGCGCGGGCAGTTCGCCGCCTCCACCCCGGCGCTGAAGTTCCAGCTTCCCCGCTACGAGCACGTGCTGACCCGGGACGGCGCCGCGTCCGTGGCGGAGATCCTGCGCCGCTGGGGCGGGCCCCGCTGGGTGGCCGGGCCGGCCTTCGAGGCGTACGCCGAGCGGTGCCGGGAGGCGATGCGCATCCCGCAGGCAGCGTTCTGCGCGCTGGAGGGGTACCGGTGGGCGTTCCGCTCGGTGCTGCGGCTGCACGGCTACCGGTTCGTCCGGCTGATGCAGAAGCCGCTGGTCACCCCGACCCTCCAGTTGCACGGCGCGCTGGACGTCGCCGCCCTGCCGCGTACCGCACTGGGCTCCGGCCGGTACGTCGTCGCCCCCTACGAGTGGCGGCTGCTCGACGGGGTGGGGCACTTCCCGCACCTGGAGGCCCCTGAGCTGGTGCTCGGCGAGATCCTGCGGTGGGCCAAGTCCTGAACGGTCAGACCCGCTGCTCCCGCAGGTCGGTGACCTCGGCGGCCGGCGCCCAACCCTGGTAGACGCCGAAGTCGAACACCTCCAGCCGCATGGCCTCGGCGACCGGCCAGCGGCCGCCGGTGTACTCCACCCGCAGCCAGGCGTCGTGCTCACCGAGCACGATGAACGGCTGCCCCTGCCAGGTGCAGGTGGTCCGCACGTACGCCAGGTCCTCGACCTCGCTCGCCGGCAGCACCCGCACGTACCGGCCGGCGCGGACCTCCTCGAACCCCTCAGCGGGCTCGGGCTGGTACAGCCGGATGTCATCGCCGTCCGGGCTGGCCTGGTACTCCCGACCCTGCCAACGGGCCACGTAGCCGTCCCGCATCACGCCTCACCGACCCGTCGCCACGACACCGTGTCCGTGTCGAGCACCGCGACGACCCGCTCGGTGCCGTCCACGCCGATCCGCCAGAGCTGCGCGCCATGCGGCAACCGCGCGCTGTCCACCTTGAACTCCGCCACCACGTCGCTGCTCTCGCCCGGCGCGAAGCCGTTGCCCCGGAACGGTGGGCGTTCGATGACCCAACCCTCCATGGCCCGCATCGCCGGCTCGTTCTGACCGCCGTACGGGATCCGGTAGAGGCTCGGGCGGTGCGCCGGCCAACGCAGCACGTAGATCTCCTCGGCGTCACGGGAGAACGGCGAACCCGGGTAGCTGAGGCCGAGCGCGTCGTGCAACTGGGCCGGCGTGGTCAGGTGGGCCAACTCCCCGGCCCGGTGCACGAAACCGGAGACCCGGTCGTACCCCCGCTCCAGGTAGTATGCGAGTTGGCTGGGCGCGATCGCCTTCTGCATCACGGTCGGTCGGGCCGGGTCGACCGCCGCCGGGGCGTACCGGGGGCGGGCGGCGGGCTCCGCGACGGCCGGCGGCTCCTCCGGGTCCACCTCCAGGTCGTCGCCGAGCCCGACCTCGGCGGCCCAGTTGGCCAACGCGACGATCTGCTCGCCGGGCAGCTTGGCGCCGACCGGAGTACCCGGGTTGACGGCGAACGACCAGTCCTCGTCCGGCCAGCGGCGGATGAGTTGGGCGAACTTCACCCCCACCGTGTCGACGTCGCCTCCGGCGTGGTCGGCGAGGCGCTCCGGGGAGGTGTAGACCACCACGTACGTCTCGTCGTCCAACTGCGCGGTGCGCCAGACGAAGCCCGGGTCGCCGGGGCGGCTGCCCGGCACCGACTCCGGGGCGGCCGGCAGCAGGACCCGGGCCAGCAGGAGCGTGGACAGGAACGTGTCCGTGCTGCCGGCACCGGCCGCGTTGAGCAGGTCCTCCTCGACGGTGTTGGCCGGCAGGAACTCGACCGGCGGCGGCGCGTGCTGCCCGGCGTCGTCGGGGATCGCGCGCTCTGTGCTGTTGTCGGTGGCGGGATCTCCACCGTCCGGGCCAACCACTCGGTCGTCGAGGCGCACCGCCGGGCGGCCACCGTCCGTCAACCCGCCGCTCACACCGGCCTCCGCCGGAACGAACGGCCCCGGCCCGGCCTCCGCAGGAACGAACGGGCCCGACCCCGACTCCTCCGGACGGGCCGGAATTGACCCGGACTCCGCCGGGCCGGACTGAGGCGGACCGAACCGAGCGGGGCCGGACGAGCGGGGGTCGAACGCCGCCGGGCCGAACAGACCGGCACCGGACGACGGCGCGTCGAACGCCGCCGGACCGAACTCACCCGCGTCGGCCAGATCGCCGGCGTCGGCCCGGTCGGTGAGGTCGCGGGACTCGATGATGGTGCCCTCGATGACGATGGGCGTGAAGCCGCGGCGCGGCGCGGGCGGGCCGGAGACCGGCTCGGCGATGGACGGCGGCAGCTCCTCCACCGGCTCGAACCGGCCAACGCCCGGTCGACCGTGGGGGATCGCCTGGGTCTCGTCCGCCGCGAGGTCGCCCGGCCCGAGCCGGGTCAGCGGTGGCTCGCCGGTGGGCCCACCGGGCACCCGGAAGGCACGGGTGGGCTCCTCGGCCAGCGGTTCGGGCCGGCGGGGCGGCAGCGGCTGGGTGGGTTCGTCGTCCGGCGCCGGTGGTCGTACACCGCGGGACGCACCCAGGTCGTTGGCCGGTGGCCGCAGCGGGCGGGTGGCGTCCGGATCCGGCATCGGGAAGGCCCGGGACGCGTTGTCGCCGACCGGACCGTCGGCCGGGCGGCGGCGCGGGAAGGGCTGGCTGCCGCGCCCGAACCGGGACGGCGGCGCCGCCCGGTCACCGGACCGGCCACCGGCCGACGTCGGGCCGGGCGTACGGTCCCGGCCGGACGCCGGTTCGAAGAAGGAGCGTCGGCCGCTCTCGGCGCCGCCGTTGTCGGCGGCCGGGCCGTCGCCCGGTCGACTCGCGGGCGGCCAGCCCGAGCCGGCCCGATCGGCGGGGGCGACACCGGGACGGTCGGGGGGCGTCAGCGGTGTGAACCGGGATGCGGCGGGCCGTGCCGCGCCGGGCACCGGGTCGCCCGGCCGGCCGGGGCGGGGCGGGGCGGTCGGGTGCCGCTGGCCGGCGGCGGGCAGGTCCTCGCCAGATCGGCGCGACAGCTCACCCGGAGCGGGCGTCCGGGGCGACGTGCCCGGTGCCGTCGGACCGCCCGTCCGGGGCGCCGCGCCCCGCGTCCGCGGGGGTGGCCCGGGCACGGTCGCCGCCGGGTCGAACCCGGACGACGGTCCGGTGGCGGGAGCCGAACCCGTGCCGGTCGTGACGTCCCGACCGGACGCACCGGGCCGGGTGCGGGCCAGGGTCTCGGCCCGCTCCAGGCGGGCGCGGGCACCCATGGCGCGGCCGGGCAGCCGAACGTCGCCCCGCGAGAGCTGGGAGACGAACCACGGCGGCAGGTAGCCCTCGACGGGCAACCCGGGGTTGACCGCGAGCCACCATTCCTGGTTGGGCCAGCCGACCGCGAGGTCGGTGAAGGGGACGCGGCGGTTGCTGCCGGGGTGATCGCCGAGGCAGGCCCGCAGCGCGGCGGCGGAGGTGAACGCCAGCAGGTGGGTACGGCCGCCGGTGGTCCAGGTGCCCCAGCCCGACGGTGCCTGACCGGGCGGGGCCGGCGGGGAGACCGGCAACAGCAGATCGGTGCGGGACAGGAGCCGGAAGTAGAGCTCCTGGTCGTTGGCGCGCAGCGCGTCCCGCATCGCCACCTCGGCCTCCGTGGCCGGCTCCCATTCGGTCACGGCCACCTCTCCTTCCGAGAACAGGCCACAGGTATCGCGTACAACCTACAAGGTGGTACCAAGATCACAATGGCTGGCCGGCGGCGGTCTGCCGGGGCGCCGGTGAGGCGATAACATCCCGTCCCGGAGCCGACACGATACGGAGGCCGTCGATGTCCCGGTCGATTGCGCGCCCGGTCCTTGCAGGTCTGACGGCCACCCTGCTGATCGGCACGGCAGCACCGGCCGTCGCCGCCGACGTCGCACTCCGGGTGGCACCGGCCTGCGCGACCCCACCCGCCCCCGTCCGGCCGGTCACGGCCCTGCCCTGGCCACAGCAGCGGTACGACCCCGCCCGGCTCGCGCCGCTGGCCACCGGCACCGGGATCACGGTGGCGGTGGTCGACTCCGGGGTGGACCGGGTGCACCCCCAACTGGCCGGGCGGGTGCTGGAGGGCACCGACCTGCTCGACCCCGGTGGGGACGGCAGCCGGGACTGCGCGGGGCACGGCACCGGTGTGGCGAGCATCATCGCGGCGGCACCCCAACCGGGCGTCGCGTTCCACGGCCTGGCGCCCGATGCCCGGATCCTGCCGGTGCGGGTGAGCGAGCAGCAGGTCGTGCAGGGGCGGGAGTCGGGGCGTACGGTCAGCGCCGGCGAGTTCGCCCGGGCCATCCGCTGGGCCGTCGACCACGACGCCGACGTGCTGAACCTCTCCGTGGTGCTGTACGCCGACGACCCGGCGGTCCACTCCGCCGTCCGGTACGCGATCGACCGGAACGTGGTGCTGGTGGCCGCCGCCGGCAACCTGCACGACAACGGGGACCCGCGCCCGTTCCCCGCCGCGTACGACGGGGTGCTCGGGGTGGGGGCCATCGGGGTGGACGGTGGGCGGGCGACGTTCTCGCAGACCGGCGCGTACGTCGACCTGGTCGCACCGGGCAGCGGTGTGCTGGCCGCCGCGCCCGGTCAGGGCCACCACCAGGTCGAGGGCACCAGCTACGCCGCGCCGTTCGTGGCCGCCACCGCGGCACTCCTGCGTCAGTACCGGCCCGAGTTGACCGCCGCCCAGGTGGTGGAGCGGATCATCGCCACCGCCGATCCGGCACCCGGTACGGGTCGTGGCGGCGGGTACGGCGCCGGTGTGCTGAACCCCTACCGGGCGGTCACCGAGACCGGCGGTGTCCGAACTGGCCGTCCACGGCCCGTCACGGCGCTCGCCGACGACCGGGCCGACCCGGCGCTGGTCGCTCACCAGGCTCGCCGGGCGACGGCCCGTGATCGGGCACTGCTGGTCGGCGCGGTGGTCGGCACGACGGCGGTCGCCCTGGTGCTGCTCGCCCTGGTGCTGCCCCGGGGCGCCCGCCGGCGCTGGCGCCCGGCCGACCCGACCTGACGCCGCCGGGCCGTGGGCCCGCTCCTCGACCGGGCGCGGCCGGGGCGCCGACCCGGACACGGTCAGCGCTCCCGGCCCACTCATCTCACTGGAACAGCCCGGTGTTCTTCTTCTCGGTGTCCAGATAGTCGGTGGCGGAGTCGTTCACCGCCAGCCTGATGTCGCGCAGCATCGCCTGGAGGTCCTGCGAGGCGGACCGCCACCGCGCCTGGCGCTGCTCGTAGGCCTGCCGGGCCTCGCCCGTCCAGCTCGCCACCAGCGGAGCGGCGTCCCGTTCGAGCTGGCCGAGCTGCGAGTCGAGCGTGTTCAGCGCCTTCTGGATGTCCCCGCCAGCCTGTTGAAGCGCGGCGAAGTTGACGACCAGCACACCGTGGTCCATCGGATCTCCCCTTCCGAGCGGGATCAGAGCGGCAGTTGGATGCCGCCGCGGTTGGTGCCGGCCACCCGGCTGGCCGCCTCGTCGTCCGAGACGTCGTACTGCCGGCCGGCGGTGCGGATCGCCCCGGCGGTCTCCCGCAGCGCCCGGTGCAGCGCCGCCTGGTCCTGCGACCACTGCTGCTTGACCTGCTCGAAGGACCGCCCGCCGGCGCCGCGCCAGGCCTGCTGCAACACCTCCAGCTCGGCCAGCAGGCCGGTCAGCATGGACTGCAACGACTGGTCCACCTGCTCGAACTTCGTGGCGGTCTGCTGCATGACCGCGGCTTCTGCCTGGGTCTGGGACACCCGGACGTCACCTCATCTCCTCGATCGTGGCTGGCCGTCGGCGCGCCCATCCTGGGGACGCACCGCTCGCGTCGCCCGGTCGTCGAGCCCGGCGGACGCGGGTCAGCGATGAACTTCGTGGCTGACGGTAGCGGCCCGGTTGCCGTTCTGCTACCCCGCACGGCTCTCCTGTGGACAACCACGGCGGCCATCGGTCGCTTACGATGTGCCGCAGCCACGTCGCGGGGCGTGACGGGCCGCCGGAGCGGCCGGCGGCCCGGCACGGTCCACACTGGTCGAGGAGGCGCGGTGCCGGCGATCACCACCGGAGGAGCGCAACCGGCGGCTCCCATCGGGTCCGGGTCGGGCGTCGTCGCGCCGCCGAGCGACCCGGAAGGGCTCGCGGGCTCCGGGGCGGGTCGCTCCACACCTCACCGGCCACCGTCGGGCACCCGCTGGGCATCGCCGGGCCGGCGGGCGGGCGCAGGGGTACGCGCCGGCCAACTGGTCGCCGGGCAGGTCGCGGTGGCGCTCGTCCTCGCCGCCCTGGGCCGGGGCACCCTGGTCACCGTCGCGGCCCTGCTGGCGGCGCTGCTGCTGGTGGCGGTCGCCTGGCTCCGGGTCCGGAGCCGGTGGCTCTTCGAGTGGCTGGCCACCGCCGTCGGGCACCTGACCCGTCGCCGCGCACTGGTGGGGCCGGCCGGCCCGGCCGATCTGCTCGATCTGGTCGCCCCGGGTGCCGTGGTCCGCTCGACGGAGTTGCCCGGCGGGCCGGCGGCGCTCCTGGAGGACACCACCGGCCTGGTGGCACTGCTGGAGCTCGGCGACCCCGGCGACCTGCTCGGCGACGCGTCCCGGGCGATCCCCGCGCCGTCCGCGCTGCTGCCCCCACCCGGGCCGGACGTGCCGCCACTGCGGATCCAACTGCTGCTCGCCGGCACACCGGCGCCCGCGCCGGCTGCGGGCGGAACGGTCGGCACGTCGTACCGGCAGCTCACCGACGGGCGGCTCGCCGGGCGGGAGCGGGCCGTGTTGGCGGTCCGGGTGCTGCGGGTGGACGGTTGGTCGGAGGAGGACCTGCGGCGCGTGCTCGCCGGCACGGTGCGCCGGCTCGTCCGCCGGCTCGGGCCGCTGACCGCGCGGCCGCTCGGCGTACCCGCGGCGCTGCGCGTGCTGGGCGAGCTGGCCCACCACGACGGCCACCCGGTGCGGGAGTCATGGCCGGTGCTCCGGTCCGGGGCACTGCTCCAGGCCACCTTCCGGCTGATTCGTTGGCCGGACGCCGACAGCGCGGGTGCACGGCGGCTGGTGGCGCGGCTGCTCGCGTTGCCGGCGACCGCGACGACCGTGTCGCTCTGCGCGGGGCCACCGGCGGCCACCGGGGCGCCGACCGAGCTGACCGTACGCCTGGCCGCCGGGACGACGGCGGAGCTGACCGTGGCCACCGAGGCGCTGGACCGGCTGGTGACCGGCCTGGGCGGGGAGGTTCGCCGGCTCGACGGCGCGCACCTCGACGGCCTGGCCGGCACGCTGCCGCTCGCGCTCACCACCCCGGGGGCCCAGCCGCGACCGGCGGTGGACGGTTGGGAGCTGACCCTCGGTGAGGCCGGGATGATGGTCGGCACGAACCGGCACGGCGGCGCCGTCACCGTGCGGCTGTTCCGACCGGAGGCCACCCGCCTGCTGCTGGTGGGCGGGGTACGCGCCGCCCAGTTGGTGACGCTGCGCGCGATGGCGCTGGGCGCTCTGGTGGTGGTGCAGACCGCGCGCCCGCGCGCCTGGGAGCCGTTCGTCCGGGGCGTCGGCGCGCCCGGTGGAACGATCCCGCTGATCCCGCCGGGTCGGCCGGTCGCCGACGGGGTGGGCACAGCGCTGCGGCCACTGCTGCTGGTGGTCGACGCCGGGCCGGTGCCGGCCGAGGCCGAGCCGGGCCCGCCGTGGCGGGCCACCCTGGTGGTCCGGGACGAGCTGACCCCGGCGGACGTGGACGCGCTGAGCCGGGCCGACCTGGCGGTGCTGCAGCCGCTGGGCGCGGGAGAGGCCGCGCTGGCGGGCACCGCGCTGGGGCTGGGCGGCTCGGCCGAGTTGCTGACCCGGATCCGGGACGACATGGTGGCCGTGGTGAACCGGCGGGCGCTGCGCTGGGCGCTGCTCTCCCCCACCCCGATCGAGTCGCAGCTGATCGGACGCCCGGCGCGCGGCTGAGCCGTCAACTGGCGGGTTACGCCGGTGGCCGGTCCGTGGCACGATCCCCGCCATGGGTTTTCTGAAAGGGCTGCTGATTCGGCTGGCCACCACGGCGCTGGCCTTCTGGCTGGCCACACTGCTCATTCCCGGCATCACCCTGGAGTCGGGGTCGGCCGTGGAGACGGTCACCACGCTGGTCCTGGTGGCGGCGATCTTCGGCGTGGTCAACGCGGTGCTCCAGCCGATCATCAAGACCGTCGGTTGTGGCTTCTACCTGCTGACCCTGGGTCTCATCGCCCTCGTGGTCAACGGTCTGCTGTTCCTGCTCACCAGCTGGATCGCCGACCAGGCCGGGCTCGGGTTCTCGGTGGACGGCTTCTGGCCGGCCGCCGTGCTGGGTGCCCTCTTCGTGAGCATCGTGACCTGGATCCTCGGCGCGGTCCTCGACCGGGACTGACCGGCCACCAACCGACCAGCAACGACCCGGGCCGTCCGGGGCCCCGACCGGAGCCCCGGGCGGCCCGGCGACCAGATTCCGGGAATTGGCCGGTGCCAGGGCCGACCGGGTCGGCTAGCGTCGCGGCGTGTTCTCGCTGACCCGCGCCGACGGCCACCTGCTGAGCACCGATCCAGCCCGGCTCGATCTGGACCGGGTGCACCACCGGCTCTCCACCGACGCGTACTGGGCGCTGGGGCGCGACCGGGACACGGTCGCCCGGGCGTTCGCCGGCTCGCTGCCGTTCGGCGTCTACCGGCCCGGCGACGGCCGCCAGGTGGCGGTGGCCCGGGCGGTCACCGACGGCGCCACCTTCGCCTGGCTCTGCGACGTGTACGTGGACCGGCCCGCCCGGGGTGACGGGTTGGGCGGCTGGCTCGCCGGAGCGGTCCGCGACCACCTGGTCGAGCTGGGCGTACGCCGGATCCTGCTGGCCACCGACGACGCGCACGAGGTGTACGCGCGGGTGGGGTTCACGCCGTTGGACGTCCCGCACCGGTGGATGCAGCTCGATCGGCGGCCACCGGTGACGCCGGTCACCGGAAAGGAACAAAGCGCCAGTTGACCCCTTACGGTGTAACCGTGACGCCACTCCGTCTGGGATACCTCTACGGCCTCGGCGCGTACCTGCTCTGGGGTTTCTTTCCGCTCTACCTCAAGCTGCTGCGACCCGCCGGCCCACTGGAGATCCTGGCCCACCGGATCGTCTGGTCGGTGGTCTTCGTGGCCCTGCTGCTGGCCGCGCTGCGCAACATCGGTTTCCTCCGGGCGCTGCTGCGCCGGCCCTGGGCACTGGCCGGGATCGTCGCCGCCGCCGCGCTGATCGCGGTCAACTGGGGCACCTACATCTACGGGGTCAACTCGGACCGGGTGGTGGAGACGGCGCTCGGCTACTTCATCAACCCGCTCGTGGTGGTGCTGCTCGGGGTGACGGTGCTGCGTGAGCGGCTACGCCCGGCCCAGTGGGTGGCGCTGGGCATCGGCGCGTCCGCGGTCGCGGTGCTCACCGTGGACTACGGCCGGCTGCCCTGGCTGGCACTGACCCTGGCCTTCAGCTTCGCCGGCTACGGCCTGGTGAAGAAGCGGCTGGGGCTGCCCGCCGCGGAGGGGCTGTTCGTCGAGTCGGCGGTGCTGGCCGTGCCGGCGCTGGGCTACCTGACCTGGCTGACCCGCCGCGCCGAGTCGACCTTCGGGCAGGTCTCGGCCGGGCACACCGCGCTGCTGGTGCTGGCCGGTGCGGCCACGGCGATCCCGCTGCTGCTCTTCGCCGGGGCCGCCAACCGGCTGCCGCTGTCCAGTCTCGGCATGATCCAGTATCTGGCGCCGATCCTTCAGCTCGGCTGCGGTGTGCTGATCTTCCACGAGCCGATGCCACCGGCCCGAATCGCCGGCTTCGCGCTGGTCTGGCTCGCTCTCGTCGTCTTCACCGCCGACGCCGTCCGCCAGTCCCAGCGCACCCGCGCCCGCACCCGCCTCGCCGCCAACACCCCACTCCCCACGCCCTGATCCCGTCGCCGGTCTACGGCACGGCGAAGGTCAGAAGGGGCGTGCCGTCGGCGCGTTGCAGCTCCACGCTGACGAGTTCCGCGTCGGTGAACCGCGTCGCTCCGGTGAACCGGAGGTCGTCCCCGGGCGCCGCCAGCCAGGAGCCGATCTGTTCGGTGGCACCGTTCGGCCCGCGTGCCACCAGCCGGAACGGGTACGCCTTGCCGTAGCTCGTCCGCGCGTCATACCCGCAGTGCATGGTCACCTCGGTGCCCCACTCGGTGCCGGTCAGCCCGATCTCGGCGTGCACCGGCCCGGCGGCGGCCACCGGTCGCATCGCCACCATCGACACCTTCGGCCCGGGCGTGGTGCCCTGCGCCTCGGGAGTGCCGGGCGGGCCGACCGGGCGGGGCAGCACCGCGGCCGTCCCGACACCGACCACCAGGGCCAGCGCAGCGGCGGCCAGTGTGGTCAGCGCGTACCGCTGGCGGGTCGCGGAACGCTCGCGGCGCCGGCGCTTGCGGGCCTCCTCGATCAGCGCGGGCACCCGGGGCGCGGTCGGCGGTGGCAGGAACTGCTCCAACCCCGCCGGGTCGAGGCGGCCGAGCAACCCGGGCAGGACGGCGATCTCGGCGACCGCGTCCCGGCAGGACGCACAGCCGGCGAGGTGCCGCTCGTACGCCGCCCGCTCGGCGGGGGCCAGAGCGCCCAGCACGTACGCGCCGTCGTCGTGCGCGAACTCGCACCGGGTCATCCCGTCACTCCCATCTCAGCCAGGACCAACCGTAGTGACCGCAGCGCGTAGTGGGTGCGGGACTTCACGGTGCCCGGTGGCACGCCCAGCCGGGACGCCGCCTCTGCCACCGAGCGCCCCTGGTAGAAGCACTCGACCAGCACCTCCCGGTGGGTGGGGCTGAGCCGGTTCAGTGCCTCGGCGACCGTCCACGCCTCCACGGCGCGCTCGGCCTCGTCGACCACCTCCGGCGGTTCGGGCAGCTCGTCGGTGAACACCTCACCCACCCGCGTCGACCGGCGTCGCCAGGCGTCGATGGCCAGGTTGCGGGCGGTGGTGAAGAGCCACGCCCGCACCGAGCCGCGTCGCGGGTCGAGCGACTCCGGGTGTCGCCAGGCCCGCAGCAGCGTCTCCTGCACCAGGTCCTCGGCCCGCTGCCGGTCACCGTTGACCAGCCGCAGGGCGTGTGCGTACAGCGCCTCCGCGTGCTCGTCATGCAGCGCGCGCAGCAGTTGGGCGTCATGGTCGCTGATGGCGGTCTCCTCGCTTCCGGCGCGCGTCCGGCGGTGCGTCCGCTCGTGAATACGTGCGGTCACGCCGATCGGTTCAGCCCGAGGTCAGACCGGTTGCGCATCGATAGGCGTCCGGCGACTTGTTCACGCCTGGTTCACATCGCGGCTGACGAGCGCTCACCACGTCCTCCTAGCGTCCGGCAGGTACGCCCGGCCGATGCCTGATCCAGCCGTGCCACCGACCTTCCCAGGAGGCTTCTCCCATGAGCGACCGTCCCCGGCTGCTCCCGCTGTTGGGTGCCAACCGCCACGGCACCCGCGACGCCATGACCTGTCTCTACCGCTGTGGAAACGCCTGCGACCACCCGGTTCCGAACACGTCCGACAACGCGTACTTCGGGGACGTGGTGAACGCGGAGGTCTCGCGGCGCGGCGTGGTCCGGGCCGGCGCGGTCGGCGCGCTGGTGCTCGGTTTCGGTGGCGCTGCGGCCGGTGCGCTGGCCGGCGCCGCCCCCGCCATGGCGGCTCCCACCACCCCGGAGCTCCCGGACGTCCCGGAGGCCTTCGGCTTCGGGCGTCCCACCACCGGTGTCGGCAACGGCAAGCTGAGCTTCAAGCCGATCCCGCCGAACAAGCTGGACACCCTGGTCGTGCCGAACGGGTACGACCACGCCGTCGTGATCAAGTGGGGCGACCCGGTGGTGCCGGGCGCGCCCGAGTTCAACGTGCACAGGCAGACCGCGGCGGCACAGTCCAAGCAGTTCGGCTACAACAACGACTTCGTGGGCGTGCTGCCGCTGGACAAGCGGGGCAACCGGGCGCTGCTCGTGGTCAACCACGAGTACACCAACGAGGACCTGATGTTCCCAGGCTTCCCCGGCCTGGACGGGCTCTCGGTGGAGCAGCTGCGCACCGCGATGGCCGCGCACGGCATGTCCGTGGTGGAGATCGAGCGGGTCGCCGGCACCGGGCAGTGGACGCCGGTCGACAACGGTCGGCGGCCGTACAACCGCCGGGTCACCGCGCTGAGCACCAAGTTCGACCTGACCGGCCCGGCCGCCGGCTCGGCGTGGCTGAAGACCGCCGCCGACCCGAAGGGCCGCACGGTCGTCGGCACGCTGAACAACTGCGCCGGCGGGGTGACCCCCTGGGGCACGGTGCTCTCCGGCGAGGAGAACTTCAACCAGTACTTCGTCGGCGCCGACGGCGTCCCCGCGGAGCTGAAGCCGAAGATGGACCGCTACGGCATCAGCACCGCGTCCCGCTACCCCACTGGCAGCCGTAAGTGGGAGCGGGCGGACGAGCGTTTCGACCTGGCGAAGCACCCGAACGAGGCGCACCGGTTCGGCTGGATCGTCGAGATCGACCCGTTCGACCCGGAGAGCCGCCCGCGCAAGCACACCGCGATGGGCCGGTTCAAGCACGAGGGCGCGAACGTCATCGTGGCCAGGGACGGGCACGTGGTCGCGTACATGGGCGACGACGAGCGGTTCGACTACCTCTACAAGTTCGTCTCGGACAAGAAGTTCCTGAAGGGCAACTCCTGGGCCGCCCGCAAGCACAACCTGACGCTGCTGGAGTCAGGCACGCTCTACGTCGCGCAGCTGGAACAGACCAGCGCCGGCGAGATCGACGGCTCGGGCAAGCTCCCCACCGACGGCGCGTTCAACGGCCGGGGCCGCTGGATCAAGCTGGTCAGCGGCAACCGTTCGTTCGTCGACGGGATGACCGCCGCCGACGTGCTCACCTTCACCCGGGTCGCCGGCGACAAGGTCGGCGCGACCAAGATGGACCGCCCGGAGGACGTCGAGCCGAGCCTGCTCACCGGCAAGGTGTACGTGGCGCTGACGAACAACACCAACCGGGGCGTCGGCAGCAACCCGAAGGCGGACGAGGCCAACCCGCGGACCGCCAACAAGCACGGGCAGATCCTGGAGCTGGTCGAGGACCGCGGCGACAACACCGCCGAGAACTTCGCCTGGTCGCTGCCGATCGTCTGCGGCGACCCGACGGACCCGTCGACCTTCTTCGCCGGGTACGACAAGACCAAGGTCTCCCCGATCTCCTGCCCGGACAACGTCGCCTTCGACGCCACCGGAAACCTGTGGATCTCCACCGACGGCAACGCGCTGGGCAGCAACGACGGCCTCTTCGCCACCGCCGTGGAAGGCCCGGAGCGGGGTCACCTCAAGCAGTTCCTGACCGTTCCGCTCGGCGCCGAGACCTGCGGCCCGTTCATCACCGGCGACAACCGCTCGGTCTTCGTCGCCGTGCAGCACCCGGGTGAGATCACCGGCGCCTCGGTGGAGAACCCGGCCTCGAACTGGCCGGACGGCGACTACGCCAAGCCGGGCGTGGTGGTCACCTGGCGCCCCGACGGCGGCCCGGTGGGCAGCTGACGTCACTCCGGCGGTCCGGTGCTGGACCGCCCCGAGAGGCCCTCTCCCAGCCTGGGAGAGGGCCTCTCGGCGTCGTGCGGGGGTCAGTGGTCGGCGGCGATGCCGTCGGCGACGGCGCGGGCGACGGTGAGCAGCTTGGCCCGGACAACCCGGGCGGAGGTCATCATCTCGCTGGCCGGCAGCGCGCAGGCCAGCACGACCCGCCGTTCCATGTCCTTGTCCGGCGAGACGAGCACCGCCGCGCAGGCGACCCCCTGGCGGAACTGCCCCATCTCCAACTGCATGCCGCGCCGGTCGCCGGCGGCCAGGTCGGCCTCGAACGCCTCGGTGCTGGTCAGCGTGGCCGTGGTGAACGGGCGCATGCCGTACTCCCGCAGGTAGCGGAAGCGTTGCTCGGCGGTGAGGGTGGCGAGCAGCGACTTGCCGAGCGCGGTGGCGTGCGCCCCCTCGTCGAAGCCGGGGACCAGGTCCTCCAGGTAGGGCGAGCGGTGCCCCTCCGCGACCGCTGTGAGGGCCACCTGGCCGCCGACGAAGCGACCCAGGTAGTGGCTGTAGCCGGTGTCGACGGCGGCCCTGCGCAGGGTCTCACCGACGGCCGGCGGGCCACGGAAGGCGGTGACCAGCTCGCGGTAGCGGTCGGCCACCTCCAACCCCACGATGTACGTGCCGTCCTCCCGACGGATCACGTAGCCCTCGTAGGCGAGTGTGCGCACCAGGTGGTACGTGGTGGCCACGGTCAGCTCGCACCGCCGGGCGATCTGTTTGACGGTCAGGCCCTTCGGGGCGCGACCGACCGACTCCAGGACCCGCAGCGCTCGGGACACGCTGCGGATCAGGTCCGAAGGTTCTGCCAAGGGGTCGCGCACAACCACCTCCGCCGCCGGGGACTTACACCATATGAAATACAGGCCGGGTGCGATATGCCTGTTCGGGTCGAGGATGCCAGATCACCATCCACGCCTTGTGCCTCGCCGGTCACACGGAGTGGCCTGAGCGGGTCTCGCGTAGGTTTGCCGGACGATGACCAACACCGCCTCCACCCCCGCCCCGACCCGCCCGGTCCGGGTCAGCGCCGGCGCCGTCGCCACGACCATCGCCTGCGTACTGCCCGTCTTCCTGCTCGGTGGCCTCGCCGTGCAGATGGGCGAGGACCTCGGCTTCTCCCCGGCCGGCCTGGGCCTGGCCGTCGCCGTCTACTTCGGGGTCAGCGCGCTGGCCTCGGTGCCCTCCGGCCGCCTCGTCGAGCGGTACGGGCCCGCCGTGGTGGCCCGCTGCGGCATCCTGCTGTCCGCGGGTCGATGCTGGCCGTGGCAGTGCTCGCCCGGTCGTACCCGGTGCTGGTGGGGCTGCTGGCGCTGAGCGCCGGCGCGAACGCCCTCGGCCAACTGGCCAGCAACGCCGCGCTGGCCCAGCACGTCCCCGCCCGCCGCCAGGGGCTGTCGTTCGGCGTCAAGCAGGCGGCCATTCCTGTCTCGACCCTGCTGGCCGGCGCGGCGGTGCCCACCATCGCGCTCACCGCCGGTTGGCGCTGGGCGTTCGTGGTGGCCGCCGGCGCGGCGCTGACGACGCTGCCATCCGTACCCCGTCAGCAGGCCGGCCGCGCCCGGCGGACCGGCACCGGGCGCGCGGGCCGGGCCACGGCGGCGCTGGTGGTGGTCGGCGCGGCGGCGACGTTGGCCTCGGGCGCGGCCAACGCCCTCGGCACCTTCCTGGTGGACTCGGCGGCCGCCCGTGGCCTCTCACCGGGCCTCGCCGGCCTCACCCTGACCCTGGGCAGCGCGGTCTGCGTGCTGGCCCGGGTCGGCGCCGGCTGGCTGGCCGACCGGCGGTCCAGCGGCCACGTGGCGCTGATCGCCGCGATGCTGGTGGTCGGCGCGGCCGGGCTGGGTCTGCTCGCCCTGACCGGCGCGGTGCCACTGGTGGCGGGCGTGGTGCTCGGCTTCGGCCTCGGCTGGGCCTGGCCCGGCCTGATGAACTTCGCGGTGGTCCGGCTCCACCCGCAGGCCCCGGCCGCCGCCACCTCGATCACCCAGACCGGGGTGTACGCGGGCGGCTGCCTCGGACCGCTGACCCTGGGCCCGCTCGCCGCCCACCTGGGCTACCCGACGATGTGGAGCACGGCGGCGGTGTCCATGCTGCTCGCCGCCGCCCTCATGCTCGTCGGCAGCCGCCTGTTGACCCGCACCGCCGCCGGCACGGGTCGGGGCGGGGATCAGCTGGTGCGGTCGGCGATGTAGTCGCAGAGCGACTCGAGGGCGCGGCGGGACGGGCCGGTGGGCAGCGGGGCCAGCCGCGCGCGGGCGTCCTCGGCGTAGCTGCGCACCGTCTCCCGGGCCCGCTTGAGCGCCGGGCTCTCCCGGAGCAGGCCCAGCGCCTCGGCGTGCAGCGCGTCGTCGGTCAGCGGGCCGGTGGCCAGGATCTCGCGCAGCCGCACCGACGCCGCGTCGGAGTCGTCCGCGGCGCGGGCGTAGAGCACCGGCAGCGTCGGAACGCCCTCACGCAGGTCCGTGCCGGGCGTCTTGCCGGACTGCACCGACTCGGAGGCGATGTCCAGCAGGTCGTCGGAGAGCTGGAACGCGACGCCGATGGTCTCGCCGTACCCGGCCAGCGCCTCGACGTGCTCGGCGGAGGCCCCACCGAACATGCCGCCGAACCGGGCCGACGTGGCGATCAGGGAGCCGGTCTTCTCGGCGATCACGTGCAGGTAGTGCGCGACCGGGTCGTCACCGGCGCGGGGCCCGACGGTCTCCGCGATCTGACCGTGCACCAGCCGGGCGAAGGTGCGCGCCTGCAGGCGGACGGCCTCCGGGCCCAGGTCGGCCGCAATGTCCGCGGCCCGGGCGAAGAGGTAGTCACCGACCAGGATGGCGACCGAGTTGGTCCAGCGGGAGTTGGCGCTCGGCGCGCCCCGCCGCACGGCGGCCTCGTCCATCACGTCGTCGTGGTAGAGGGTGGCCAGGTGGGTGAGCTCCATCACCACGGCCGCCGGGACCACGTTCGGGGCGGCCGGGTCACCGAACTGGGCGCCCAGCGCCACCAGCAGCGGCCGGAACCGCTTCCCACCGGCCTCGACGAGGTGCCGGGCGGCCTCGGTGACGAACGGGTCGGCGCTGGCCACACTGGCCCGCAGGTCGACCTCGACCGTGTCGAGCAGACCCAGCACGGACGCCTCGACGCGGGGATCGGCGAGATGGAGGCCGAGCGCGCCGAACTGACTCGTGCTCGCCCGACCCCGGCGACCGCCGGGGCCGGTGGCACCTGAACGCTCGCCAGCCGGAATCACCACGCCATCAACCATGCCACACCCGTTCTACCTGCTCCGGGTCGGGGATATGCACGCGGGGGCCGGCACGCGAACGCGTGCCGGCCCCCGGGTCGCCGAAGCTGTCGTCACCGCACGAAGTCGGCGGCTCCGGTAGCCAGATCGAGCAGCGGCGCCGGGGCGACACCCAGCACCAGGGTGGCCAGGACGCCGATCATCAGAGCGGCGGAGGTGAGCCCACCGGGCACGGTGACCGTCGGGGTGGACTCGCCCGGCTCGGACAGCCACATCATCACCACGACCCGCAGGTACGGGAAGGCCAGCACCATGCTGGTCAGCACACCGGCGATCACCAGCCACGCCTGGCCGCCGTCCAGCGCCGGCCCGAAGATCGCGAACTTGCTGGTGAAGCCGCTGGTGAGCGGGATGCCGGCGAAGGCCAGCAGGATGAACGTGAACAGGCCGGCGTAGAACGGCGAGCGCCTACCCAGCCCGGCCCAGCGGGACAGGTGGGTGGCCTCCCCGTCGGCGTCGCGGACCAGGGTGACGACCGCGAACGCGGCGAGCACCGAGAATCCGTACGCGACCAGGTAGAACATCGTCCCGGAGAGCCCGTCACGGCTCGGCGACAGCACACCGACCAGCAAATAGCCGGCGTTGGCGATCGAGGAGTACGCGAGCAGCCGCTTGATGTCGGTCTGGGTGACCGCGAGCACCGCGCCGACCAGCATGGTCAGTACCGCCACGGCGCCGAGCACCGGGGTGAAGTCCCAGGCGGCACCGGCGAACGCCACGTGGAAGACACGCAGCAGCGCGCCGAACGCGGCGACCTTGGTGCAGGCGGCCATGAAGCCGGTCACCGGGGTCGGTGCGCCCTGGTAGACGTCCGGCGTCCAGACGTGGAACGGAGCCGCCGCGGCCTTGAAGAGCAGGCCGATGGCGAGCAGCGCCATGCCGGCGAAGAGCAGCACCGGGCTGGCCGGCGACTCGGTCACCGCCGCGTTGATCGTGGAGAAGTCGACCCCGGCCCCACGGCCCGGGATCCCGGACGTGAACCCGTAGATCAGGGCCACCCCGAACAGGAAGAACGCCGAGGCGTACGCGCCGAGCAGGAAGTACTTCATCGCCGCCTCCTGACTCAGCAGCCGCCGGCGACGGGCCAGCGCGCAGAGCAGGTACAGCGGCAGCGAGAAGACTTCCAGCGCGATGAACATGGTCAGCAGGTCGTTCGCCGCCACGAAGATCAGCATGCCGCCGATCGCGAACGTCGTCAGCGGGTAGATCTCGGTGAGGCCGTTGCGCCCCTCGGCCTGCCGCCGGTCGTCGGCCGACTCGGCGGTCACCGCGGCCTGCGCGACGAACGCGCCGCCCCGCTCCACCGAACGGTCGCCGATCAGCAGCAGCGCCATCGCGGCCAGCACCAGGATCGCGCCCTGGAGGAAGAGCGTCGGCCCGTCCACCGAGATGGCCTGGCCGGCGGTGATGAGCCGGTCGTCGGCGTTGAGGACCACCATGGTCAGCGCGGCGAGGACGGCCAGCAGGGCCAGCGTCAGCTGCACGACGTGCCGCGAGCGCCGGGGCACGAAGGCCTCGACCAGCACGCCGACCAACGCGGTGCCCAGCATGATCAGGATTGGGGCGAGTGCCGCGTAGTCGAGCGACGGCAGTTTCAACTCGGTCACTTTGCCGCCTCCTGGACGGTGCCCACCGACGGGGCGGGGTCGGTCCTGCCGATGTCGTCCATGGTCGCCTGGACGGCCGGGTTGATCACGTCAGTGACCGGCTTCGGGTAGAAGCCGAGCAGCACGATCAGCGCGATCAGCGGGGCGACCACGACCTTCTCGCGCAGGTTGAGGTCCCGGCGCATCCCGTCGACCTCGGTCAGGGCCGGGTTGAGGGTGCCCTGGGTGGTGCGCTGCACCATCCACAGCACGTACGCGGCGGCCAGGATGATGCCGAGCGTGGCGATGACCGCGACCGGCTTGTTCACCGTGAACGTGCCGATCAGCACCAGGAACTCGGAGATGAACGGCGCGGTGCCGGGCAGCGCGAGCGAGGCGAGACCGGCGAAGAAGAGCACCCCGGCGAGCACCGGGACCAACTTGCCGGCACCACCGAAGTCACTGATCAACGCCGAGCCACGCCGGGCGATCAGCATGCCCACCACCAGGAAGAGCAGGCCGGTGGCCAAGCCGTGGTTGAGCATGTAGAGCACCGCGCCGGTGCCGGCCTGGGTGGTGAAGGCGAAGATGCCCACCCCGATGAAGCCGAAGTGCGCGATCGAGGTGTACGACACCAGCCGCTTGAGGTCGTTCTGGCCGACCGCCAGCAGCGCGGCGTACACGATGCCGATCACGCCGAGCGCCAGCGCCCACGGCGCGAACCACTTCGACGCCTCGGGGAACAGCGGCAGGCAGTAGCGCAGGATGCCGAACGTGCCGACCTTGTCCAGTACGCCGACCAGCAGCGCCGCGGCGCCCGCGGGGGCGGCGCCACCGGCGTCCGGCAGCCAGGTGTGGAACGGGAAGAACGGCGCCTTGATGGCGAACGCGAGGAAGAAGCCGAGGAACAGCCAACGCTCCGTGCCGGTGCTGATGTCGACCTGCGACAGCGCCTGCCAGTCGAAGGTCTTGCCGCCGACCACCCAGAGCCCGATCACCGCGGCCAGCATGAACAGGCCGCCGACGAGCGAGTAGAGGAAGAACTTCACCGCCGCGTACTGCCGCTGGTGGCCGCCGTAGCTGCCGATCAGGAAGTACATCGGCACCAGCATGACCTCGAAGAACACGTAGAACAGGAAGACGTCGGCGGCGGCGAAGACGCCGATCATCGTGCACTCGAGGACCAGCAGCAACGCGAAGTAGACGGGCACCGACCGCTTCGACGACTCCGCGTCGTGCCAGGACGCCAGGATCACCAGCGGCACCAGCACCGCGATCAGCATCAGCATCACCAGCGCGATGCCGTCGGCGGCGAAGGTGAAGTTGACGCCCCAGTTCGGGATCCACGAGTACGACTCGCGGAACTGGAACCGGTCACCGCCGGCCTTGAAGCTGACCCACATCACCACCGAGAGCACCAGCACCAGCAGCGACCAGACGAACGCCACCTGCTTGGCCAGCTCCGGCCGGTGGCGCGGCAGGAAGGCCACCACCAGGGCGCCCACCAGTGGCGCCACGGTGAGCACCGAGAGGAACGGGAAGTTGGACATTATGCGGCCTTACCTCCGTCGTCACTGCGTGGTCCGCCGGCGGGGGCGGCCGGAAAGAGGTCGATCACGCCAACCACCCCGCCTGCACGGCCAGGAACGCCGCCATCACCAGCAGCGCACCGGCCAGGATCGAGGTGGCGTACGAGCGGACGAAGCCGGTCTGCAGCCGCCGGAGCCGGCCCGAGCCACCGCCGACCGCGGCGGCGAGCCCGTTGACCAGCCCGTCGACGCCCCGGTTGTCGAGGTAGACCAACGCCCGGGTGAGGAAGATGCCCGGCTTCTCGAAGACCGCCTCGTTCACCGCGTCGGTGTAGAGGTTGCGCCGTGCGGCGGTGACCAGCACCCCGGCCGGCTGCGGCGCGGTGGCCGTACCGGCACGGAACAGGAACCAGGCCAGCCCGGCGCCGAGAACGGTGACCAGCAGCGAGAGCACGGTGATCACGGCGTGCGAGAGGACCGCCTCGTGCTCGGCGTGCTCGCCGCCCAGCCCGGCGGTCGCCGTCAGCCAGTCCGGCACCGAGGTGGAGAGCAGGAAACCGGCACCGACCGAGCCGACCGCCAGCAGGACCAGCGGGATGGTCATCAACGCCGGCGACTCGTGCGGGTGCTCGATGTCCTCGGTCCACCGCTTCGGGCCGTGGAAGGTGAGCACGAACAGCCGCGTCATGTAGAACGCGGTCAGCCCGGCGCCGAGCAGCGCCGCACCGCCGAAGAGCCAGGCGGTCCAGTCCTCCCGCTCGAAGGCGGCCACGATGATCGGCTCCTTCGAGAAGAAGCCGGAGAACGGGAACATGCCGATGATGGCCAGCCAGCCCATCATGAAGGTCAACCAGGTGATCTTCATGTGCTTCGACAGCCCGCCGAAGCGGCGGATGTCCACCTGGTCCTTCATCCCGTGCATGACCGAGCCGGCGCCCAGGAACATGTTGGCCTTGAAGAAGCCGTGTGCCAGCAGGTGCACGATGGCCAGCGCGTACGCCCCACCGCCCAGGCCGACGCCGAGGAACATGTAGCCGATCTGGCTCACCGTCGACCAGGCGAGCACCCGCTTGATGTCGTCCTTGGCCGCGCCGATGATGCAGCCCATCAGCAGGGTGAGCGCGCCGACGCTGACCACCACGAGCTGGAGCGTCGAGTTCGCGGAGAAGATCGGGTTGGAGCGGGCGATCAGGTAGACGCCCGCCGTGACCATGGTGGCGGCGTGGATGAGCGCCGACACCGGGGTCGGGCCCTCCATCGCGTCCGGCAGCCACGCCTGGAGCGGGAACTGGCCGGACTTGCCTGCCGCGCCGAGCAGCAGCAGCAGGCCCAGCACCAGCACGGTGGCGCCGGTCAGCGCGCCGACACCGTTGAACACCTCGTCGTACTGGGTGGTGCCCAGCGTGGCGAACATGATGAAGATGCCGATGGCCAGGCCGGCGTCGCCGACCCGGTTCATCAGGAACGCCTTCTTGCCGGCGGTGGCCGCGCTGGGCCGCCCGTACCAGAAGGAGATCAGCAGGTACGACGCCAGACCGACGCCCTCCCAGCCGAAGTACAGCATCACGTAGTTGTTGCCGAGCACCAGCAGCAGCATGGCCGCGACGAACAGGTTGAAGTACGCGAAGAACCGGCGGCGGCCCGCGTCGTGCGCCATGTACTCCACCGCGTACAGGTGGATCAGGAAGCCCACCCCGGTGATCAGGAGTACGAAGACCGCGGCCAGCGGGTCGAACAGCAGGCCGAAGTCGACCCGCAGGTCACCGACGGCGATGAAGTCCCAGAGGCTCAACTCGACCGACTTGTTCTCCAGGCCGCGAAGCTGGAAGAAGGAGGACAGGCCCAGCACGAACGCGGCACCGATGGCGGCGACGCCCAACCAGTGCCCCCAGCGGTCGGCACGCCGGCCGAGCAGCAGCAGGACGGCCGCGCTGACCAACGGGATCGCCACCAGCAGCCAGACGCTGCCGAGCAAGCCCGTGGCCTCTGCGTAGTGCACAGTCTCTTCCACTTGCTTGCCCCTTAGTACTTGAGCAGGTTGGCGTCGTCGACACTCGCCGAGCGTCGAGTCCGGAAGATCGACATGATGATCGCGAGCCCGACCACGACCTCGGCCGCCGCCACCACCATCACGAAGAACGCCATGATCTGACCGTTGAGGTCGCCGTTGATCCGGCTGAAGGTGACCAGGGTCAGGTTGGCCGCGTTGAGCATCAGCTCCACGCACATGAACAGCACGATCGCGTTGCGCCGGATGAGCACCCCGGACGCGCCGATGGTGAACAGCACCGCGGCCAGCACCAGGTAGTGGTTGGGCGTCACTGGTCCGTCCCCTTCAGCGAGGTCTCCTGGGCGGTCAGCTCCCGCACCGGCAGGATGTCCGGCGTGCTCCGCTCGGTGAGCCGTCCGTCCGGCAGGCGCGCCGGGGTGGCCACCGAGGAGGAGGTCGCGAAGACACCGGGGCCGGGCTTGGGGCCGGGGTAGTTGCCCGGCGCGAAGCGCGCGCGCATGGTCGACGGCTGGTCGACCTTGTCCTGCTTACGCCGCTCGATGTGCGCGAGCACCATGGCTCCGACCGCCGCGGTGATCAGCAGGGCCGAGGTCAGTTCGAACGCGAAGACGTACTTGGTGAAGAGCAGCCGTGCGATGCCCTGCACGTTGCCCTCCGCGTTGGCCTGCTCCAGGCCGACCGCGGTCGTTCCGTCCATCGCCCGGTAGAGCGCGCCGCCGACCAGGCCGGCGAAGCCCAGCCCGAGCACGATCGCGGCGACCCGCTGGCCGCGCAGCGTCTCGATCAGGGAATCGGACGCGTCCCGACCGACCAGCATCAGCACGAACAGGAAGAGCATCATGATCGCGCCGGTGTAGACGATGATCTGCACCATGCCGATGAACGGCCCGGCCTGGAGCACGTAGAACACGCCCAGGCAGAGCATGGTGAGCACCAGCCAGAGCGCCGAATGCACGGCGTTACGGGCGGCCACCATCCCGATCGCGCCGATCAGCGCGAGCGGCGCGAGGATCCAGAAGGTGATCTCCTCGCCGCCGGACACGTCGCCCGCCGCGGCCAGCACCGTAGACGTGGTCATGCTTCCTCTCCCTTGCCGGCCGCCGCGCGCTGGGCGGCCTGCTCGGCGCCCGGGAACGTCACACCGGGGTGCTCCTCGACGTGGTAGCGGCCGGGGCCCATCGGGGACGTCTCGGCACCGGCGGAGGTGCCCGGGTTGTCCAGCGCGCCGACGTAGTAGTCCTTCTCGCTGTCGCCCAGTCGCATCGGGTGCGGCGGCTGCTCCATGCCCTCGAGGAGCGGCGCGAGCAGCTGCTCCTTGGTGAAGATCAGGTCCTGTCGGTTGTCCCGGGCCAGCTCGTACTCGTTGCTCATGGTGAGCGAACGCGTCGGACAGGCCTCGATGCAGAGCCCGCAGAAGATGCAGCGGGCGTAGTTGATCTGGTAGATGCTGGCGTACCGCTCACCCGGCGAGAAGCGCTGCTCGTCGGTGTTGTCGCCACCCTCGACGTAGATCGCGTCCGCCGGGCAGGCCCACGCGCACAGCTCACAGCCGATGCACTTCTCCAGGCCGTCCGGGTGCCGGTTGAGGATGTGCCGCCCGTGGTAGCGCGGCGCCGACACCGGCGGCTTGAACGGGTAGTCGGTGGTGACGACCTTCCTGAACATGTGCGAGAAGGTGACCCCGAATCCCTTGAACGTTCCGGTGATCGCGCCCACGTCACACCTCCCTGGAATCCGAGCCGGTGGCGATGTTGGCCGGCTCCCGCTCGGCGACCACGCGCGTGATGCGCGGGCTCGGTGGTACCTGTAGATCCATCGGTGGCAGCGGGAAGCTGCCGTAGGGGCGGTTGTCCACCTGTTCCTGGGTGGTCGGCTTCGGCTGCGGCCGGCGGTTGGGCCAGAACAGCGTGGCGACCAGCAGGATGCCGGCCGGGATGCCGACCGCGATCAGCTTGCCGCGCGAGTCCCAGTCCTCGATGGAGCGCAGGCCCGACAGGACCAGGATCCAGACCAGGTTGATCGGCAGCAGCACCTTCCAGCCGAAGCGCATGAACTGGTCGTAGCGCAGCCGGGGCAGCGTGCCGCGCAGCCACACGAAGACGAAGACCAGCGCGATCACCTTGCCGAAGAACCAGAGCATCGGCCACCAACCGGAGTTGGCGCCCTCCCAGATCGTGATCGGCCACGGCGCCCGCCAACCGCCGAGGAACAGCGTGGTGGTGACCGCGGACATGGTCACCATCGCGACGTACTCGCTGAGCATGAAGAGCGCGAACTTCAGCGAGCTGTACTCGGTCATGAAGCCGGCGACCAGCTCGGACTCGGCCTCGGGCAGGTCGAACGGTGCCCGGTTGGTCTCGCCCACGGTGGAGATGAAGAAGATGATGAAGCTGGGCAGCAGCAGGATCGCGTACCAGCCCGGCGCCGGGATCGAGTTGCCGAAGATCGTCAGCTCGGTGCCGTGCCCCTGCTGCGCGACGATCCCGCTGGTGCTCATCGTGCCGGCGGTCATGAACACCGCCACGATCGAGAGCCCCATGGCGACCTCGTAGGAGATCATCTGGGCGCTCGACCGCAGGCCGCCGAGCAGCGGGTACGTCGAGCCGGAGGCCCACCCGCCCAGCACGATGCCGTAGACGCCCATCGAGGAGCAGGCCAGCAGCACCAGCACCGCCACCGGCACGTCGGTGACCTGCAACGGCGTGTGGTGGCCGAAGATGCTCACCATCGGGCCGAACGGCACCACCGACAGCGCGGTGACCGCGCAGATCACCGAGATGGTCGGCGCGAAGAAGTAGACGACCTTGTCGGCCGCCTTCGGCAGGATGTCCTCCTTGAAGGCCATCTTCAGACCGTCGGCGAGCGTCTGCAGCAGGCCGAACGGACCGACCTGGTTGGGGCCGGGCCGCACCTGCATGTAGCCCACCACGCGCCGCTCGAACCAGACACCGAGCAGGGTGGCCAGCAGACCGAAGGCGAACGCGAAGACAATCTTGATGAGGACCAGCCACCACGGATCCCGGCCGAAATCGGCCAGCGTCGGGTCCTGGGCCAGGTAGGACGGGCTCACTGGTTACCCCCAGCGTTGAGGAGCGGACCCGGGAGACCGGCCTCGTCCGCCGCCACGCGCCCGGCCGGAACGGCCGCGCCCGGTGCGGGGACGGAGATCCGGACGACCGCGCCGGACGTCGCCCCGAGGCTGCGTCGCACGGTCGAGCCCGGTGAGTTGGTCGGCAGCCAGACGACGCCGTCCGGCATCTCGGTGATCTCCGCCGGCAGGGTGAGCGCCCCCCGGTCGGTGCCCACCGTGACCGCGTCGCCGTCGGCGACGCCCAGCGCCTCCGCGGTGCCCTTGCCCAGCCGGACCACCGGCGGGCGGGCGGTGCCGGCGAGGTTCTCGTCGCCGTCGGTCAGGGTGCCCAGGTCGACCAGCTGGTGCCAGGTGGCCAGCACGGCCTCCCCGGCGCGCGGGTGCGGCACGGTGCCCGGCGCCACCGACGGCGGCGCCGGCCGCTGGGTGCGCGTCGCCGGCAGCGCGCCCAGCTCGCGGCGCACGCTCGGCACGTCCGCGGTGCCGAGCCGCACGTCGAGCAGCGCGGCCAGCGCGTCGAGCACCCGGCCGTCGGTCATCGCGGCGGTCTGCAGAACCGCCTCGAACGGGCGCAGCCGGCCCTCCCAGTCCAGGAAGCTCCCGGCCTTCTCGACCACCGGGGCGATCGGCAGCACCACGTTGGCCCGCCGGGTGACCGCGCTGCCGCGCAGCTCCAGGCTGACCAGGAACGGCACCGCGTCCAGGGCGGCCTCGGCCAGCCGCGGGTCGGCCAGGTCGGCCGGGTCCACACCGCCCACCACCAGCGCGCCGAGCTGCCCGTTGGCCGCGGCCGACAGGATCTGGTCGGTGTCCCGACCAGCCTGGCTCGGGATCACCCCGGCCGGGATGTCCCAAGCCTCACCCAGCTCGGCCCGGGCGGCCGGCTCGTTGACCAGCCGACCACCGGGGAGCAGGTTGGGCAGGCAGCCGGCGTCGACCGCGCCGCGGTCACCCGCGCGTCGCGGCACCCAGGCCAGCTTCGCGCCGGTACGCCGGGCCACGTCCGCCGCCGCGGAGAGCCCGCCCGGCACACTGGCCAGCCGCTCGCCGACGATCAGGATCGCACCCGGTGCGCTCAGCGCCTCGGAGACCGTGGCGTGCTCGGCCAGCACGCTGGCCTCCTCGCCCGGCACGACCCGGGCCAGCTTTGCGCCCAGCTTCTCCAGCCCGCGGGTGGCGAACGGCGCCAGCGCGTACACCGTCAGCGTCTTCTTCAGGTACGCCTTGCGCAGCCGCAGGAAGAGGATCGGGCACTCCTCCTCCGGCTCCAGGCCCACCAGCACCACGGCCGGCGCGTTCTCCACGTCGGTGTAGGTGACGTCGGTGACCCCGGCGACCGAGCTGGCCAGGAAGTCGGCCTCCTCGCGGGAGACCGGCCGGGCCCGGAAGTCGATGTCGTTGGTGTTCAGTGCCACCCGGGCGAACTTCGCGTACGCGTAGGCGTCCTCGACGGTCAGCCGACCACCGGTGAGCACCGCCGTGCCCTGCCCACCGTCCCGGGCCGCGCGCAGCCCCTCGGCGGCGACGGTGAGCGCCTCGCTCCAGGATGCCTCCCGCAGCTCACCGGTGCGCTCGTCGCGGACCAGCGGGTTGGTCAGCCGGTCGGTGGCCCGGGTGTACTGGAAGCCCCAGCGTCCCTTGTCGCAGTTCCACTCCTCGTTCACGGCCGGCTCGTCGCCGGCCAGCCGGCGCAGCACCTTGCCGCGCCGCCAGTCGGTGCGCTGCCCGCAGCCGGCCGAGCAGTGCTCGCAGACGCTGGGGCTGGAGACCAGGTCGAACGGGCGGGCCCGGAACCGGTACTGGGCGCCGGTCAGCGCACCCACCGGGCAGATCTGCACGGTGTTACCGGAGAAGTAGGAGTTGAACGGCACGTCGCCCGCGTCGCCCTGCTCGCCGTACGCGTCGTCCCGGTAGATGTTGATCTCTTCGGCGGACGACCGGCCCATCAGGTCGATGAACTTGTCGCCGGCGATCTCCTCCGAGAACCGGGTGCAGCGCTGGCAGAGCACGCAACGCTCGCGGTCCAGCAGCACCTGGCTGCTGATCGCCATCGGCTTCTCGTACTCCCGCTTGTGCTCGTGGAAGCGCGAGTCGGTGCGGCCGGTGGACATCGCCTGGTTCTGCAGCGGGCACTCGCCGCCCTTGTCACACATCGGGCAGTCCAGCGGGTGATTGAGCAGCAGCAGCTCCATCACCCCCTCCTGCGCCTTCTTGGCCACCGGCGAGGTGATCTGGGTGCGGACGACCATGCCGTCGGCGACGGCCTGGGTGCAGGAGGCCACCGGCTTGCGCTGCCCCTCCACCTCGACCAGGCACTGCCGGCACGCGCCGGCCGGAGCCAGCAGCGGGTGGTCGCAGAACCGGGGGATCTCGGTGCCCATCTGCTCGGCGACCCGGATCAGCAGCGTCCCCTTGGGGGCGGTGACCTCGACGCCGTCGATGGTGAGGGTGACGGTCTCGGTCTGCTTGGCTACGTCGGTCATCAGTGCGCCCCTACCAGGGTCTTTTCCGACAGCTTGGGTGCGGTACGACCCTCGATGTAGTCGAGGTAGTCCTGCTTGAAGTACTGCAACGACGAGGTCACCGAGCTGGTCGCGCCGTCACCGAGACCGCAGAACGAGCGGCCGAGGATGTTGTCGCAGGTGTCCAGCAGGGTGTCCAGGTCCTCGTGGGTTCCCTGGCCGGCGAGGATCCGACGGTAGACCCGCACCATCCAGTAGTTGCCCTCGCGGCACGGCGTGCACTTGCCGCACGACTCGTGGTGGTAGAACTCCAGCCACCGGTACGTCGCGTAGACCGGGCAGTCCTGGTCGGAGAAGATCTGCGTGGCCGTGGTGCCCAGGATCGAGCCGGCCGCCGCCACCCCCTCGAAGTCCAGGGGCACGTCCAGGTGCTCGGCGGCGAGCAGCGGGGTCGACGAGCCGCCCGGGGTCCAGAACCGCAGGTTGTGGCCGGGCTGCATCCCACCGGCCAGCTCCAGCAGCTCCCGCAGCGTGATGCCCATCGAGCACTCGTACTGGCCGGGGTTGACGATCCGGCCGGAGAGCGAGTAGATCATCGGCCCGGACGACTTCTCCGTGCCCATGGACTTCCACCAGTCGGCTCCACCGAGCACGATCGGCGGCACGCTGGCGATGGTGCCGACGTTGTTCACCACCGTCGGGCTGGCGTACAGGCCGTGGGTGGCCGGGAACGGCGGGCGCAGCCGGGGCTGACCCCGGAACCCCTCCAGCGAGTCCAGCAGCGCCGTCTCCTCGCCGCAGATGTACGCCCCGGCGCCGGAGTGCACCACCAGCTCCAGGTCGTAGCCGCTGCGCAGGATGTTGCGGCCGAGGTAGCCCTTGTCGTACGCCTCCTGGACCGCGTTGCGCAGCCGGCGCGCGGCGTGCACCGCCTCGCCCCGGATGTAGATGTAGGCGCGGCTGGCCCGGATCGCGTACGACGCGATGATCACGCCCTCGACCAGCGCGTGCGGGTCGTGGGTCATCAGCGGCAGGTCCTTGCAGGTGCCCGGCTCGCCCTCGTCGGCGTTGACCACCAGGTAGTGCGGCTTGCCGTCGCCCTGCGGGATGAAGCCCCACTTGAGACCGGTGGGGAAACCGGCGCCACCCCGGCCGCGCAGCCCGGAGTCCTTGATGAGCTGGATCAGGTCGTCGGGGTGGGCCTTGAGGGCCTTGCGCAGCGCGGCGTAGCCGTCGAGCTGCTCGTAGGTGCCGATGCGCCAGGCGTCCGGCGACAGCCAGCGCTTGGTCAGCACCGGCGTCAGCTTGGCCAGCGTCTCCGGGCGGGGAGTGGTCACTTCTGTGCCCCCGTTTCGCTCGCGCCGGCGGAGTTCGCGCCACCGGCGCTCGCCGACGCTTCGTTGAGGTTGCGCTCCTGCGCGCCGGTGGAGTCACCGGCGGGCTTGCCGTCGCCGGCCGGCTCGTTGGCCGCCACGCCGGCGGCCTCCGCCTCCCGCGCGTCGCGCGGGGCCGGCGGCGAGGTCTCCGCCGGGACCTTGGTGCCAGGGGCGTCCGGCGCGGGGGTCGCCGCGTCCGGCTGCCGGGTCTCGGCGGTACGCACCTGCGGCGACTTGTCGTCCGGTGCCTTCACGTCCGGCGCGGTGCTGCCCGTCGCGGCGGCGGGCTCGCCGACGCGGGGCGTACCCGTCGGAGCGGACGCTCCGTCGCCACCCTTCACCGGGCCGACCTGCGCGGCGGGCGCCTCGACCGGCTTCGCGGCAGCCTCGGCCGCCTTCGCCTTCGCGGCCGCCTTGTCCGCCTCGGCCTTGCTGCGGATCGGAGTGTTCGGGTCGAAGCCCGGCACCGAGACCCCGTGCTGCTGCGCCAGCCGGAGCCCGCGCAGGGTGGGCTCGCCCGGCCCGCCGTCGGCGACCGCGCCCTCACGCCCGTCGGCGAAACCGGCGAGCTGCACCGCCATCTCCTTCAGCGTGCAGAGCCGGGCGCCCCGGGTCGGCATCGGCCGGCCGCCGGCGCGCAGCTCGTCGACCACCCCGACGGCGGTGGACGCGTCCACGCCGTCGAAGAAGTCGTAGTTGACGGTCATCACCGGGCCGTAGTCGCAGGCCGCCAGACACTCGGCGTGCTCCAGGGTGATCTTCCCGTCGGCGGTGGTCTCGTCGTGCCCGACGCCGAGGTGCTCGGCGAGGGTGTCGTAGACCTCCTGGCCGCCCAGCACGTTGCACATGGTGTTGGTGCAGACGCTGACCAGGAAGTCGCCGGTCGGCTTCCGCTTGTACATGGTGTAGAAGGTGGCCACCGCGCCGACCTGGGCCTTGTTCAGCCCCAGCACCTCGGCGCAGAACGCGACCCCGGCCGGGGAGACGTACCCCTCTTCGGCCTGGACCAGGTGCAGCAGCGGCAGCAGCGCCGAGCGGGACCGGTCCGCCGGGTAACGGGCGATGATCTCGCGCGCCCGCTCCCGGGTCTCGTCAGTGAACGTCGTCGTCATCGGTCACACCCACCCATCACCGGGTCCAACGAGGCGCCGCCGGCGATCACGTCGGCGATCAGGCCGCCCTCGGCCATCGCCGGGAGGGCCTGGAGGTTGACGAAGCTCGGCTCCCGGTAGTGCACCCGGTACGGCCGGGTGCCACCGTCGGAGACCGCGTGCACGCCCAACTCGCCACGGGGCGACTCGATGCCGACGTACACCTGGCCGGGCGGGACCCGGAAGCCCTCGGTGACCAGCTTGAAGTGGTGGATCAGCGACTCCATCGACTGACCCATGATCTTCGCGACGTGCTCCAGCGAGTTGCCCATGCCGTCGACGCCGATGGCCAGCTGCGCCGGCCACGCGATCTTGCGGTCGGCAACCATCACCGGACCCGGACGGAGCCGGTCCAGCGCCTGCTCGACCAGCTTCATCGACTCCCGGATCTCGGCGAGCCGGACCTGGTAGCGGCCCCACACGTCACCGTCGGGGTGGGTCGGCACGTCGAACTCGTACGTCTCGTAGCCGCAGTACGGCATGGTCTTGCGCAGGTCCCACGCGAGGCCGGCGGAGCGGAGCACCGGACCGGTGATGCCGAGCGCCACACAGCCGGTCACGTCCAGCACCGCGACGTTCTTGGTGCGCTCGGTCCAGATCGGCTGGCCGGAGAGGAGGTCCTCGTACTCCTTGAGCTTCTTCGGCATCATCTTCAGGAACTCGCGGATCTTGACGATCGCCTCGTCCGGCACGTCCTGCGCCACACCGCCCGGCCGGACGTACGCGTGGTTCATCCGCAGGCCGGTGATGGTCTCGAAGATGTCGAGGATGTACTCCCGCTCGCGGAAGCCGTACAACATGATCGAGATCGCGCCCAGCTCCATGCCGGTGGTCGCCAGCCAGACCAGGTGCGAGGAGATCCGGTTGAGCTCCATCATCAGCACGCGGATGGTGGTGGCCCGCTCGGTGATGTCGTCGGTGATGCCGAGCAGCTTCTCGACCGCCAGCGCGTACGCCGTCTCGTTGAACAGCGGAGCGAGGTAGTCCATCCGGGTCACGAAGGTCGAGCCCTGCACCCAGTTGCGGTATTCGAGGTTCTTCTCGATGCCGGTGTGCAGGTAGCCGATGACCGAGCGGGCCTCGCGGACCGTCTCGCCCTCCAGCTCCAGGACCAGCCGCAGCACCCCGTGCGTGGACGGGTGCTGCGGACCCATGTTGACCACGATCCGCTCGTCGTGGATCGGGTCGGTGCCCGAGACGATCGTGTCCCAGTCCCCACCGGTGACGGTGAAGACCCTGCCCTCGGTGGTCTCGCGCTCGGTCGCGTAGTTAGACGTGGTCACTGGTAGGACCTCCTCCGGTCCGGCGGCGGGATCTCGGCGCCCTTGTACTCGACGGGCACACCACCGAGCGGGTAGTCCTTGCGCTGCGGGTGGCCCTCCCAGTCGTCCGGCATGAGGATCCGGGTCAGGTTGGGGTGGCCGTCGAAGACGATGCCGAACATGTCGTACGCCTCGCGCTCCTGCCAGTCCGCGGTCGGGTAGACCGCGGTCACGCTGGGCAGGTGCGGGTTCTCGACGGAGACCGCGGCCTCCAGCCGGACCCGGCGCCGGTAGGTCATCGAGGTGAGCAGGTAGACCACGTGCAGGCGCCGCTCGTCGGCACCGAGGTAGTCCACGCCGGACACCGACGAGCACAGCTCGAAGCGCAGCGCGAGGTCGTCCCGCATCACCTGGCAGACCTCGGCGATCCGCTCCGGTCGTACGTGCAGGGTCAGCTCGCCCCGGTCGACCACGACCTTCTCGATCGCGTCGCCGAAGGCCGGGTAGGCCTCCTCCAGCGCGTCGCGGACCTCGTCGAAGTAGCCGCCGTACGGCCGGGCGGCCTCCTCGATCGGCTGGCGCTGGCGGACCAGCCCGCCGTAGCCGGACACGTCGCCGGAGCCCTGGTTGCCGAACATCCCCCGGCCGGCCGGACTGGCCGGCGGGTACTCGGCGGGGGCGGTGCTGCTGGCGCCGGCCGGGGTGACCGGTACCGGCACACCGCCGTCGTTGTTCCTGTCGTTCGGTGCGGTCACCGTGCCCACCTTCCGTTCCCGACTGCGGGGCCCCGCTCCGCTGTACTCCGCACGCTCACTTGGGGCCCCTCTGCGCGTGGAGGTGGTTCTGCGCGTTCATCCAGTTCTCGATCCGCAACTGCTCCTCGCGCCCCTCGCGGACCGCCTGGGTCCACTCGGCACGCCGGGCCTTGTCGTTGCGGTACGAGGACGGCATCGAGCCGTAGGGCACGACGGGGATGTCGCCGCGCTCCTGACGGGCCGCCAGCATCTTGCGGCCGTTCGGACCCAGCGGCTCGTACATGATCTTCTCGCGGAGCTTGAGGATCGCGTCGATGAGCATCTCGGGCCGGGGCGGGCAGCCGGGCAGGTACATGTCGACCGGCACCACGTGGTCGACGCCCTGCACGATCGCGTAGTTGTTGAACATGCCGCCGCTGCTGGCGCAGACGCCCATGGAGAGCACCCAGCGGGGCTCGGCCATCTGGTCGTAGATCTGGCGCAGCACCGGTGCCATCTTCTGACTCACCCGGCCGGCCACGATCATCAGGTCGGCCTGCCGGGGCGAGGCCCGGAAGACCTCCATGCCCCAGCGACCCATGTCGTAGTGCGGGCCACCGGCGGCCATCATCTCGATGGCGCAGCAGGCCAGGCCGAAGGTGGCGCCCCACACGGACGACTTCCGGGACCAGTTGACCAGCTTCTCCACCGAGGTGAGCAGGACGCCGGCGGGAAGCTTCTCCTCGATGCCCATCTGACGTTCCTTCCTCAGTCCCAGTCCAGGCCGCCGCGCCGCCACACGTAGGCGTACGCGACGAAGACCGCGACGATGAACAGGACCATCTCCACGAAGCCGAAGATCGGCAGGGCGTCGAACGAGACCGCCCAGGGGTAGAGGAAGATGATCTCGATGTCGAAGACGATGAAGAGCATCGCCGTCAGGTAGAACTTGATCGGGAACCGCCCACCGCCGACCGGCTGGGGGCTCGGCTCGATGCCGCACTCGTAAGCCTCGAGTTTGGCCTTGTTGTAGCGATGGGGACCGGCGAAGCGGGCGGCGCCAACGGAGAACAGCGAGAACGCCGCGGCGAGGGCGAACAGCCCGATGATCGGTGCGTAAGGCGAGAGCGACATCGTATTCTCCTGCTCGTCCTTCCCTGCCCTCGGTGCTTGACGAAAATCACACTATTCACGTCCCTCGCGGTGGCTGCCGGCGGGGGTCGATCTTTGTCGGTGTCGGCGCTGTGACCAGCACCGATGCCGTCCTACTTATACGGCTGGCGCTGCTTTCGTCATCGCGTTGATGACCCGGTCCATCGCGTCCCCACCACGGGGGTCGGTCAGGTTGGCCAACAGTTTGAGCACGAAACGCATCAGCGTCGGGTGCGGCATGCCGTGTTTGGTGGCGATCCGCATGATCTCGGGACGGCCGATCAGCTTCACGAAGATGCCGCCCAGCCGGTAGTAGCCGCCGAGCCGGGCCTTCAGCTCGTTCGGGTACGCCATCAGCGCCCGCTCCCGCTCCGGGCCGGCCGGCCGCGCGAGGGCCTGCACCGCGACCTCCGCGGCCAGTTCGCCGGACTCCATGGCGTACGCGATGCCCTCGCCGTTGAAGGGGTTGACCATGCCGCCGGAGTCACCGACCAGCAGGACGCCGCGGGTGTAGTGCGGCACGCGGTTGAAGCCCATCGGCAGCGCGGCGCCGAGGATCGGGCCGTCGGCGTTGGTCTCGTCGGTCATGCCCCAGTCGGCGGGCGTGTTCGCCAGCCAGTCGGTCAGCAGCCGGCGGTAGTTGGTCTTGCCGAACGCGGAGGACGAGTTGAGCACGCCGAGACCGACGTTGACCCGCCCGTCGCCGAGCCCGAAGATCCAGCCGTACCCGGGCAGCAGGTTGTCGCCGCTGTCCTTGCTGCGCAGCTCCAGCCACGACTCCAGGTAGTTGTCGTCGTGCTTGGCGGGCGAGCGGTAGTAGCGGCGGACGGCGACGCCGATCGGCCGGTCCTCCCGCTTGGCCAGGCCGAGAGCGAGCGGAAACCGGCCGGAGACCCCGTCGGCCGCCACGACCAGCGGGGCGTGGAAGGTGGCCGGGGTCTTGTCCGGGCCCACCTCGGCCTCGACGCCGGTCACCCGGCCGTCGCCGTCGAGCACCGGGCCCAGCACGTTGACGCTGGTCTGCAACTTGGCGCCGGCGGCCACCGCCCGCTGGGCGAGCAGGTCGTCGAAGTCCAGTCGGGTGCGCACGAGACCGTAGTTGGGGAAGCTGGCCAGGTCGGGCCAGTCCAGCTCCAGGCGCACGCCGCCGCCGATCACCCGCAGGCCGCGGTTGTGCAGCCAGCCGGCCTCGGGCGAGGTGTCCACGCCCATCCGGATGAGCTGGCGCACCGCGCGCGGGGTCAGCCCGTCGCCGCAGACCTTCTCCCGGGGGAACTCGGTCTTCTCCAACAGCAGCACCCGAACGCCGTGCCGGGCCAGGTGGTAAGCCGTTGCGGATCCACCGGGACCGGCGCCCACGACGATGACGTCGGCATCGTGCTCCACCGCGGTCATTCGCGCCTCCTCCCGCACGCTCGTGAAATGCTTCACAAGCCAGACGGGACGAGTGTATGACCGGCGTCATACCAGCGCAGGATCAGGGGTACCTAACTCGCCGATGTGACAGCCAATGACCGTCCACAGCGGCCAGGTGTCAGGCCGGGCTGGGCGCGTCCAGGCCCGCGTCGACCCGGATCGTCTCCGGCAGGTGCTCGCGCAGCGCGCCCCCGGCCGCCCGATCCAGCGCGCCCAACACCTCGGCGACGACCTGCCGGACGTCCGCCGGATCGGCACCGGCCAGCGCGCGCAACTGCGCGATGAGTTCGGCCGCGTCGTCGTCGGTGGCGGCCACCGGGTCCGCCGGGTCTGCTCCGGTCATGCGGACGAGCGTACGGGGCAAAGTGGACTAAAGTCGGATATTCACGAAATCTGAATATCCTCCGCGCCCGCGCCGTGGTCCGGCGTTACTCGCGGATCCCCCGGTGCAGCGCGACCACCCCGCCGGTCAGGTTGCGCCAGGCCACCCGGCCCCAGCCCGCCGCCGCGACCCGCCCGGCCAGCGCCGCCTGGTCCGGCCAGGCGCGGATCGACTCGGCCAGGTAGACGTACGCCTCGGGGTTGCTGGACACCGAACGGGCCACCGCCGGCAGCGACCGCATCAGGTACGACAGGTAGACCGTCCGGAACGCCGGGTTGACCGGGGTGCTGAACTCGCAGACCACCAACCGTCCACCGGGTCGGGTGACCCGGGCCAGCTCGCGCAGCGCGGCGTCGGTGTCGTTGACGTTGCGCAGCGCGAAGGAGATGGTCACCGCGTCGAAGCTGGCGTCGGCGAACGGCAGCCGCAGGGCGTCTCCCGCCAGCAGCGGCACCTCGGGCCTGACCCGCTTGCCGGCGTACAGCATGCCCAGCGACAGGTCGGCACCGACCGCGTACGCCCCCGACTGGGCCAGCTCCCGCGTCGAGACGCCGGTGCCCGCGCCGACGTCCAGCACCCGCTCGCCGGGCCGCAGCCCGAGCGCCGCCCGGGTGGACCGACGCCAGGAGCGGTCCTGGCCGAAGGAGAGCACCGTGTTGGTCAGGTCGTAGCGCTCGGCCACGCCGTCGAACATCGCGGCGACCTCGTGCGGCTGCTTGTCCAGACTGGCGCGCTGGCCCTGCGGGGTACGGCTCACCCCTTCACTCTGCCAGCCGCCGTCGAGCCGACGACGGCTGGGTGGCGCGGAGCACCCCGTACGCGAAAGGGCGGGGTGGTCGCCCACCCCGCCCTCGCGTCGCGTCGTCGTCAGTCGGTCGACTTCTCGTCGCCCGGTGCGACCAGGACGACCCTGCGCCGGCGGGAGAGCACCAGCAGCGCTCCGCCCGCGAGCAGGATGATGCCGCCGATGCCGCCGATCAGACCTGCCTGCACACCGGTCACCGGCAGTCCGCCGCCGGAGCCACCACCGGCGGTCGGCGACGTGGTCGCGCCCGGCGTCGTCGAGCCGCTCGGGCTCGGCGTGGCCGTCGGGGTGGGCGAGGGCTGCGCGGTCAGGTCGACGAAGACGTCGAAGATCGCCTGGTTGTCGCCCTCGTCGGTCTCGGTGAAGGACTTCCGCTGGGCGCTGGTGGCCAGCTCCGGCTGCTCCTCGGGCTGACCCGCCGAGCCGTCCAGACCCTGCGCGAACAGCTCACCGAGGCGCAGCACGGGCTCGGTGACGTCCGCGCCGACCGTCACCTTGATGTCCGCCGTGTAGTACTCGCCTGGCTTGATCACCGCGCCGTCGTCCTGGCAGAGCGCCTGGACGATACCGCCGAAAGTCTGCTGCTCGCAGGTGTCCGGCAGGGTGGCGAAGGTGACGCCCGCCGGGAGCGTGAGCACGTACGAGAGGCCGGTGGCCTTGCGGCTGCCGTCGTTGTAGACCGCCCAGTCCAGCGGCACGGTCTCACCAGGCCGCACGGGCCGCAGGTCGGGGTCGTCGCCCTTGACGCCGTTCACCACGACGTTGGCGTTGACGTCCTGCACCCAGCTGGTCAGGTCGTAGCCGGGCCTGGTGACGGTGATCTCGTGCTCGACCTCGTTGTCGAGAGGTTGGGGGTCGGAGGTGGCCGAGTTGATGGTGACCACCAGCGTGCCGGCGTCGCCGCGACCACCGGTGGAGAAGAGCGGGACGCCGAAGTCCTCGCTGGTGCCGGCCGGCAGGTCGCCGAGCGGGCAGGTGAACTTCTTGCCCTGCACCTGGCAGCCGTCGGGCACCAGGACCCCGACCTTGTTCCTCTTCAACCGGCTGGTGTCCACGGTGTAGGTGACGCCCTTGGCGTCGACCGTGCCGCGGGTGTTGTCGACCGTGAACTTGAAGGGCTTCGCCTTGGCCGCCTTGACGCCCTTGGCCAACTCGGAGCTGATCGGCGTCAGGGCCAGGTCGGCCTCGTCGGCGGCGTACGCGGGGGCGGCCACGG
The DNA here is from genome assembly GCF_052601155.1 of Micromonospora yongxingensis. Classification (NCBI taxonomy): domain Bacteria; kingdom Bacillati; phylum Actinomycetota; class Actinomycetes; order Micromonosporales; family Micromonosporaceae; genus Micromonospora; species Micromonospora yongxingensis. The sequence goes on from NZ_JBQXEO010000026.1 coordinate 40,923, forward strand.
TGGCGAGGCCACCGGCCGCGAGCAGGGCCACGACGCCGACGCGCGCCAGGGCCGAGCGGTGGAACGCTGTCATCAGTCCCCCGGGGGATAGGGAAGAAAGAGTGGTTGCGGAACGAGCGGACGTTATCCGAGGTCGATCTCCCGCGCCAGCGCGCGGGGCCGCTTTCATCCGTCCGGTCGGGGGTGGGAAGACGGTACGGGCGGAATGGTCGCCCATCCCGCCCGTACCGCCGTGCGTTATATGAACGACCCTCACGGGTCGATGGAGGACCGCCCTCGCGGCGCGGTGGCCAGGACAATGAGACCACCCGCCACCAGCACCGTCGCGCCGATTCCGCCGATCCGCGTCGGCGGGTCCCGCGCACGGTGGCGACGGATACGAGGCGGGACGCTAGCGGCCGGCGATCATCTCCACCACCCCTGACCGGGCAGCTCGGGCGTCGTGGCGACCGGGACCACCCGTACCGCCGAGGGCATGCGGGCGGGAGCACGAGCCCCGGTCAGCCGAACGGCCGGGGTCTGACCAGCCTCAGTTGACCTCGACCAGCGGCAGGGACCGACCGGCACCGCCGCCGGGCAGCGCGATCGAGGAGAAGTGCGAGACCACCCGCTCGTCGGTCGGGTCGTCGGCCGGCGTGTGGTGCACGGCCAGACGGTGGTAGAGAGTGTCCCGCTGCGCCGGGATGCGGTCCGCCGAGCGGATCATGCCGATCAGCTCGTGCAGGTTGGAGCGGTGCCGGGCGCCGGCCGAGGAGATGACGTTCTCCTCCAGCATGATCGAGCCGAGGTCGTCCACGCCCATGTGCAGGGCGAGCTGCCCGACGTCCTTGCCGGTCGTCAGCCAGGACGCCTGCAGGTGCGGCACGGTCTCGAAGAAGAGCCGGGCCACCGCGACGAGACGCAGGTATTCCAGCGTGGTCGCCTGGGTGCGGCCCTTGAGGTGGTTGTTCTCCGGCTGGTACGTCCACGGGATGAAGGACCGGAAACCACGGGTGCGGTCCTGCACGTCGCGGATCATGCGCAGGTGCTCGATCCGCTCGGCGTGCGTCTCGCCGGTGCCCATCATCATGGTGGCGGTCGACTCGATGCCCTGCCGGTGGGCCAGTTCCATGACCTCCAGCCACCGCTCACCCGACTCCTTGAGGGGCGCGATGGCGCGGCGCGGCCGCTCGGGCAGCATCTCCGCGCCGGCGCCGGCGATCGAGTCCAGGCCGGCGGCCTTGATCCGGGCGATGGCCTCGTCCAGGCTCACCCCGGAGACCTTGGCCATGTGCAGGATCTCGCTCGGCCCGATCGAGTGGATGACCAGCTGGGGGTACGCCTGCTTCACCGAGGAGAACAACTCCTCGTAGTACTCGACGCCGTAGTCCGGGTGGTGCCCGCCCTGGAGCATCACCTGGGTCGCGCCAAGCTCGACCGCCTCGCCGCAGCGACGCAGGATCTCCTCGGTCGGGTGGGTCCACCCTTCCTTGTGCTTGGGCGCCCGGTAGAAGGCGCAGAACTTGCACGCCGTCACGCAGACGTTGGTGTAGTTGATGTTGCGATCGATCAGGTACGTGACGACGTTGTCCGGGTAGCGCCGCCGGCGCACCGCGTCCGCCGCCTCGCCCAACGCGTGGAAGGGCGCCTCGGTGTAGAGCAGCAGGGCCTCCTCGGGCGTGATCCGCCCGCCGTCCGCGCCGCGCTGCAGGATGTCGTCGATCTCCCGGCTCACCGTCACACCCCGAGCCTACGCCGACGACACGTCCCTTCCCTGAGGGGTGCTTAAGGCTGTGATTCGCTCCGCACACGGCGGGATCGCGCTGGAGCCAGCACCGAGCGGGGTCGTCGCCACACCTCTCCGCGATCTTGCATTTACTGTCGCGACAGATGGGGCAACCCGTGCATATCGACGACCGAAACTGCAAGATCGGCGCGGACGGGCGGACGGGCGGACGGCGCGGACGGGCGGTCAGGCGTCGTAGTCGACCGTGAGCTTGTCGGTGGTTGGGCTGGACTGGCAGGTCAGGACGTAGCCCGCGGCCAACTCGTCGGGCTCCAGGGCGTAGTTGCGGGCCATCGTGACGGCCCCGTCGACGACCTTCGCCTTGCAGGTTGAGCAGACGCCACCCTTGCAGGCGTACGGCAGCTCGCCGCGCACCTTCAGCGCGGCGTCCAGCACCCGCTCGTCGCGGCCCATGGTGAAGCTCGACGACCGGCCGTCCAGCACGATGGTGACCTCGGCCCCGGCACCCGGCTGGTCCACCGCACGGCGCACCGGCTCCGGCGGCGCGTCGACGTGGAACAACTCGGTGTGCACCGCGGCCTCGGGCAGCCCACGCGCGGTCAGCACGTCGCGGACGTCGAGCACCATGGCGTACGGGCCGCAGAGGAACCACTCCTCGATGGCGTCCCCCGGCACGATGGTGCCCAGCAACCGGGTCAGCCGCTCGGCATCGATCCGCCCGGAGAGCAGCGGTGACTCGCCCTGCTCGCGGGAGAGCACGTGCACCAGGTGCAGCCGGGTCGGATAGCGGTCCTTCAGGTCGGCCAACTCCTCGGCGAACATCACCGTGTTCGCCGTGCGGTTGCCGTACACCAGGGTGAAGGTGCTGGCCGGCTCGACGGCCAGGGCGGTCGCGACCAGCGCGAGCACCGGGGTGATCCCCGAGCCGGCGACGACCGCTCCGTAGTGCCGCGCACGGTCCGGCGTGAAGGCCGTGGTGAAGGTGCCCAGCGGCGGCAGCACCTCGACGGTGTCACCGCCGCGCAGGGCACCGCAGGCGAAGGCCGAGAAGGCGCCCCCGGGAATCTCCCGCACCCCGATCCGCAGCCGGCCGTCCCGGGCGAGGTCGTCGGGGGTGGAGCAGATGGAGTACGACCGGCGCACGTCGGTGCCGTCGTCGGCCACCCGTCGCACGGTGAGGTGCTGACCCGCGCGGAACGCGAAGGTCTCCCGCAACTCCTCGGGCACGGCGAAGGTGACCGCCACGGAGTCGTCGGTGAGCCGGTCGACGGCGGCGACCGGCAGCGGGTGGAAGACCGGCCGGCGGCGGACCGGACGGGTGATCGTGACTGTCACAGCGCCTTCAGGTGGTCGAAGGGTTCGGCGCAGGAGCGGCAACGCCACAGCGCCTTGCACGCCGTGGAGCCGAAGCGGCTGACCTGCTCGGTTTCCGGGGAGCCGCAGAGCGGGCAGCGCACCGCGAGGGTCAGCGGCACCACGCCGGCGGTGGGCACCGGGGCCGGCGGAGCGATCCCGGCGGCGGCGAGCTTGGCCCGCCCGCCGTCGCTGATCCAGTCGGTGCTCCACGCCGGGCTGAAGACCGTGCGGACCTCGGCGTCCGGGTGACCGGCGACGGCCAGCGCGCGGCGGATGTCGGCGCGGATCACGTCCATCGCCGGGCAGCCGGTGTACGTCGGCGTGATGGTGACGGTGACCCGACCGCTGACCGGGTCCTCCTCGACCGCGCGGAGGATGCCCAGCTCGTCGATGGTGATCACCCGGATCTCCGGGTCCACGACGGCCGCGACGGCGTCCCGCGCGCTCACGGTTCCTCGGTCGTTCGCGACTGCGGGGCTCCGCTGCGCTGCACTCCTCGCGCTCACCGTGCCGCCTCCGCTCGCGACTGCGGGGCTCCGCTGCGCTGCACTCCTCACGCTCACCACCTGGCTCCCGGGTGGGCGCGATGCAGGACCTGCATCTCGGCCAGCAGGTAGGACAGGTGCTCGGTGTGCACCCCGGCCCGGCCGCCGGCCGGCGCCCAGGCGCTCTCCGGTCGGGTGAGCGTCGCCTCGGTCAGCACCGGGCCGACGGTCTCGTCGAAGGCCGACCGCAGGGTGGCCGGGTCGACCGGCGCCGCCGGATCCGCCGCGAACAGCTCCTGCGTGTACGGCCAGACCTGGTCGACGGCCGCCTGCATCCGGCGGTGCGACTCCTCGGTGCCGTCGCCGAGCCGCTTCACCCACAGTGAACCGTGGTCCAGGTGGTACGCCGACTCCTTGCGCGCCTTGGCACCGATCGCGGCCAGCCGCTCGTCGGCGCATCCGGCCAGCGCGGTGTACAGCGGCAGTTGGTACGCCGCCAGGAAGAACAGCTTCGCCATGGTCACCGCGAAGTCGCCGTTGGGCAGCTCGACCAGCAGGACGTTGCGGAACTCGCGGTCGTCACGCAGGTACGCCAACGCGTCCTCGTCCCGGCCGGCGCCCTCCATCTCGCCCGCGTACGACAGCAGAAGACGGGCCGCGCCGAGCTGGTCGAGGGCGATGTTGGTCAGCGCGATGTCCTCTTCCATCTCCGGGGCGCGACTGGTCCACTCGGCCAGCCGTTGCGCGGCGATCAGCGCGTCGTCGCCGAGGGCGAGGGTGAAGTCGAGGGGACCGTTCACAGGTGGGCCACCCCGTCCGGCACCTCGTAGAAGGTGGGATGGCGGTAGACCTTGTCGGCGGCCGGGTCGAAGAAGGCGTCCTTCTCGTCCGGGCTGGAGGCGGTGATCGCACCGGCCGGCACCACCCAGATCGACACGCCCTCCTGCCGCCGCGTGTAGAGGTCGCGGGCGTTGCGCAGGGCCAGCTCGGCGTCGGGGGCGTGCAGGCTGCCGACGTGGGTGTGCGAGAGCCCGCGCCGGGCACGCACGAAGACCTCCCACAGTGGCGTCTGCTCCCTGCTGGTCGACTCGCTCACGCCGCTACCTTCTCCTTCTGTTCCGCCCGCTTGGCGGCGTACGCCGCAGCGGCCTCGCGCACCCACGCGCCGTCGTTGTACGCGGCCCGCCGGTGTGCCATCCGCTCCCGATTGCACGGCCCGTCGCCGGAGATCACCCGCATCAGCTCGTCGTAGTCCGGCTGGGTGTAGTCGTACGCCTGCCGCTCCTCGTTCCAGCGCAGGTCGTCATCCGGGATGCGCAACCCGAGGATCTCCGCCTGCTGGACGCACATGTCCACGAAGCGCTGCCGCAGATCGTCGTTCGAGAAGCGCTTGATCTTCCAGGCCATCGACTGGGCGGAGTGCGTGGAGTTGCCGTCCGGCGGGCCGAACATGGCCAGCGACGGGTACCACCAGCGGTCCACCGCGTCCTGGGCCATGGCCTGCTGCGCGGGGGTGCCGTGCGCGAGGGTGTGCAGGATCTCGTAGCCCTGGCGCTGGTGGAACGACTCCTCCTTGCAGACCCGGATCATGGCCCGGGCGTACGGGCCGTAGGAGCAGCGACATAGGGGCACCTGGTTGACGATCGCCGCGCCGTCGACCAGCCAGCCGATGGCACCCATGTCAGCCCAGGTCAACGTGGGGTAGTTGAAGATCGAGCTGTACTTCTGCCGCCCTTCGAGCAACAGCCGGACCAGCTCGTCGCGGCTGACGCCGAGGGTCTCGGCGGCGGCGTAGAGATAGAGGCCGTGGCCCGCCTCGTCCTGCACCTTGGCCAGCAGGATCGCCTTGCGCTTGAGCGACGGCGCCCGGCTGATCCAGTTTCCCTCCGGCTGCATGCCGATGATCTCGGAGTGGGCGTGCTGGGCGATCTGCCGGATCAGCGTCTTGCGGTACGCCTCCGGCATCCAGTCGCGCGGCTCGATCTTCTGCTCCGCGCCGACCACCTCGTCGAAGTACGTCGCCAGGTCCTCGTCGGGTGCGGGGGCGCCGCGGCGCTGACGCGCGGCGGCGGCACGCAGCTCGGCCTCGGCCGCCTCGACCTCGCCGAGAAGGCCGCCGCCGGTTGCGTCGTCCGGGGCGGAGAAGTCGTTGCCATACATGAGGACAAGTGTTACAGCTTGCGCCCCGATGCACTAGGGGGTGTAACAGGAAACCCGAGTCACCTTCCGTCACGGTTTGGGCGGTTGCCCTCACGCAGAGCGACCGAGCTGACTATGACTTGGCTCACTGCACAAAGATGAATCCTCCTAGAAGCCGCATACCGTCTCGATATCCCGCCTTTATTGCACCTCGACAGGTGTCGGGCTCTGGTGGTCGGCCCGTCCAGACGTAGACTTCTGCCGGTCACACGATCGGCTGCCCAGAATCGCCGTCTCCACAGAGGCCACCTCCCCCGGCCTCGGCGATCGCACCGGTCGCCCCGGACAACAAGCCGGTCCCCCCGGCCCTGACATCTGGAGCTCACCCAACTCATGCGATCCCGCGTGATCATGGTGTTCGCCGTCGTGGCGGTTCTGCTCGGTGGCGTCCTGCTGGTTCCCGCCGCGTACGCCCGGCTCGCCGGCGACGACAGCAGCGGAGGCGGCGGTGGCGGCGCCGGAAGTGTCGCCGCGCCCTCGCCCACCCCTCCGCCACCGCCCACGCTGGCGGCTGGCCCGGTGTCGGTGAATTTCAAGGGCGAGTTCTTCTCCTGGGCCCTGCTGGACCGGGAGACGGGCACGATCTCCGGGTCGCCGAACATGACCGCGACCAGCTCCACCGAGTCGATGATCAAGGCCTGGATCGTCTCCGACTACCTCCGGCAGCTCAAGGACAAGGAGCCGTCGGCCGCGCTGAAGGAGGCGGCCCGGCTCGCCATCATCGACAGCAACGACGGCGCGGCCAACAAGGTGCACGCCGCCGCGGGCGGCTCGTACAAGCCCTCGAAGAGCAGCACGCCCGACGCGGTGATCCAGCGGGCGATCAAGATCTGCGGGCTGACCGACACCAAGCGCGGCAACGTCGAGCCGTACACCGGCTATTGGAGCTTCACCCGGATGTCCCCGCGCGACGCGGCCCGGCTCGGCGACTGCATCGCCGACGGCAAGGCCGCCGGCCCGAAGTGGACCAAATGGGTGCTGGATCAGATGAGCAAGGTCAGGGGCACCACGGCGGCCAAGGACCAGAAGGCCACCTACGGCGGCGGGCGCTGGGGGATCATCAACGGCCTGCCGAAGTCGATCACCGCCCAGGGCCCGGTCAGCATGAAGAACGGCTGGACGCCGCTCAACTACGACGGCAACTGGCACGTCAACTGCCTCGCCGTCAACGGCAAGTGGAGCCTCGCGGTGATGCTGCGGTACTCGATCAAGTCCAGCCTGGACTACGGCGCCCAGGTCTGCGCCAGCGTGGCCACCCAACTCGTCACCCCGCAGCCCGGCGCCGCGCTCAAGGTGCCGCAGCAGCCGGCCGGGAAGCTCTGATGGCCGGCAACCGTCGGGCGGACCGGCGGGGCGGCGGTGAGGCATCCCCGCTGCGGCTGATCGCGATCGCGGTCATCCTGATCGGGCTGGTGCTGGTGTCCCTGCGGCTGATCCCGGGGTCGCCGTTCGAGTCGTCCGCCGCCGCCCGCTGGGGCGACTCGGGCACGACCAGTGACCGGTCCACCGGCACCCCCACCGACCGCAGCGCCCGCCAGCCGGCACCGAGCCCGAGCCCCACCCCGTCGCTGGAGCCGCTGCCGTTCCAGGCCAGGGACCTCAACCTGGACATCGAGGGCTGGTACTCCTGGAGCGTGCTCGACCGTCGCACCGGGAAGATCATCGGCTCCAAGAACATGAACGAGACCAGCACCACCGCTTCGATGATCAAATCGTGGATCGTCGCCGACTATCTGCGTCGCGCCGCCGACGCCGGCGAGACGCCGAGCGACGCGAAGCTCGCCGACGCCACGCGCATCATCCGCGACAGCGACAACACCCGGGCCGAGCAGTTCTACAACTCGGTCGGCCGGGACGCCTCGATCCGGCGTCTGCTCTCGATGTGCAAGCTGACCGACAGCAGCGTCGCCCCCGACAAGGGCTGGAGCCGGACGGCGCTCTCCCCCCGGGACACCGCCCGGCTGGGCAACTGCATCGCCACCGGCACCGCCGCAGGGCCGAAGTGGACCAAGTGGCTGCTCAACGAGATGAAGCTGGTCCGCGGCGCCGGTGACTTCGGCATCCGCAAGGCCTTCCCGGCCGCGGAGCAGAAGCAGATCGCCATCAAGAACGGGTGGATCGACCGGACCAGGGAGCAGGAGATGCACATCAACTGCCTGGCCATCGGCGACACCTGGACGATGGGCGTGATGGTCAAGTACCCGATCGACATGGGCTACGACTACGGCATGAAGAACTGCGAGAAGATCACCGAGGCACTGCTCCGCCCCGGAACCTGACCTCGCCCTCCCGCCTCGGCTACCGGCTCAGGGAGTAGACCGCGCCGGGCCGGCGGCTCAGCCGGCGAAGAACTCCGGGCCGCCGTCCGTCAGCTCCGGGACCTCGCCGAGCGCGGCGGCCCGCCGGGCGAACTCCCGGAGCCCGGCGACCTGCCGGTCGCCGAGCGAGAAGTCCAGGGTCCGGAAGTACGTGGCCAGCGTCTTGGCGTCGAACGTCTCCCACCGGGCCGCCGCCTCGGCGACCTGGTCCAGCTCCGCCAGGCAGAGGTCACGCGAGCGCAGGAACGCCTCGTGCACCTCCTTGACCAGCCCCGGATGCGCGGCGGCGAAGTCACGGCGGACCGCCCACACCGCGAAGACCATCGGCAGCCCGGTCCACTCGCGCCACGCCTGCCCGAGGTCGGTGACCGTGAGGCCCCGCTGGGGCGCCTCGTACAACGCCCGCAGCGCCACGTCCCCGATCAGCACCCCGGCCTCGGCCTCCAGCAGCATCTGGGTCAGGTCCGGCGGGCAGCGGAAGTAGTCGGGGTGGACGTCGTACTGCTCGGCGAGCAGCAACTGGGCCAGCATCACGCCGGTCCGCGAGGTCGAGCCGAGCGCCACCCGGGCGCCGTCCAGCTCGCCGAGGGGCTTCGTGGAGACGATGTTGACCGACAGCACCGGCCCGTCGCTGCCCACCGCCAGGTCCGGCAGGAGAAGCAGCTCGTCGGCGTGCTTCAGGTACTCCACGAGGGTGATCGGGCCGATGTCCAGGTCACCGGCGACCAGCGAGGCGCTCAACCGGTCCGGCGAATCCTTGTGCAGGTCGACGTCGAGCAGCGCTCCGGAGCGCATCAGACCCCAGTAGATCGGCAGGCAGTTCAGGAACTGGATGTGCCCGACCCGGGGACGTGCGATGCGCTCAGCCATGACCCGACCGTATCCCTGGCCTCCGGCCGCGGCTCGGCGGGCCGGCCCGGAGTGGCCAAGCCCGCATCCGCGCCGGCCGGCCGCCGTACGGCCCGGGCGACGACCGGCACGAAGACCAGCACCACCAGGAGCCCCGCCACGCCGGCGCCGGCGATCAGGGGCCGGGGCGGAGCGGCGGCGAGCAGCGCGCCGCCGAGCAGGAAGCCGGTCATCGAGCCGCCCTGCACCGCAGCGCCGTAGCTGGCGTACGCCCGGGCGCGCACCGCCTCCGGCACCCGACGAGCGATGAGCAGGTTGGCGAAGACGTTCTCGCCGCCGTTGGCCGCGCCGCCCACCAGCCAGAGCGGCACCAGCAGGGCCGCCGTCGGCACCGTCGCGGCGAGCAGCACCATCAGGCTGCAACCGGCCAACGTGACCAGCACGCCACGGACCAGCGCGGCATCGTCGGTGAGCCGCCTGGCGAGCCGGGCGGCCAGCCAGCCACCGGGCAGCATCCCGGCCATCCAGGCAGCACTGACCAGCCCGTAGGTCGTCGGCGAGCCGTTCAGGGTCTCCCGGATGAAGAAGACCTCGATCACGTTGATTCCGCCGATCGCCGCGATCACCACCGCGGTACTCACCACCATGACGAGCATCAGCGGGTCCCGCCGCAGCCGCCAGCCCTTCGCCGTACCGCCGGGGTTGGCCGGGGTGGCCGTCGTGGCGGCACTCCGCCGACCACCGCGACGGGTCCGCAGCAGCAGGCCCGCGACCACCAGCGCCAGGTAGGTCGCGGCGTCGAGCAGCAGCGGTACGCGCGTGCCGAACTGCCCCACCAGCAGCCCGGCCAGCACCGGCCCGCCGAGCGCGCCGAGGGAGACAGCCGTCTGGCTGATCGCGCTCGCCCGGGGCAGGTCCTCGGGGCGGACCATCGCCGGCAGCAGCGCCGCCAGGCAGGGCTGGGTCACCGCGAGCCCGCACGCGAGCAGCGTGACGAGCCCGACCACCAGGACCGGATGGTCGGCGAGGGCGAGCAGCGCGCAGATCGCTGCCTGCGCCAACCCGACGGTGACCAGGAGGGTACGGCTGTCCACCCGGTCGGCGAGCCGGCCCGCCAGTGGGGCGAGCAACACGAGAGGGAGGGTGGCGGCCAACAGCAGCCCCGACACGGCGAGCCCACCGGCGCCGGCACCCTGCAGGGCCAGCGCGAGCGCGGTGGCCGCGAGGAAGTCGCCGCATATCGTGGTGCCCCGCGCGGTGGCGGCGAGCCAGACATCCGGCCAGCGCGACTCGACAGTTGTGAAGGACATACTTCGAAAATAATGCTTCACAACTGGTCGACACAAGCCCCTACGGCAGCGGCACCACGTGGTACTGCACCGAGACGGCTCGCGACCCCGGCGGCGGATCGGCCCGGCGGTTGCGCTGGCGGTAGGGCTCCAACACCGCCGACACCGCCTCGTTCACCCCGGCCATCTCCTCTGCGGTCAGCAGCAGCAGCGTGTCGCTGAACAGCGCCACGTCGTACCACTCGGCCGGCTCCTCGCCGGCGCGCCGCAACCAGTCCCTGGTCCGTTCCATGTCCCGAACCGCGTGCGCCTCCACCAGCGCCTGCTCGGCCGCACGCGCGTCGGGACCGGCCTCGCGGCCCGCGTCGACCATCCAGTTGGAGCTGAACGTGCGCCACACCCGCTCGCGCGCGTCCCCCCGACTCGGCGCCTGCTCGATCAGGCCGAACTTCGCCAGCGCCCGCAGGTGGTAGCTGGTCGCGCTCGGCGACAGCCCGGCGATCTCCGCGCACTCGGTGGCGGTCCCGCCACCCTCCCGACTGCTCAGGTATTCCATGATCGCGATCCGGGCCGGATGGGCCAGCGCCCGCATCACCTGCGGGTCACTGATCGTCATCCGACGGGATTCGGGACGGGCCTCGGTCATGACCCCATGATCCCGGCCATCCGCGCGACCCGCCATCGCCCCCGCGATCCGCCGCGCTCGCCCCTGGGCAGGCGTCCGGTCAGCTGTCAGAGTCGGCGAAAATGTCGTACACCTGTTCTAATGTGGTCTCATGTTGGAGGCGTTGGCGCAGGCGGGCGGTGCCGTCGACGACTGCGTCGAAGCCGCCCCGTGGGCGCTCTCCGACGACGAGCTGCTGGCGGCACTCGACGTGACGCACACGGTGGCGCAGCGGCTGGCCACGATCCAGCTCGGGCTGGTGCGCGAGCTGGACGCCCGCGGCCTGGCGGTCGCCCGTGGCGCCTCCTCCACCGCGGTCTGGCTGCGGGAACGACTTCGACTTCCCGGTCGGTCCGCCCGCCAACTGGTCGCACTGGCCGCCACCTTCGATGCTGCGCCAGTGCCGGTGCGCGATGCCATGCTCACCGGCGCCGTCACCGTCGAGCAGGGCCGGGTGGTGGCGGAGACCATCGCCGCTCTTCCCGCCGACTCGGGGCCGGCGGTGGCCGACAAGGCCACCGAGCTGCTCATCTCCTGGGCCGACCGGTTCGACCCGACGATCCTGCGCCGGCTCGCGGAGCGCGTCCTCACGCACGTCGCGCCGGACCTGGCCGACCAGGCCGAGCTGGCGGCCCTCGAACGGACCGCCGAGCGGGCCGAGGCACGGCGGCACGTCACCCTCTCCGAGCAGCAGGACGGGCAGGTCCGCCTCAGCGGCAGCCTCGACATCGAGACCGCGAGCCTGCTGCGCGAGGCGATCGGGCCGCTCTCCGCGCCGACCGGTGAGCACGACGACCGCAGTCCCGGCCAGCGTCGAGCGGATGCGCTCGGCGAGATCTGTCGGCTGGCGCTGCGGACCGGCTATCTGCCGGACAGCGGCGGTGACCGGCCGCAGCTCGTGGTGACCGTGTCGCTGGACGCGCTGGTCAACGGCATGCGCGCGGGCACCCTGGAGACCGGGGCGCAGCTCACGCCGGGCGCGGTCCGCCGGCTCGCCTGCGACGCCGCCGTGCTTCCCGCCGTGCTCGGCGGCAACAGCCAGGTCCTGGACGTCGGGCGCCAACGCCGGCTCTTCACCGGGCCGCTGCGCCGCGCGCTGGTGCTCCGCGACGGAGGCTGCGCCTTCCCCGGCTGCGACCGGCCGTCCCGATGGTGCGACGGTCACCACGTCCAACACTGGGCCGACGGCGGCGCGACGGCGCTGGGCAACGCCGTCCTGCTCTGCGGGCACCACCACCGACTCCTCCACCAGGGCGACTGGACGGTCCGCATCGCGGCCGACGGCCAACCCGACTTCCTCCCACCCCGCTGGCTCGACCCACTCCGTACGCCCCGCCGCAACCTCTACCACCGGCGCTGCTGACACCGAGAAGCAGCGGTCCCGCCCACCCAAAGCACGCCACCGCAGCACCATGCGCACACCTCTCGGCGTTCCGTCACGCCTCAACGCGGCACCGTCTCGCCGCCACGCCGTCTCTATCGGGTGGTCGCGTCGGTAATTCCCTGGAAGGGCCGGGCTTGGAAGCGTAGGGTTGCAGGCCGCTTGACGGCCGAGGTGAGCTGCACCGGAACGGACGTCCCCGCGCCGGGCGGCCGGCCATCCGCCCCCGGACACGCGAGCGCGCAGCAGATGTGAACGATGGGACGTCAGCATGCACGCACTCGACCTCGAAACCGACCTCGACACCGATCTGACCGCCGAGCGCGCACACCTGGCCACCTCGCGGGAGGCACTGCGACGGATGCGGGAGCGGGCCGAAGCCCTCTTCGCGACCGGCGATCAGGTGGCCGGTGACGCGTACGCCGCGGAGACGCTCGGCCGCACCCTTGCCCGTCGGGTGGCTGAACTGGCCGACGACCCCACCACACCGCTCTTCTTCGGCCGCCTGGACTTCGGCGGGGACAACACGACCACCGAGGGCACCCCGGCCTCGAACGCCGACACAAGTTCCGGGTCGGACACGACCGACGGCATGGGCGCGACCGACGCCGGCACCACCGCGGTGGGCGCGAGCAGCGGCAGCGATCACGCCGGGCGGCGCTATCACGTGGGTCGTCGGCATGTCACCGATGAGCGGGGCGAGCCGTTGGTGCTGGACTGGCGTGCGCCGGTCTCGCGGTCGTTCTACCGGGCCAGTGCGCGGGATCCGCAGGGGGTGGCGGTCCGGCGCCGGTTCGGGTTCAGCAACGGGGTGCTGACCAGCTTCGAGGACGAGCGGTTGGACCGGGGCGAGGAGCTGGGTACGACGAGCCGGATCCTCACCGCCGAGATCGAGCGGCCGCGCGTGGGGCCGATGCGGGACATCGTCGCCACCATCCAGCCGGAGCAGGACGAGCTGGTCCGGGCGGACCTGGCCGACTCGATCTGCGTGCAGGGCGCGCCGGGCACCGGGAAGACGGCCGTCGGTCTGCATCGGGCCGCGTACCTGCTGTACCTGCACCGGGAGCGGTTGCGGCGGGCCGGTGTGCTGATCGTCGGGCCGAACCGGGCGTTCCTGTCGTACATCGCGGCGGTGCTGCCGGCGCTGGGTGAGGTCGAGGTCGAGCAGGCGACGGTGGAGGAGCTGATCTCCCGGGTGCCGGTGCGGGCGGTCGAGCCGTCCGCGGTGGCCGCGCTCAAGCACGACGTACGGATGGCCAGCGTGCTGCAACGCGCGGTACGGGCACAGATCGGTACGCCGACGGAGCCGATCACCGTGTCGGACGGGTCGTTCCGGTGGCGGATCGGGGTGGACCCGCTGTACCGGATCGTCGAGGAGACCCGCCGGGAGGGGCTGCCCTACGGCACCGGCAGGGAGCGGGTCCGGGCTCGGGTGGTGAGCCTGCTGCAGAGGCAGGCCGAGGCGCGTCGGGCGGAGTCGCCCGGCGACGCGTGGTTGCGCCGGATGGGCCGGTGCCGACCGGTGGTCGATTTCCTGGACGCGGTCTGGCCGGCGCTCACCCCCGAAGGGCTGGTGTACGGCCTGCTCGCCGACCCGGCCCGGCTGGCCGCCGCGGCCGACGGGCTGCTCAGCGACGCCGAGCAGGCGCTGCTGGTGTGGGCGAAGCCGGCCCGTACCGCGAAGGCGACCCGCTGGACCGCCGCCGACGCGGTGCTGGTCGACGAGGCGGCCGGGCTGCTGGAACGGCCTTCCGGTTTCGGGCACGTGGTGGTCGACGAGGCGCAGGACCTCTCCCCGATGCAGTGCCGGGCCATCGCCCGGCGCAGCGAGCACGGCTCCGTCACCCTCCTCGGGGACCTCGCCCAGGGCACCGCGCCGTGGGCGGCGACCGACTGGCGGGAGTCCCTGCTCCACCTGGGCAAACCGGACGCCGTGGTGGTCCCGCTGACGATCGGCTTCCGGGTGCCCGCCGCGGTGGTCGCGTTCGCCAACCAGCTGCTGCCGGCGCTCGCGGTGGACGTACCGCCGGCCGAGTCGCTGCGCCACGACGGCGGCCTGGACGTGCGTACCGTGACCGACCTGACGGCGGCGACGGTGGCCGAGGTGCGGGCGGCGCTCGCGCACGACGGCTCGGTCGGCGTGATCGCGGCGGACGACGCGGTCGACGGGCTGCGCGCGGCGCTGGCGGCCGTCGGCGTCCCGACCGCGACCGCCGACGACGTCGCCACCCTGGCACGGGTCACGGTGGTGCCCGCGACGCTGGTCAAGGGCCTGGAGTACGACCACGTGGTGGTGGTCGAGCCGGCCGCGATCGTCGCGGCCGAGCCGCGCGGGCTGCACCGGTTGTACGTGGTGCTCACCCGTGCGGTGTCGCGGCTCGCGGTGCTGCACCACGAGCCGCTGCCCGCGCCGCTCCTGACCGGGTCAGCGGCCGGTCAGAGCTGAGGCGATCTCGCGCAGTGGCTGGCCGGACTCGGCGAGCGGCACCGTGAAGGCCAGCCAGGAGCCGTCGGTGAACTCAATCCGGAGGCGCTTCGGGTTGAGCCGGTGCCAGCCCACGCGGGCGTCGGACACCGCCGCCCGGGGCGCCGACCAGACGATCCGGGTCTCGGCCACCGCCCGCTGGTCATCGGCCGCGCTCGACCAGAGCTTCACCGGCCCGGACGCGCAGACCAGCAGCCGCCGGTCGGTGACGGCGAGGACCGTGTCGGTGAGCGTGGTCGCCGGGGGTACGGGCCGCCGGGCGTGCTGGAGGGTGGAGGCGGACGAGCCCGGGGTGCCCCGGCCGGCCACCCCGTGGGTGATCCGGTCGACGAGCCGGTCCCCCGCCGGGAAGGAGATCAGCGGCGAGATCAGGTTGAGCAGTGCCCCGGAGACACGGCCGCCACCACCGGCGACGGAGGCTTCCGGCTGCTCCGCTGCCGGCGGATCAGCCGGCAGGACGCCATGGGCGACCTCCGTCTTCGCGACGGCGAGCACCTGCTCCCCCGGGTCGACGAGCTGGGTCAGTCGTTCCTGGTAGCTGATGTCCGCCATCGGCTCAGTACCGGTCCTGGCGGTCGCTGGCGGGCCGGGCGGCGTCCGGAGCGTCACCGATCACCTCGCCCACCAGCTCGCGTACCCGGGCGGCGGCCGCCTCCTGGGCACGGCTGGCGGCGGCGGTGAACTCCTCGGCCAGGGTGAACGAGTCGAGGCGCATCGCCCGCGCGTTGATCTCGGACGAGACGATCGTGCCGTCCGCCGCGGCGGTGACCCGGACCAGGCCGGAGTCGCTGACACCCTCGGCGCTGCTCTGTTCGAGCTCGGTCATCTTGCTGGCCAGTTCGCGTTGCCAGCCGTCCAGGTTGCGGGCCAGCGCCTCGATGCGGTCCAGACCGGGAAAGGTCATGGCGGTCCCTCTCAGGTCAGGATGGAGTCGAAGACATTCTGCACGCCCTTGGTGTACGGACCCAGATCCTCGCGGTACGTGCCGTCCACCAGGTAGTTGCGGTCCTTTGTGCCGTCGGAGATGTCGTGCATCCCGACGCCGGTGTCCAGGAGTGCCCCGCCGAGGCCGGGGACGTTGACCGGGGACACGTGGTTGATCACGAACTTGCCCGGAAAGAGCGTCTTGAACTTCTCGATCTGGAACGCCCTGGCCTCGGCCGTCCACCCCGACTTGTTCCACGCCCGGTACGCCTTCTTCGCCTTGCGGATCTCCAGCACCGCGCGGCGGTACTTCATCAGCAGTTCGGCGACCTTCTGCATCTTGGTGGCCAGCTTCGTCAGGATCTCGGCGAACCGAGCGACGATCTTGACCATGCGGCCGACGGTGGTGGCCAGCTTGGCCAGCACCCGGACGACCGTCGCCGCGAGGGAGATGCCGGCGCTGAGCGCCGCCGCGACCGCCGCGATGATCACCTCGGTGAGGAACCAGAGCAGGAACTCGAGGATCAGCTCGACCAGCAGGTTGAACGCGTCGACGGCCGCGTTGGCCGCGTCGACCAGCACCTCCTTGGTGCCGTCCAACCCGCGGGCCAGCTCCTCGATCGCCTCCTCCACCGACGCCATCGAGGCGTGGAAGCTCTCGGCGGCATCGCCCGACCAGGCACCGCGAAGGCGGGCCCGGTGCGAGATCTGCTCACCGGCGATCTCGCGGACCGCCTCGCCGGTGGTCAGGCACAGCTGGGCGGCGCGCATCAGGTCGTCCGGCTCGCCCGCGACCAGTTCGAGGAGCTGCTCGAAGGGCCAGAGCACCGCGTTGGACAGTGGCTTGAACGGGTCGGGGGTGCCCGACACGATCTGCTCGAAGTAGGTCTTGTTGCGCTGCAACGCCTCGGTGCTCACGCCGGCACCTGCCCGTTCGAGCCGCCGCCGCTGCTCGACCAGGGACCGGGCGCGATGACGTCGGGAGCGGGCGGGCGGCCTGGCACGAACATGTCGGTGTTGGCCACGTCGGTGCCGGTGTAGGCGCCGGCGGTGTCTTCGAGCCCTTCGGCGATGTCCGCCATCACCTCGGCACCGTCGGCCAGCCCCTGCAGGCACGCCTCGAACTGCTCGGCGTACGTCGCCGCGAGGCTGAAGGACGCCGGCATCACACCGAACGCGTGCCGGGGCACGTGCCCGTCGCCGAATGAACGGTGCAGCTCGCGGAAGCGGGCCGCCCGGTCGGTGGACGCCTTGGCGAATGCCGTCAGGGCCTCCGGCTGGACCTCCAGCTCGTTGCTCGGGCTCGACACGGACCCTCCCCTGTGTCCTGTGCGGCAGGTCAGCCGCCGCAGCTCCCCACCATAGGCACTTCGCGATGCCGCCGGTATCCCCGGGTGACGGCGTCGGGGCGACGCGGGCTTGACTTTGTGTTTTAAAGTTCTTTGCGTGAACCTTGACGACGATCCGCCTCCCGCCGACGCCGCAGCGGCGCTCCAGCTGATCCGAGAGCAGCAGGTGGCGGCGACACGCGAGCTCCAACCGGACGCCCGGCTGCTCTACTGGCCCTGGGGCGTCGCCTGGCTGGTCGGTTTCGGGCTCTTCTTCCTGCGCTTCGCACCCGACGGCCGGGTGCTGGTCCGGCTGCCGGAATGGCTGCCGTTGACCGTCCTCTTCGTCCTGCTCGTCATCGCCGCAGCCATCCAGGCGGTCGCCGGCAGGCGCGCGTACGGACAGGTCAGCGGAGACTCCGCCCAGCGCGGGCGCTGGTACGGCTGCTCCTGGGCCCTGGGTTCGGTGAGCGTCTACGCGGGGCTCGGCCGGGTCGTCGAGCACCTGCCACACGACCAGGCGGCGCTGCTCTGGTCGGCGACCGCCGTGGGTCTGACCGCCGCGCTGCACATGGCCGGCGGCGCCATCTGGCTGAACCGGGACCTGTTCCGGCTGGGCGTCTGGATCAGTGTGATCAACGTGGCCGGCACGTTCGCCGGGCCGGGCTGGCACGCGCTGGTGATCGCGGTGGCCGGCGGCGGCGGGATTCTGGTCGCCGGCGCGATCAGTTGGCTACGACAGCGGCACCCGTCGTGACGGAGCTGGATCCGGTGATCCACGCGCAGGCCCGGCTGCGGGTGGTCGCCACCCTCTCCACCCTCGGCGACGGCGACCGGATCGCCTTTCCACGGTTGCAGGAGCTGCTCGCGATGACCGCCGGCAACCTCTCCGTGCACCTGCGCAAGCTCGAGGACGCCGGCTACGTCGAGGTCAGCAAGACCCACCGTGGACGCACCCCGGCCACCCTCATCCGGCTCAGCAGGCGGGGCCGGCTCGCGTTCGAGGAGTACACGGAGGCGATACGCACCCTGCTCGACCCCACCCCGTCGAAGGAGCAGTCATGACCCTCGCCCGCGCCGACCAGGCCAGCCGCCGGTACGGCGACGTCCTTGCCCTCGACCGCGTCGACCTCGAAGTCCGGGCCGGTGAGCTGGTCGGCCTGCTCGGCCCGAACGGCGCCGGCAAGAGCACCCTCATGAACCTGCTGGTCGGTCTGCGTCGACCCAGTTCCGGGCGGGTCGAGCTGTTCGGCGGCGACCCCCGCGACCCGGCGTCCCGGCGACAGATCGGGGTCACCCCGCAGGAGACCGGCCTGCCGGGCACGCTGCGCGTCGGCGAGGTCGTCGACTTCGTCTCCGCGCACTACCCGGACCCGGTGCCTCGGGGCGAGTTGCTCGACCGCTTCGGTCTGGGCGACCTGGCCCGGCGGCAGACCGGCGGTCTCTCCGGCGGGCAGCGCCGACGGCTGGCGGTGGCGCTGGCGTTCGTGGGCCGACCCCGGCTGGTGCTGCTCGACGAACCGACCACCGGCCTCGACGTGGCCGCCCGGCGCACCCTCTGGGACGCGATCCGGGCGTTTCACGAGGACGGCGGAACGGTCCTGTTGAGCAGCCACTACCTGGAGGAGGTGGAGGCCCTGGCCCGCCGGGTGGTGGTCATCGGGCACGGTCGGGTGCTCGCCGACGACACGGTGGGCGCGGTGCGCGACATCGTCGGCGTACGGCGGGTCAGCCTGGTCGCCGACGAGCTGCCCGAGCTGCCGGGGGTGGTCCGCACCGAACGGATCGACGGTCGACTGCACCTGCTCACCACGGACGCCGACCAGCTGGTCCGGGCGCTGGTCACCGCCGGGACCACCTTCGCCGACCTGGAGGTCCGGCCCACCTCGCTGGAGGAGGCGTTCCTCGCGATCACCGCGGGAGAGCAGCCCGCCACCGGGGAGCAGCCCGCCACGGCCGCTGCCGGCGGCCCACCCACCACCGCCGCTGCCGGCGGCCGAACCAGCCCCGCCTGAGGAGGCGACCACCGTGCAGCTCACCCTGGTCCACGCCCGCTACCAGCTCCTGGAGATCATCCGGATTCCGGTGGCCGTCTTCGGCAGCGCCTTCTTCCCGGCCGCCGCCATGATCTTCTTCGTGGTGCCGTTCGCCGGCCAGGACCCGGCCGGCGCCACCTTCGCCACCGCGTCGATGGTGACCTTCTCGGTGATGAGCGCCAACATCTTCCAGTACGGTGTCGGCGTCGCCGAGGACCGCGACCAGCCGTGGAATCCGTACACCCGGACCCTGCCGGCCGGGCCGGCGCCCCGGTTCGCCGGCCGGGTGCTGGCCGGCCTGACGCTGACGTACCTCTCGCTGATCCCGGTCGTCGTGATCGGCGCGACGCTGACCGCGGCCCGGATCACCCCGGCGGCGATCCTGCTGACCATCGGCACCGTGGCCGTCATCTCGGTGCCGTTCACGCTCATGGGGCTCGCCATCGGCTACTCGCTGCCGAGCAAGGCGGCGATCGTCGTGGCGCAGGTCGTCTTCCTGCCGCTCGCGTTCGGCGGGGGCCTGCTCTCCGCGCCGGGTGACGCACCGGGGTTCATCGAGACGATCGCGCCGTTCCTGCCCACCCGGGGCGCGGCCGAGCTCATGTGGGCGGCGGTCGGCGACTACCGCGTCCAGCCGCTGGCGCTGGTCATGCTCGGTGTCTGGGTGGTGCTGCTCGCCACGCTCGCCGGCTGGGCGTACCGGCGGGACGAGGGTCGCCGGTTCAGCTGACGATTCGTCCGTTTCCGCCCCGGGCCGCGGCGGGACGGTGCCAGGATCGGCAGGGGGCCGTGGTGGCCGCCCCGGGCCGAGAGGGGTCTTCACCGTGAGCACCGTCCCGCCGGGTACGCCCTGCTGGGCCGACCTGGCCACCCCGGACCTGGCCGACGCCCGGCGCTTCTACCCGGAGCTGTTCGGCTGGACCGGCCGGGTGACACCGGAGCAGGAGGCGGGCGGTTACACCGTCTTCCTGCTCGACGGGCGGCCGGTGGCCGGCGCCGGGCCGCCGGCGATCCCGGACCAGGTGCCGATCTGGTCCACGTACCTCGCCACGGACGACGCGGAGCTGGTCGCCGGGCGGGTCGAACGGGCCGGCGGGCAGGTCGTCGTGCCGCCGTTCGAGGTCTTCGACCGGGGCCGGATGGCGGTCTTCGCCGACCCGGCGGGCGCCACGTTCAGCGTCTGGCAACCGCAGGCGATGCCCGGCGCCGAGGTGTTCAACGTGCCGGGCGCCATGAGCTGGAACGAGCTGGTCACCCCGGACCCGGAGGGCGCGAAGGTCTTCTACGAGCTGGTGTTCGGTTGGCAGCCGGACGACCAGGCGGTCGGCGGGATGACGTACACCGGGTGGCGGCTCGGGGCGCGGATCGTCGCCGGGATGATGCCGCCGTTCGCCGACGACTTCCCGGCCGACCTGCCGGCGTACTGGACGGTGTACTTCGCGGTGGCGGACGCGGACGCCGCCGCGGCGCGCGCCGCCGAGCTGGGCGGGACGATCCTGGTCCCGCCGCGCGACAACCCCGCCGGGCGGTTCGCCGCCCTGCGCGACCCCCAGGGCGCCCTCTTCTCCGTCATCGACCTCGGCCCGGACGGCGACTGACCGCCTGCTCAGCGTGGGCGGACTGGGACCACGAGGGGACCGTGGGCGCCGTCGACCACGCGGACGCTGGCCCGGTAGTGGGTGGCGAGAAGATGCTCGGTCAGCACCTCGCGCGGCGTCCCGGAGGCCACCACCCGGCCAGCGGCGAGCATCACCATCCGGTCGGCGTACTCGCCGGCCACGGAGAGGTCGTGCATCGTGGCGAGCACGGTCAGGCCGTGCTCGCGGCGCAACTGGTCGACCAGCTCCAGCACCTCCTGCTGGTGACCGATGTCCAGCGCACTGGTCGGCTCGTCGAGCAGCAGCAGCGTCGCGCCCTGGGCCAGCGCCCGGGCGAGGAAGACCCGCTGCCGCTCGCCTCCGGAGAGGGTCGCCAGCTCCCGGCGGTGGAAGCCGGTGAGATCCAACCGGTCGAGCACCTCGTCGACGGCGTCCACGTCGGCCGCCGACTCCCGGCCCAGCGGCGGGATGTACGGGGTGCGTCCCAGCAGCACGTAGTCGAGCACCGACATTCCGGGCGGCACCACCGGGGACTGCGCCACCGTGGCCACCACCCGGGCGCGGTCCCGGCGGCGCAGCGCGGCGCTCGGCGTACCGAACAGGGTGATCGCCCCCGGCGCGGGCAGCAGCCCGCCGACGGCGCGCAGCAGGGTCGACTTCCCGGCGCCGTTCGGGCCGATCACGGTGACCCACTCGCCGGCGGCGACGGTGAGGTCGACGCCGGCGAGGATCGGCGTGCGGTCCAGGCTGACGTGCAGGTCCCGGACCTCGACGGCCGGCACGCCCGGGGCGGCCTCGGTGTCGATGGTGGGGTGCCGGCTCACGTGAGCACCCGCCGGGCGGTACGCAGCACGAGCACGAAGAACGGGCCACCGAGCAGAGCGGTGACCACCCCGATCGGGATCTCGGCCGGGGCGGCGGCCGTGCGGGCCACCACGTCGGTCAGCGCCAGGAACGCGCCGCCGAACAGCAGCGACAGCGGCAGGATCACGCGGTAGCTCGCCCCGGCGAGCAGCCGGACGGTGTGCGGCACGATGATGCCGACGAAGCCGATCAGACCGGTCGCGGAGACCGCCGCGGCGGTGCCCAGCGAGGCGGCGGCGATCAGCAGGTAGCGGGAGCGCTGCGGGTGCAGGCCGAGGCTCCTCGCCTCGTCGTCACCGACCGCGAGGACGTCCAGCTCGCGGCGGTGCAGCAGCACCACCACGGTGGTGAGCACGGCGTACGGCAGCACCAGCAGAACGTCGTGCCAACCCGCGGTGGCCAACCGACCGAGCAGCCAGGAGTAGACCGGCTGGATGCTGTCGGAGTGCCGTTGCAGCAGGTAGGTCTGCCCGGCGGAGAGGAACGCGGAGACCGCCACGCCGGCCAGGATCAGCATGGCCGGCGACCGGCTCCGCCCGCCGGCACCACCGAGCAGGTAGGTCATCGTCACGGCGAGCAGCGAGCCGGCGAACGCGGCCAGCGGAATGGTCATCGGCAGGCCGGTGATCGAACCCTCCCGCCCGACGCCGCCCAGAGCGATCACCGCGGTGACCGCGAGGCCCGCGCCGGCGGCGACGCCCAGCAGGTACGGGTCGGCCAGCGGGTTGCGGAACACACCCTGGTAGCAGCCGCCGGCCAGGGCGAGGAGACCGCCGACGAGCAGGCCCAGCACCACCCGGGGCAGCCGCAGCTCCGTGACGATCGCGATCTCCCGCTCGGTCAGCCCGCTGTCCAGACGCACCCCGGGGATCAGGTTGAGCAGCTCGGCGGCGACGCTGCCCGGCGGCAGGCTGACCGGGCCGAACGACACCCCGGCGACCAGCGCGACGAGCACCGCGAAGACGCCGGCGACCAGCCAGCGTTTGCGCAGGCCGGCGGGCCGGGCTCCGGACGGCGACCCGGCGGGCCGGGACGGTGGTGGCGTCCCGGCCGGCCGGGTGGGTGGTGCCGTGGCGTCCACCGGTGGTGCCTCGCTCACCGACGGACGAGGGTCACGCGGGCACCTTGGCGACCGCGTCGATGATGACCCGGAGCAGGTCCACGATCCGGGGGCCCCAGCGGGAGGCGACGTCGTCGTCCAGCGCGACGATCTGGCTGTTCTTCACCGCGGTCAGCCCGGCCCAGCCGCTGCGGGCCTTGACCGAGTCGGCGTTCTGCTGGCAGCACTTGGAGTCGGCCAGGAAGACGAAGTCCGGGTCGGCCTTGACGATGAACTCCTGGGACAGCTGCGGGTAGCCGCCGTTCTTGCTGTCGGCGTCGGCCGGGTCGGCGATGTTGGTGAGACCGACGAGGCTGTAGAGCGAGCCGATGAAGGTCTTGCTGGTCGCGCTGTACAGCTCGGGGCCCAGCTCGTGGTAGTAGGTGAGCTTCTCGGTGCGCTGCGGCAGGTCCTTGACCAGCTTGGCGATGTCGTCCTTCATCCGCCCGGTGACGTCGGCGGCCTGGTCGGCGTGGCCGGTCAGGGAGCCCAGGTCGGTGATCTGCCGGTAGGTGTCGTCCAACGTGGTCGCCGCCGGGGTCAGGTAGACCGGGATCTTCAGCTTGCCGAGCTGGTCGACGATCTTGTTTCGGTCGTCGGAGAGCACCACCAGGTCGGGGCTCTTGCCGGCGATCGCCTCCGCGTTCGGCTGGAAGCCGGAGAGGTCGCTCTTGGGCGCCTCGGCCGGGTAGTTGGAGTTGTCGTCGACCGCGGTCACCTGCGGGCCGGCACCGATGGCGAAGAGCATCTCGGTGGCGCTGGCCGACAGCGAGACGATCTTCTCGGGGCGCTTGTCGAGCGTGAGCGAGCCGACCGTGACGGGGTAGCTGGCGGTCGCGGAGCTGGCGCCGGCGGCCGGCTGGTCGGCGGTCTTCTCGGCGCACGCGCCGAGGGCGAGCGCGGCGACCGCGAGGGTCGCGGCGAAGAGCCGGGGGGTACGTCCGGACATGTGTCCTCCTGTCGGTCGAGGAGTGTGGTGCTTCGCCGACAGGGACTTTCGTACGCCCGCCCACGAGGCGCCCTTCCTCGAGAGCGCGTATCGCGACCGTTCCGCAGGCGACCTGGCTAATCCCCGTCGCACAGGACGGGGCATCACAGTTGCGGGACAGCGCCGGTTTCACACCGACTTCGCTGCGGATTGGTCGCTAAGACGGTAGCGCACCGCTGGGACCAGCCTCGTTGATCTAGAACATATCGCCGTGAGCCGATATCGCGTCACGACGATATGCCCCGGATCGGCCCGAGAAGGGGGTTGGGGAGAGAGCGGGAAGGAGGGTGGTGGGGCCCCGCCGGGGGCGGGACGGGGCCCCACCCGATCAGGAGGCGGTGATGGTGACGTTGTCCACAGCCGCCTCGACCAGGCTGGCGCCCGAGGCGTCCGCCGCCTCGACCAGGATGCGGACCGACTGGCCGGCGTACGGGGTGAGGTTGAGGTTCGCCACCGCCCAGGTGCCGTTGCGGTTGGCCGCCGCACCGGCCTGGGTGAGCAGTGCCGTGGTGCCTCCGTTGTGCACCACGCTCACCCGCAGGTAGTCCGCCGAGGAGGCGTTCGAGCCGTGCGCCAGGTACCAGGCCAGCGACAGGGTCAGGGTGCCGGACGACGGCAGGGTCACCGCCGGGGACCGGGCGCTGGTCACGCCGCCGTCGAGGTCGTGGTCACCGGCCGCCGATCCCGCGAGCCGCCCGGTGACCAGGTCGTTGGCGCCGGCGTACGGGGTGAGCTGCTTGGGCCCGCTGGAGGTGGTCGCCTGGGCGGCGCCCCGCTCGAACGCACCGGCCGTGGCGGTGTCGGTGCCGGCCGGGTTGGTGGTCCACCCGGTGGCCGTCTCGAAGGTGTCCGACCAGACCGTGGTGCCGCCACCACCGCCACCGCAGTACTGCGCCTGCTTGCCGATGGCCCGGTACGGGCAGTCGGCGTACTCGCTGAGCATCAGCACGGCCTCCCGGTTGCGCGAGGTCTGCGCCGGGATCACCTCGTCGGGTGGGTAGAACCCGCCGCCGCTGGACGAGCCCGGGTACATCTCGAAGGTGTACGCCCAGATGTTGTGGGTGGCCCACATCCAGTCGATGCTGTCCCCGTCGGTGATGTAGAGGTCGCTGGACTGCTCCGGGGTGTAGTTGTTGGTGGCCGCCATCTGCTGGCCGATGGTGGCGAAGGTGTTGTACTGGTCCGCGCTCATGCCGGGTGCGGTGTTCGCGGTGGTGTAGCCGTACGGCCAGAGCACCAGCTGCGAGTAGGTGTGGAAGTCGATGTTCGCCCTGATCTGCTGCGTCCCGCCGACCACCCGACTGTTGACGAAGTTGCGCAGTGCCTGGGTCTCCGGTGCGGAGAACGCCGACGGGCCGCGGTAGGTCTCCGACGACGTCGAGCCGGACGAGCCACCGCAGCAGCCCCAGTTGTAGCTCCAGTTGCGGTTCAGGTCGGTGCCGACGTTGGACGAGCCGCTGTTGGGCTGCCGGTTCTTGCGCCAGGACCGGTACGAACCCGTCGCGATGTCGTACTCGCTGCCGTCCGGGTTGACCGTCGGCACGATCCAGATCTCCCGACTGTTGACGATGTTCGTGATCCGGGAGTCGGCGCCGTAGCTGTCGGTGAAGAGGTTGAGCAGGTAGATCGCCATCTCGACGGTCAGGTGCTCGCGGGCGTGCTGCTGGGCGTTGAACAGGATCTCCGGCTCGACCTCGTCGGTGCCCACGTTGTCGGAGATCTTCACCGCCATCAGGTCCCGACCCTCGTACGACGTACCGATGCTGATCTTGCGGGCGATGGCCGGGTGGTCGGCGACGGCCCGGTTCACCACGGCGGTCAGCTCCGCGTAGTCGTGGTAGTTGGAGTCGGCGGGAGGGAAGGCCAGGGTGCCCATCTCTCCAGCCCCGCGCTCGGCGTTCGGCGGCGGGGCGAGCGGTTCCAGCCGGAAGCCGAGCCGGCCGATCGCCGCGGCCTCGGTGGCGGTGGCCGAGATGTGCAGCACGCCGTGTTCGGAGTAGTCGATGGCGGCGCCGGTGCGGGCCACGGCATTGCGGTCGGCGACCGTTCGGGGGCCGAGCACCCGGTAGCCGGCTGCGGTCTGCTCGGCGGCGCGGTCCGGTGCCGGGCGGGCGGCGACGGGGTTGGCGGCGACGGTGACGATTGCCAGCCCGGTGACGACGGCGAGCACCAGGACACGGCGGAGAGGGGTGGGCGTGCGGAGGGCCATGGACTACCTCCTCGAAGGGCGGGAGATCCCGCTCGGTGGAGGACACTTCACCATCAGTCACATGGTCATATCAATATCCATCGTTGCCTTGTCCATCCCAGGTGGACCATCGCGGCGGCAAAGATTTTCCACCACCGAACATCTGGCGAAACTTCCTTCCAAGCGGGACACTGACCAGCGACGATGCCCCCTCGACACCGCGGAGCACCCATGGCCAGATCCCGCCTGCACGCGGCCGCCCTCGCCGGCGTCACCGCGCTCACCCTGCTCGCCACCGCCGCGCCCGCGGCAGCCGCCCAGCCGCTCGCCACCGGCCGGCCGTCCACCACCGTCCACGACGAGCAGATCACCTTCCAGGACTGGTCCGGGCCCGCCGACTGGCACCGGGGCAGCCGCACCGGCACCCGCGTGGTCCCCGGCGCCCGGTCGGGCATCACCCTTGCCCGCCCCGCCGGCACCACCGAGTACGCCGACCCCCACACCGGCACCACCCGCAGCTGGGAGTACGGCACCTGGACCTCACCGGTGACCCGGGTCGGGTTCGACGCCACCGAGCTGATCGCCTCCTGGAACGCGGAGACCCCCGCCGGCACCTGGATCCAGGTGGAGATGCAGGGCAGCTACACCAGCGGAGACCAGACCCCGTGGTACGTGATGGGCCGCTGGGCGTCCGGCGACAGCGACATCAAGCGGACCACCGTCAACCGGCAGGGCGACCCCTGGTCGACGATCTGGACCGACACCTTCAGCATCGACGACGCCGCCGCCGGAGTGCTGCTGCGGTCGTACCAGCTGCGGCTGACCCTCTACCGGGCGCCCGGGCAGACCGCCGCGCCGGTGGTCCGGATGCTGGGCGCGATGAGTTCGACCGTGCCGGACCGGTTCACCGTCACGCCGAGCGCCGGGCACATCGCCTGGGGCGTCGAGCTGCCGGTGCCGCGCTACTCCCAGAACGTGCACTCCGGGCACTACCCCGAGTACGACGGCGGCGGCGAGGCATGGTGCTCACCGACCTCCACCGAGATGGTGGTCGAGTACTGGGGTCGCCAACCGTCGGCGGCCGACACCTCCTGGGTGGACCCGACCTACCCCGACCCGACCGTCAACCACGCCGCCCGGATGACCTACGACTACGCGTACGACGGCGCCGGCAACTGGCCCTTCAACACCGCGTACGCGGCCAGCTTCCCCGGCCTGGAGGGTCGGGTGACCCGGCTGCACTCGCTGGACGAGCTGGAGCGCTTCATCGCCGCCGGCATCCCGGTGGTGACCAGCCAGTCCTTCCTCGCCAGCGAGCTGGACGGGGCGAACTACGGCACCTCCGGGCACCTGTTCGTGGTGGTCGGCTTCACCGCCGACGGCGACGTGATCGTCAACGACCCCGCCTCGTCGAGCAACGACGTGGTGCGCAACGTCTACCAGCGGGAGCAGTTCGAGCAGATCTGGCTGCGGACCAAGCGGACCAACGCCAGCGGCGGTGTCTCCGGCGGCTCGGGCGGGGTCGCCTACCTCATCAAGCCGACGTCGAAGCCCTGGCCCAAGGTCGCAGGCTCCACCAACTGGTGACCCGCCCCGCCAATCCCGCCAATCCCGCCAACTGCGGTTGATCAAGAGGTTCGCGTCACCGGGAGCAGTCCTGGTGACGCGAACTTCTTGATCAACGCGAGGGTCGGTCGGTGGGGGGCTCGGGGTCGGTGGTGGGCTCGTCGTCGCCCGCCAGGGCGGAGCGGAGACGCTCCTTGTCGGTGCGGCGGCGTTCGGCCGCCCCGGCCATCTCCTCGGCCATCTCATCCCGCCAGCCCCGCAGCAGAAAGAAGGAGAGCGCGGCGGAGAAGGCCAACGCCAGCATCAGCTTCAGGAACACGTTCATGTCGATCAGCCAGAGGCCCGCCAGCACGGCGACGAACAGCCCGATCCGGCCCAGCGTGTACTTGACCGCCGCGCTCACCTGCACCACTCCGTTCTCTCCGTCACCCGCCGGTGCCGGCGGAAGGTCGACCCGCCCGGCGGGCGGTCGGGGTCAGCCGGTCCGGCGGGCCAGCCAGCGGACGCCCGGGAACCAGACCGTCGCGTACGCCACGGTGAACGCCCCCGCCGCCAACGCCCCGGAGAGCAGCGGCGGCAACCCGGCGCCCAGACCGGCGATCAGCAGCCCGGCGACCACCCCGACGGCGGCGGCGACCAACGCCGCCACCACCCGGGCCGCGCCGAACTCCCAGGCCCGGAAATCGTCCCAGAGCAGCCAGGCCGGCAGGATCACGGCCAACCAGCCGTTCGTGTGCCCGAAGTCGCCGGCACCGATCGACGCGAACGCCCAGTCGAAGAGCACGAGCGCCAGCGCGCCGATGACCAGCCCGGCCAGACACACCCCGAGCAGGTCGCCCAGGGTACGGACGCGCCCCTCGGCGTCCCGCCGGGGAAAGCCGCCCTGCTGCTGGGGTCCACGCTGCTCGGTCATCGACTGCGAGGGTACGTGGCGGCTCAGGCCCACACCTGCTGCGGCTCGGCGCGGCGCTCGGCCAGCGACGGCGCCTTGTCGTACTCCCGGACCACGTTGTAGCGGGTGTCCCGCTCGACCGGCTGGAAGCCGGCGTCCCAGATCAGGTGCAGCAGGTCGTCACGGTGCATGGTGTTCGGGGTGCCGTACGAGTCGGCGTCATGGGTGATCTTGTATTCGACGACCGAGCCGTCCAGGTCGTCGACGCCGAAGTTCAGCGAGAGCTGGGCCACCGAGAGCCCGTGCATGACCCAGAAGTTCTTCACGTGCGGCACGTTGTCGAAGAGCAGCCGGGAGACGGCGAACGTCTTCAGCGACTCGGCCGGGGAGGCCATCGTCGTGCGCGCCTGGATCCGGTTACGGATCTTGCCGTCCGCCGAGTCCACGAAGTCGTGCTGGTAGCGCAGCGGGATGAAGACCGCGAAACCGCCGGTCTCGTCCTGCAACTCGCGCAGCCGCAGCACGTGGTCGACCCGGTGCCGGGGCTCCTCGATGTGGCCGTACAGCATCGTCGCCGGCGTCTTCATGCCCTTGCTGTGTGCCAGGGCGTGGATGCGCGACCAGTCCTCCCAGTGGCAGGCGTGGTCGACGATGTGCTGCCGGACCTCCCAGTCGAAGATCTCCGCGCCACCGCCGGTCAGCGACTCCAGACCCGCGTCCATCAACTCGTCGAGGATCTCGTCGGCGCTCAGGCCGCTGATCTTCTCGAACCACTGCACCTCGGTCGCGGTGAAGCACTTGAGCTTGACGTTCGGCAGCGCCGCCTTCAGCTCGCGCAGCACCTTCGGGTAGTAACGCCAGGGCAGCGTCGGGTGCAGGCCGTTGACGATGTGCAGCTCGGTGAGCTGCTCACCCTCCATCTCCTTGGCCTTGCGGACCGCCTCGTCGATGCGCATCGTGTACGCGTCCTTCTCGCCCGGCTTGCGCTGGAACGAGCAGTACGCACAGGACGCCGAGCAGACGTTGGTCAGGTTGAGGTGCCGGTTGACGTTGAACATCACCCGGTCGCCGTTGAGCTCGGTGCGCTTGTGATGGGCCAACCGCCCCAGCCAGGCGAGGTCGTCGCTGTCGTAGAGGGCGACCCCGTCCTCGCGGGTCAGCCGCTCACCGGCGTACACCTTCGCTTCGAGCTCACGCTTGAGTCCGGCGTCCATGGCACGTCCCTTCCACCTGCGGTCCCGGTCGAGCGTACGTCGGCGCGCCGACAGCCACGGCGGCACGGTCGCCGGCAGCGACCCACTTCACCAGACTCTCAGCCTCCCGTAACCCGGCGATGCATCGACATCACTGCCCCCGTGCGGTAAGACAGAACGGGGCGGAACGACACACTGGTACCGTCCCGACGGCCGCGCCCACCAAGCGCGGTGACGGACTGCGGGACGGGGAGCGGAATGGTCGACAGCGGGCGCGGGCGACGGCAGCGACGACGGAGCCCGGTGATCTCGCCGGTGCTGCGGCCGAAGCTCTGGGCCGCCCTGCTCGGCGCGATCGCCGCCGCCGCCCTGGCCACGCCCGCGTACGCCGAGCCCGGAGTGCCGACCACGGTGCCGGACACCGGCGCGCGCCCGGCGGTGACCGGCGCGCTCCAACTGCCCGGCGGCGCGCCCGTCGCCGGGGTCCCGGCGCCTCCGGTCGTCAACGTCGGCACGGGCCCGCTGGCCGCCCAGATCTCCGCCGCCGAGACCCAGGTCGGCACGCTCGGCGAGGCTCTGCTCCTGAGCCGGCAGAAACGCACCGACGCGCAGGCGCAGCTCGAATCGGCCGGCAAGGTGCTGGAGACCGCGCAGGACACCCTGCTCCGGGCTCAGCAGGCCGCCGACGCGGCCGCCTCGGACGCGATCAAGGCCGCCGCCGCGCTGCCGCCCGGCGACCTCGCCGACGACATCCAGGGGCTGAGCCGGCTCCAACAGATCACCCGCGGCGAGAAGGTCGAGGGCGGCACCACCGGGGTGGCCGGCGAGTTGGCCCGGGCCCGCAACGGCGAGCAGCTCGCCTACCAGGCGCACTCCGCCGCCAAGGCCCAGCTCGACGCCGTCGAGGCGGAGTTCACCGCCGGCGAGCAGGCACTACGCACGGCCGAGGCCAGCCTGCTCAAACTGCGCCGGGACAACGCCGCCCAGCTGATCCAGATCGAGCGCCAGCAGGAGGCCCTCGAGCAGCAGCTCGGCGCCGGCTACGTCGTCGGCCAGAGCATCAGCGGGATGGCCGCGCACCCGCGCGCGCTGGCCGCCGTCGCGTACGCCCTCGCCCAGCTCGGCGACCCGTACAAGTGGTCGGAGGAAGGGCCGGACCAGTTCGACTGCTCCGGTCTGATGTGGGCGGCGTACCGCTCGCCGGGCGCCGACTACTTCGACCTGCCCCGCGTCTCCCGCGACCAGTACGCGGCCACCCGGACGCGGACGGTCCCGCAGTCCGCGCTGCTCCCCGGCGACCTGCTCTTCTTCGCCTCCGGCAGCAGCTACACGACGATCCACCACGTCGGCATGTACATCGGCAACGGCAAGATGGTGCAGGCGCCCACCACCGGCGACGTCGTCAAGATCTCGGTCGTCTCCTGGTCCCGGCTGTACGCCGCCACCCGGGTGATCGGCGCCGTGCCAGCCCCGGCCGTCCCGGTCGTGCCGGTCGTGCCGACTCCGAAGCCGACGGCCACCCCCAAGCCGACGCCCACCTCGAAGCCGCCCACCAGGCCGACGCCGCGGCCGACCGGCAGCGCGACGCCGACCCCGACGCCCACCGGCAGCGCCACCCCGACCCCGACGCCGACGCCGACCGGCAGCACCACGCCGAGCCCGACGCCCAGCCCGAGCGAGACACCGACGACTCCGCCCCCACCGCCGACCACCGCACCGGCCAGCTCATCCGCGAGCAGCACCCCCGAGGCCAGCCGGAGCGGAACGGCCAGCGACAGCCCGACGGGCAGCCCGAGCACCGGAAGCTGAGCCGCCACGATCGGCTCCGGCTGTCCGGCCGGGGCGATCTGTGGCACCGTGACATCCAGGCACACCCACCCGATGTCACGGGTCCGGGTGCGAGGGCGGCACGGAGGGCGGAGATGGCCGAGCAGAGTGATCCGGCGAAGACTGTCGACCCTGTCGCCGTCGACCAGGCCGACCCGCCGGAGTCCGCAGACCCGGCGTCCACCAGCGACGCCGGTCCGGCCGCCAGCGACGCCTCCGCCAGCCCCGGCGACGTCAGTGACACCTCCGCTCCCGCCGACCGCAGCGCCGCCGCGAAGGCTCCCGAGGCGGACGCCGGGCGGGCCGACGTAGGCGCCGCCGCACCCGCCGACGCCAGCGCCGCCACGGAGGCACCCGAGGTGGACGCCGGGCCGCCCGAATCGGTGGACTCTCGCCGTGACGCGGCGGCTGCCCCGGTACGAGCGCGGGCCAGTGTCGCGACCGCCGCCGCGCGGCCTGGTGACCGGCCGGCCGGTGCGCCGGCCACCGCAACCACCTACCGGGCGACCGGTTCCGCCAGCCCCGCGGTCCCGCTGCCCGGGCAGCGGGAGGGCTCGACCGCCCCGGCGCGGGCGAGCGCCACGGTGCCGGGCAGCAGCCGGGTCACGGCCGGAACGGCGGGCACCCCCGATCCTCGGGCGAGCGCACCCGCCGTCTACCGGTCCACGCCGGTGAGCCCCGAGCCGCCGGAGCCCGCGCAACCGCCGGAGCCCGCCAAGCCGCCCACACCGCCGACCCCGGAACCGGAGCCGGCCCCCGCGCCGTCCCGGCCAGGACCGACTCCGCCGTCGCGACCCGAGCCCGAGCCCGAGCCGTCACGCCCCGAGCCGTCACGCCCCGAGCCATCACGCCCTGAGCCGGAGCCCGCGCCGGCCCCGGGGCCGTACCCGCCCGGCCCGGTGCCGACGCCGGCACCCCGGCCCACGCCGTCACCCGGGCCGGTGCCGCCCGTTCCGGGTCCGCCCACGCCGCCGCCCTCGCCGGTGCCGCCCATCCCGGGGCCGCCGATTCCGCCCGTGCCCGGCCCGCCGGTGCCGCCGCCCGGTCCACCGGTGCCCACGCCACCGCCGCCGCCCGGCCCGATGCCGGCACCGCCGTTCCCGCCGCCACCGGCGATGCCCGGCACCTCACCGGGCGTACGGGCCACCGCGCCCGTCTCCGCCCCGCCGGTGGTGCCCGCGCCCGCGCTGCCCGCCTGGCCGCCATCCACCACCGGCGGCGCCCCGTCGGGCGGAAGCGACGCCGGCGTGTCCCGATCGTCCGTTTCGTCGTCCAGGCCGGCGGGCGGGCGGGGCGCGACCGGCGCCCGCAGCGGGCGGTACGACGGCGGCCCCGACCTCGCCGGCACCGTCTACGCCGGTGGGGACGGGCCGGGCTTCTCCACCATCGCGCTGCCGGCCAGCGCGGTGGAGAATTCCGGCTCGCTGACCGGGCACATCCTGGCCCAGGGCTGGGCCGACACGCCGGCCGAGCGCTCCAGGACGACTCGTGTGGTGGTCGTGCTGGCCGCCGCGCTGGGGCTGCTGGTGGCGATCAGTGTTCTGGTCGTCCTGCTCGCCAACGACGCCCTGGACGGCATCGTGGGCAACGTGCTCAACAGCTGAGGGGCGACCGGCAGCGATGGTGAGTCCGCCCACTACCGTCGGGCAACCGGCTGGCGACTCCGTCAGACCGCCGTACACTGGTCGAGATCACTGACCCGGCGCGCGTGGTGCGCGCCCATGGGCGATCTTGCGGGCGATCCGGCGGTAAAGCCGCGGCAGGCCATCGCGAAGATGCGCCCCGCTCGAAAGGCATTTGTTGACCACCTCTGCTGACCCCAGCATCGTTCCGTCCGTTTTCAACCCCACCCCGGAGACGCCCGAGCCCGCGGCCGTTCCGGCGGAGACCACCGAGGCGATCGACTTCGCCGCGCTCGGCCTCCCCGAGCCCCTGGTCCGCGCGCTGGCGCGGCAGGGCATCACCACCCCGTTCGAGATCCAGCAGGCCACCGTTCCGGACGCGCTCGCCGGTCGGGACGTCCTGGGCCGCGGGCAGACCGGGTCGGGCAAGACGCTCGCCTTCGGCCTGCCGCTGCTGGCCCGGGTCGCCGCCGCGAAGCCGGCCCGGCCGATGCGTCCGCGCGCCCTGATCCTGGTCCCGACCCGCGAGTTGGCCATGCAGGTCAACGACGCCCTGCTGCCGCTGGGCAAGGCGCTCAACGTGTTCCTGAAGACCGCCGTCGGCGGCGTCCCGTACGACCGCCAGATCGACGCGCTGCGTCGCGGCGTGGAGATCATCGTGGCGACCCCGGGCCGGCTCGGCGACCTGATCGAGCGGGGCATCTGCCAGCTCGACGACGTCGAGGTGACGGTGCTCGACGAGGCCGACCAGATGGCCGACATGGGCTTCCTGCCCGAGGTGACCGAACTGCTGGCGAAGACGCCCGCGAACGGTCAGCGGCTGCTCTTCTCGGCCACCCTGGACGGTGACGTCGACGCGCTGGTCAGGCGGTTCATGACCGACCCGGTGACCCACTCCACGGCGCCGTCGACCGCCTCGGTGTCCACCATGGACCACCACATGCTGTTGATCCCGCCGCACGACAAGTTCCCGGTGGCCGCCT
Source organism: Micromonospora yongxingensis (assembly GCF_052601155.1). Lineage (NCBI taxonomy): Bacteria > Bacillati > Actinomycetota > Actinomycetes > Micromonosporales > Micromonosporaceae > Micromonospora > Micromonospora yongxingensis. Next base: position 74,783 of record NZ_JBQXEO010000026.1, read on the forward strand.
CGATCGCCGCCCGGGACGGCCGGACCATGGTCTTCGCCCGCACCCAGCTGGGCGTGGACCGCCTGGTCGAGCAGCTCGCCGCCGTCGGCGTACGGGCCGGTGGGCTGCACGGCGGCAAGACCCAGCGGATGCGCACCAAGACCCTCGCCGAGTTCCGTGAGGGCCGGATGAACGTCCTGGTCGCCACGGACGTGGCGGCCCGGGGCATCCACGTGGACGGGGTCACGCTCGTGCTGCACGTGGACCCGCCGAAGGACCCCAAGGACTACCTGCACCGCGCGGGGCGTACCGCCCGGGCCGGCGAGTCGGGGGCGGTCGCCACGCTGGTGCTGCCCAAGCAGCGCCGCACCACCCTGGCCATGCTGGAGAAGGCCGGCGTCGCGCCGGCCGAGACCCGCGTCAAGGCCGGCGACCCGGTGCTGGCCGAGCTGATCGGCGCCCGCGCGCCGAGCGGTGTCCCGGTTCGCGTGGAGGCGGAGCCCCGTGGCTTCGGCGACCGCTCCGGCGGCTCGCGCCGCTTCGACGACCGGTCCGGGGGCCCGCGCCGGTTCGGCGACCGCCCGAGCGGCGACCGCCGCTTCGGTGACCGCCCGCAGGGTGAGCGTCGCTTCGGTGACCGGCCGACCGGGGACCGCCGTTACGGCGACCGCCCGCAGGGCGACCGCCAGTACGGCGACCGGCAGCACAGCGACCGCCCGACCGGCGAGCGCCGCTACGGCGACCGCCCGCAGGGCGACCGGCAGTACGGCGACCGGCCGACCGGCGACCGCGGCTACGGGGACCGGCCGACCGGCGAGCGCCGGTACGCCGACCGGGACAGCCGTGGTCAGGGCGATCGGCCGCAGGGCGAGCGCCGCTACTCCGACCGGCCGCAGTTCGGTGACCGGGACGGCCGCCCGACCGGCGAGCGCCGCTACGGCGACCGGCCGCAGGGTGAGCGGCGGTACGGCGACCGCCCGCAGGGCGACCGGCAGTACGGCGACCGGCCCGCCGGCGAGCGGCGCTTCGGCGACCGGCCGCAGGGCGACCGGCACCAGGGCGACCGGCCCGCCGACGAGCGCCGGTTCGGCGACCGGCCGACCGGGGAGCGGCGTTTCGCCGATCGGGACGCCCGGGGTGGCTTCCGGTCCGACGGCCGCGGTCGTGACGACCGGCCGCGTGACGACCGGCGCGGCTTCGGTGGCCGGCCGCCGGCCCGTACCCACTGACCCACTGATCCACCCGGACGCCGTCGCGGAGCTCACGCTCCGCGGCGGCGTTCGCGCATGCCCTGCCGATGTCGGCCCGGTCGCGTAACGTCCGGCTCATGGCGACCATGCCGAAGTCGATCTTCTGGTCCCGGACGGACACCGCCGGCAGCGAGCAGGTCCTGTTCGACGACGGCCACGGTCTGGTGGCGCGGGGCACCCTGCTCGCCGTGGACCCGATCCCCTGGACCGCCCGCTACCAGCTGACCACCGCGCCGGACTGGACCACGGCCCGGGTCGAGGTCGAGGTCGAGGGGTCGGGCTGGCTGCGCAGGGTGACGTTGGAACGGGCGACGGGCCGGTGGCGGGTGACGACCGCCGAGCAGGGCGACCTCGACAGGGCGCTGACCGCGGCCGGTCACCCCCGGGCGGGCCTGCCGGGCACCGACGACCCGGACAGGCTGGCCGACGCGCTCGACGTGGACTTGAGCGGGTCGCCGCTGTTCAACGCCCTCCCGGTCCACCGACTCGGGCTGCCCGCCGAGCCGGCCGACATGCCGCGCCGGATCACCGTCGCCTGGGTGCTGCTGCCGGGTCTGGAGGTGGTACCGGCCGAGCAGATCTACACCGGGCTCGGGCCGGGGCGGGTGCGGTTCGCCAGCGGCACCTTCACCGCCGACATCGACCTGGACGCCGACGGCTACGTGGTGCGCTACCCCGGGCTGGCCGAGCGCATCGACCCGCGCTGAAGCGGGCTCAGGCGGGCCAGGCGCCGCTGCCCAGGAACCGTTCGACCGTGGCCAGGTGCGGCGCGAGGTCGAGGCCCTGGGCGCTCACCCAGTCGTCGTCGTAGTACGTGTCGGCATACCGGTCGCCGGCGTCGCAGATCAGGGTGACCACCGAGCCGGCCCGGCCCTCGGCGAGCATTCCGGCGATCAGACCGAACGCACCCCACAGGTTGGTGCCCGTGGAGCCGCCCACCCGACGGCCGAGCACCGCCGAGCCGGCCCGCATGGCGGCGAGCGACGCGGCGTCCGGCACCTGGACCATCCGGTCCACCACCGACGGCAGGAAGGACGCCTCGACGGTGGGACGGCCGATCCCCTCGATCCGGGACCCCTTCCCGGTGCGTACCGACCAGTCGGCGGCCAGCCAGGCCGGATAGAACGCGGAGTTCTCCGGGTCCACCACGCAGAGCTTGGTGGCCAGCCGGCGGTACCGGGCGTACCGGCCGATGGTGGCGCTGGTGCCTCCGGTGCCGGCGCCCACCACGACCCAGGTGGGGATCGGGTGCCGCTCCAGCTCCAGCTGTGCGTAGATCGACTCGGCGATGTTGTTGTTGCCCCGCCAGTCGGTGGCCCGCTCCGCGTAGGTGAACTGGTCCATGAAGTGGCCGCCGGAGTCCTCGGCCAGCCAGCGGGCCTCGACAACCACGGTCGCGGGGTCGTCGACCAGGTGGCACCGGCCGCCCTGGAACTCGATCTGCGCGATCTTCTCGGGCGAGGTGGAGGCGGGCATCACCGCGATGAACGGCAGCCCGAGCATCCGGGCGAAGTACGCCTCGGAGACCGCCGTGGAACCGGAGGACGCCTCGACGATGGTGGTGCGGGGCCCGATCCAGCCGTTGCAGAGCCCGTAGAGGAACAGCGAGCGGGCGAGGCGGTGCTTCAGCGAGCCGGTCGGGTGCACCGACTCGTCCTTGAGGTAGAGGTCGATCCCCCATGCCCGGGGCAGCGGGAACGGCAGCAGGTGGGTGTCGGCCGAGCGGTTCGCGTCCGCCTCGACGGCGGCGATCGCCTCGGTCACCCAGGTCCGGCTGGCCTCGTCGCAGCGGTCGAGATGAGTCACGCCGGAAACCTAACAAGCAGCGGTCAGCCACGGTCCGGCGGCGTCGCCCGGCGTCGTTGCCGGCGCTGCCCGGCCCGGCCGACGGCTTGGACGATCGGGGTCATCCCGACGGCCAGCCGGGGCAGGGTGTCCAGCAGCCGGACCTGCGCTCCCCGCCAGCGGGGCATGCTGACCACCGGACGTGGTCGGCGGGCCAGGCGGACCGCCCGGGCGGCCACCCGCTGCGGGGTCAGCATCGACCCGGTGAACGAGGCCAGCGCCCCCGGGTCGTCCAGCCGGTCGTGCAGCATCGGTGTCCAGATGCCGTCCGGGCAGAGGCAGGAGACGTGCACCCGCCGGTACCCGGCCATCCGCAGGTCGGACAGGGTGCCGAGGCTGAACGCCAGCAGCGCGTGCTTGCTGGCCGCGTACACCGTCTCGCCGGGCGCGGCGACCAGCCCGGCCAGCGAGACGACGTTGAGCACGTGGCCGTGGCCCTGTCCGCGCATGACCGCGAGCGCGGCCAGGGTGCCGTTCATCGCGCCGAGCGTGTTCACGTCGAGCACCCGGCGCCGGGTCGGTCCGTCGTGCTCCCAGGCCGGGCCGGTGACCAGGATGCCGGCGTTGTTGACCCAGAGGCCGAGGGTGCCCCGGCTCGCGGCGGTCGCGGCGATCTCGGCGCAGGCGTCCTCGTCCCGGACGTCCAGCGCGGCGGACCAGCCGCCCAGCGACGCGGCGGCGGACGCCGCCGCGTCCGGGTCGAGGTCGGTGAGCAACACCGACCAGCCGTCGGCGTGCAGTGCGGCGGCGACGGCGCGGCCCAGGCCGCCGGCGGCCCCGGTCACCACGGCCGTTCCACGTCCCGGCGAGGTCATCGGCGCACGCTACCGCCGGCGGGCGGAGGCGCACCAGGGGCGACCGGCCGTGGCGTCGGCGAGGGCCGGATCCGCGGGTACGCCGGTTCAGGCGGGCTGCGGGCCGACGGGCTGGGGGCGGTTCTCCCACTTCGTGGAGAGCGCGATGGCGGTGCGGGTGGAGGCCACCCCGGGTGTCCGGTTCAGCCGCACGATGAGCTGCTCCAACTCGGCGATCGTGCCGACCCGCGCCTTGAGCAGGAACGACTCCACCCCGGCCATGAAGTAGCAGGACTCGATCTCGGGCAGCACCCGGAGCGACTCGAGCATGTCGTCGGTGTCCGCGTCCGAGTCCTCGACGATGCCGATCAGCGCGGTGACGCCGAGCCCGATGGGCTCCGGCGCCACGTCGGCGCGATAACCGCGGATCACACCGCTGCTCTCCAGCTTGCCGACCCGCTCGTGGACGGCGGGGGCCGAGAGGCCCACCTGCCGGGCCAACTCGGCGTACGAGAGGCGGGCGTTGCCGCGCAGCAGGTCGACGAGGTTCAGGTCGATGGCGTCCACGGAGAGTGACCTTAACCGGTTGGGCGTAACGCGATGCCTTCGGCATCCGTTGCACACAGCAGTGAGTAACTGTTCACAAACAGACAGTCAAGGTAGGGGTTGCGCCAGTACCATTTACTAACTTCCCACTCAGTGCGTTTTTCGCGTTTGGCGGACACGCCAGGTCCCTGGTGCTGTAATTGCCATACGTCCCTCATGACGGCTCTGGGCTCGCACCAGCCGGGGGCAGTGTGTTCAGCCAGGGGCTTCGTCGACGCGAGGAGGGGGCTGTGGACACTGGAGATCGCCTGCTGACACCGGGTGAGGTCGCCGCGCTGTTTCGGGTGGACCCGAAGACTGTGACGAGATGGGCGGCGGCCGGCCGGATAGGAAGCATCCGGACTCCAGGCGGGCATCGCCGGTTTCGGGAATCCGAGGTGCGGGCCCTGCTTGAGGGGGAGGGCATGCTGGACGAGGTGGACGAGGTCGGAAAGCCACGCAATGTGGGACCGGCCGCCTCCACCGGGCCGGGTCCGGCCAACGCCGGCATGTACTGAACTGGTGCGGACAACGCTACGCGGACCGGGCATCAGTCCGGTCCGCGTCCCACTGAGAACGGCCGCCAGGCGGCAGGGCCGGGCGGGCTGAGCGGACCGCTCAGCTCCGGGCCGCGCCGAGCTGGCCGGACCACCGCCGGAACAGGGTGTGCGGGACGCCGAGCGCGTCCAGCACCTTGCCGGCCACGAAGTCGACCAACTGCTGGGCACTGGCCGCCGCGCCCGCGCCGTAGAAGCCGGGGCTGGCGGGCAGCACCACCGCCCCGGCGTCGTGCAGTGCGATCAGGTGCTCCAGGTGGCTACGGGTCACGGGCGTCTCCCGGGGGACCACCACGACCGGCCGGCGTTCCTTGAGGTTGACCTCGGCGGCGCGCTGCAGCAGGTCCTTGGAGAGCCCGATGGAGATACCCGCGCAGGCCGCCGTGCTGGCGGGCACCACGGCCATTCCGCGTACCCGGTAGGAGCCGCTGCTCGGCCCGGCGGCCAGGTCGCCCGCCGGCCAGTGCCGGAGGTCCGCGCCGGCCAGGTCCCGCCCGAGCCAGGCGGCGAGGTCCTCGGCCCAGTGCGCGTCGCGGAACGGCCGCCCGGTCTCGTCGAGCACCGTGAGTCGCGCCGCCCGGGACACGATCAGGTCCACCGCCTCGCCCGCGTCGAGCATCCCGCCGATGACGGCCGCCGCGTACGGCGTGCCGGAGGCCCCGGAGACTCCGACCACCCATGGTTCCCGCATGCCTCCCAGCCTGCCTGGTGGGGCGCGTGCGCCGGTGGGCACCCCCGGGATCGGCCTCCGCCCGAGATGTCCGCCGGGTACCTGCGCATCCCGTCGACCTGAGATGCTTCCGGGGGCGATTCGCACCGGGAGCAGTTCGCACAGGAGGCATCGGTGACGACCGGCGAGGTCCTCTGGACGCTGCGCGCCGAGTGTCCGATTCCGGCCCGGCTCTCGCCGCACGCCGACCGGGTGCAGGAGTGGCTGCTCGGCCTGCTGCCCGAGCTGGGCCTGCCGTTGGACGACGCCGCGCTGCAGCGGCTGGCACGGGGAGGCTTCGCCCGGTACGCCGGCCGCCTCTACCCGGGCGCCAGCGAGGCCGACCTGCGGGTGCTGACCGCCCTGTTCACCTGGTTCTTCCTGGTCGACGACGCCTGCGACGGGCCGGGTCGGCTCGCCCCCGACCAGATCCGGGCGCTACGCGACGGCGCGCTGGCGCTGCTGCACGACGGCCCCCGGGCACGGCACGCCGGGTTGACCGGTCCGCTGCGGCGGTTGCTCGTGCTGGCCTGGCGGGAGCCGCGCCGCCGGATGCCGGCCCGGTGGCGGTTGCGCTTCGCCGACGCGGTGGCCCGGCATCTCGACGGCACCCGGCGGGAGGCGGCCAACAAGGAGGCCGGCCACCGACCCGGCGTCACCGAGTACGTCGAGCTGCGCCGGGCCACCTCGGCGGCGGACGTGTCGTACCCGCTGGTGGAGTTCGTCAGCGGCCGTCCGCTGCCCGACACGGTCTATCACCATCCGCTGCTGCGCCAGATCGCCCACACCGGCAACGACCTGCTCTCCTGGTACAACGACCTGGCCTCGCTGGATCGGGACCGGGCCACCGCGGGCGGGCACAACCTGGTCCTGGCCATGCAGGACGAGTGGGGCCTCTCGTCGGCGGAGGCGGTCGACCGGGTGGCGGAGCGCTGGCGGGAGTCGATGCGGCACTTCGTCGAGCTGCGGGCCGCGGTGCCGTCGTTCGGCCCGGCGCTGGACGAGGCCGTCACCGACCTTCTCGACGGGGTGGCCGGCGCGGTGCGCGGCACGATCGAGTGGACGATGGAGAGCGGGCGCTACCCCACCGCGCGTCCCGAGCCCGCCGGCACGTCCCGGCCCTGACCCGCCAGGGGCTGGTCGGGGTCGGCGACGCGGACCGGTCAGGGCCTCAGGTCGAGCCGGATCACCAGGTCGAGCAGCGCGAAGACGAACAGCGCGATGCCGACGAAGCCGTTGGCGGTGAAGAACGCCCGGTTGACCTTGCTCAGGTCGGTCGGGGTGACCACCAGGTGCTGGTAACCGAACGCGACCGCGGTCAGTGCCAGGCCGACCCACCAGAGCCAGCCGAAACCGACCAGCGCGCCGAACCACACGAAGAGCCCGAACGTCACCACGTGCGCCACGGTGGAGGCGTGCAGCGCGAAGCGCCGGCCGTACCGGGCGGGCACGCTGTGCACACCGATCTCCTGGTCGATCTCGGAGTCCTGGCACGCGTAGATCAGGTCGAAGCCGCCGATCCACAGCCCGACCGCCGCACCCAGCAGCCAGGCAGGCCAGGAGCCGTCCAGGGTGCCGGTGACGGCCAGCCAGGCGCCGACCGGGCCGACCGCCTGGGCCACCGCGAGGATGGCGTGCGGCCAGTTGGTGAACCGCTTGCCGTACGGGTAGACCACCAGCGGCACCACGGCCAGCGGCGCCAGCACCAGGCAGAGCGGGTTGAGCAGGGCGGCGGCGGCGAGGAAGACCACCAGCGCGACGGCCGCGCCCGTCCAGGCCGTCCGCACGCTCACCGCGCCGGTCACCAGCTCCCGGCCTGCGGTACGCGGGTTCCGCGCGTCGATCCGCCGGTCGAGGATCCGGTTGGCGGCCATGGCGAACGTCCGCGCCCCGACCATCGCCACGGTGATCAGCAGCAGGTCGAGCCAGCGGACGTGGCCGCCGTCGACCTGCATGGCGGTGAGCGCCGACAGGTACGCGAAGGGCAGCGCGAAGACCGAGTGCTCGATCGCGACGAGCTTGAGGAAGGACTTGATCCGGCCCGGTCGTTCGGCCGGGGCGTCGAGGACCGCCATCAGATGCCGTACTCCTTCCAGCGCTTGTCGACCAGGGAGGTGACCTCCGGCGACATGGTCATCGGCTCCGGCCAGCCTCGGGTGTAGCCCTCGGCGGGCAGCTTGCGGGTCGCGTCGACGCCCGCCTTGCCGCCCCAGAACTGCTGGTAGGACGCGTGGTCGAGATGGTCCACCGGGCCCTCGGTGAGCAGCAGGTCGCGTGCGTAGTCGACATTGCCGAAGGCGCGGAAGGCTACCTCGTTGTAGTCGTGGACGTCGCAGTCCTCGTCGACGATCACGATCAGCTTGGTCAGCGACATCATGTGCGCGCCCCAGATCGCGTTCATCACCTTCTGGGCGTGCTTCGGGTAGCGCTTACGGATCGACACGATCGCGCAGTTGTGGAAGACCCCGGCGGCCGGCAGGTTGTAGTCGACGATGTCCGGGATCAGGAAGCGCAGCAACGGCGCGAAGATCCGCTCGGTGGCCTTGCCGAGGCCGTGGTCCTCCTGCGGCGGCTGGGACGTGACGATCGAGTGGTAGACCGGGTCGCGCTGCATGGTCATGCACTCGATGTGCATCACCGGGAACGGCTCGACCGGCGTGTAGAAGCCGGTGTGGTCGCCGAACGGGCCCTCCGGCAGTCGCTCGCCCGGCTCGATGTAGCCCTCCAGGACGATCTGCGCGTGCGCCGGCACCTGTAGCGGCACGGTCAGGCAGTCGACCATCTCGACCCGCTCGCCCCTCAGGAAGCCGGCGAAGAGGTACTCGTCGATGTCGGCCGGCAGCGGCGCGCTGGCCGAGTAGGCGACCGCGGGGTCGGCACCGATCGCGATCGCCACCGGCAGCCGCTGCCCGAGCCGCTCAGCGACCGCGTGGTGCGCCGTGGAGTTCTTGTGGATCTGCCAGTGCATGCCGATGGTGTTGTGCGAGTGCTGCTGGAGCCGGTAGAGCCCGAGGTTGCGCTTGCCGGTCTCCGGGTGCTTGGTGTGGGTCAGCCCGAAGTTGTGGAAGATCCCCCCGTCGCCCGGCCAGACCTGCAGCCCGGGCAACCGGTTGAGGTCGACGTCGTCGCCGCGGTAGACCACCTGCTGGCAGGGGGCCGTCTTGACCTTCTTCGGCGGCATGGACTTGAGCTGCATGACCTTGCCGAGCCCGCCCATCATGCCCGAGAAGCCCTGCGGCAGCTCCGGCTTGAGCATCTCGCCGATCCGCGCGCCGATCTCGTCGAGGTTCTCCACCCCGAGCGCCATCGCCATCCGCTTCTCGGTGCCGAAGAGGTTGATCGCCACCGGCATCTCGCCCCGGGTCGGACGCTCGAAGAGCAGCGCCGGCCCACCGGCCCGCACCGTCCGGGTGACCACCTCGCTGATCTCCAGGGTGGGGTCGACCGGGACGTTGACCCGGCGCAACTCCCCCGCGCGCTCCAGCGCCGCGAGGAAGTCCTTGAGATCGGTGTACGGGAAGCCACGAGCCGCCATGTCCGCCAGTCTCCCGCACCGGGTCCGTCGCGGACCAAGCCGGGTGCTGTGACGTGTGTCCGGAAGGGCTCACGGGTCAGGCGGGCGTCCAGGCGTGGGCGGCCAGCGGTGGGTCGAGCGGCGCGCGGGTGAGCCGGTTGGCGAAGGTGGAGATGGTGTACGTGCCGACGCCGAGCACCACGTCCAGCGCGTGCCGGGGCTGGTAGCCGGCGGCCAGGAAGTCGTTCAACTCGTCGTCGGGCACCGCACCCCGGTGGTCGAGCACGGCGAGGGTGAACCGGCGCAGTGCCTCCAGCCGTGGCTCGGGCAGGGCGGTGCCGGCGCGCAGCGCGGCGATCAGCTCGGTGGTCGCGCCGAGGCGGGTGAGGGTGCCGGTGTGCAGGGCGACGCAGACGTGGCACTCGTTGGTGGTGGCGACGGCGAGCACGACCACCTCCCGTTCCAACGGGTCGAGGGCGGTCTGCTCGAAGCCCGCGTTGGCGGTGAGGAAGCCGGCGAGCAGTTGCGGCGACTCCGCCATCAGCGCCACCGGGGCGGGCAGCCAGCCGAACCGACGGCGTACCGCCTCGATGGTGGGACGGGCGGCGGCGGGCGCGGTCTCGGCGGTGTGCGCGGTGAATACGGACACGGTTACCTGCTCTCAGAGGGGTCGGTGGGGGGCCACGTCGCCGGAGAAGGATCCCGTACGATAGTCAACGTGGTTGACGAAATAGTAAACGTGGTTGTCGAACATGGCAACCACTGATCCCGCCCGGCCCGGTTTCCACCTGCCGCTGCTGCTGCTCGCCGGCTTCCGGACGCTGATCGACGACCTGCACGCCGAGCTGGCCCGGCAGGGGCATCCGGAGCTGCGACCGCTGCACGGCTTCGTGCTCCAGGCCGTCGGGGCGGACGGCACCACCGCCACCGAGCTGGGTCAGCGGTTGGGCATCTCCAAACAGGCGGCCGGCAAGACGATCGACCGGCTGGTCGCCGTCGGCTACCTCTCGCGGGTCGACGACCCCCGCGACGCCCGCCGTCGGCTGGTCATGATGACCCCGCGCGGTGTCGACGGGTTACGCCGTTCGGCGGAGATCTTCGACCGGCTACGCGAGCGGTGGGCCGAGACCCTCGGCCCGGAGCGGGTCGACGCGCTGGAGGACGACCTGCGGACGATGGCCGCCGTCAACTGGTTCCGGCTCGACGTGCCCGGCTGGTTCGGAGGCTGACCGCACCCCGACCGCAGAGGTCAGTCCAGGCCGCCGTACGAGTGCAGGCCGGTGAAGAAGATGTTCACGCCGAACAGGTTCATCAGCATGGTGAGGAAGCCCAGCACCGCCAGCCAGGTCGCCACGTTGCGCTTGACACTGGGTGTGGCCCGCGCGTGCAGGTAGCCCGCGTAGACCACCCAGGAGATGAACGCCCAGGTCTCCTTCGGGTCCCACCCCCACGGCCGGCCCCACGCCGCCTCGGCCCAGATCGCCCCGGCGATCACCGCGAAGGTGAAGATCGGGAAGGCGAAGGCGTGCAGCGCGAAGGTCAGCCGCTCCAGGCTGACCGCCGCCGGCAGCCGCTTGGCCAGGGTGTACGGGAAGCTCCGCTTGCCCTGCTCGTACCCGGCGCGCATCAGGAACCCGACCGCCGGCACCGCGCCGAGCAGGAAGATGCCGGACGCGAACACGATCGTCGAGACGTGGATGACGAACCAGTACGAGTTCAGCGCCGGCACCAGCGGCACGATCGGCACGTACAGCACCAGCTCGGCGGTGGCCACCAGCAGCACCATCACCAGGGTGAGGAACAGCCCGAGCTTGCGCAGCGAGGGCCGCTTCCAGAGCACCACGAGCCAGGCCGCGACCCCGATGAACGTCACCGTGAGCACGAACTCGTACATGTTGCCCCAGGGCATCCGGTCTGCGGCGATGCCGCGCGTGACCAGCGCCGCGAGGTGCAGCACGGCGGCGAGCGCGGTGGCGCCCACCGCGACCAGACCGGCGAGCCGGGCACGCCGCGCCGAGCGCTCGGCCGCGCCCGACGGCGGGACCGGTGCGGGCGGCGTCGGGACGGAAGCGCCACCTCCGCCGACCCCGGCGCCCACCAGCTCGCGTACGGGAGCCGCGGCGACGCGGGTACGGGCGTTGCCCAGCGCGTACTCCACCGCGTGGCTGATCATCGCGACCAGGTACGCCAGGATCGCCAAGGACACCAGATTGTCGGAGAGCGCGGACATCACTCGGCTCCTTCTCGCACGCCGGCCCGGTCGCTGGAGTCAGCACCGGTGTCGGCGCGATCCGTCGCCCGTTCATCACCGCTGACCGCGGCCACGATCTGGGCGAACTCGTCGGCGAACCCTGGATAGTCGGTACGCGGCAGCCCACCGACCTCCATCAAGCTACTACCGCCCGTCGGAGATCCTTCCGCGGGGTCGGCCGGCATCACCCGGAAGAACACCCGGCGGCGCCGCCCGAACAGCGAACCCATCAGCCCGACCAGCAGGAACCCGCAGCTGACCAGCAGGATCGTCGAACCGGGGTCGTGCCGGACGGAGAGGGTGACGTACCGCTCGGTGCCGAGGAACTCGACCTTGCTGCCGTCGTCCAGCGTCCAGGTCTCGCCCTTGCGGAGCAGCTTGGTGCCGACCTCCTTGACCTTGCCGGTCCGCACCTGCCGCTGGTCGAGCTGGTAGATCGAGCCGGGGATGCCCGCGTCCAGGCCGAGGTTGCCGCGGTAGGCGACCAGGTTCAGCGCCGGGTTGCGCTCGGTCGGGTACTCCGAGCGGGCGAACGGCGCCTGCTGGGGTGCCGTGGGCAGGTAGATGCCGGTGAACGCCATCTGCTCGTCCGGCGCACGCCGCCCGGTGGCCGGGTCGACGTTCGCGTCCGGGAAGGCCGCCAGCCCCTCGCTGGTCAGACCGCTGTCCCCGGTGGTCAGGAACGGCTCGTCGCTGACCTGGCTGCGGCCGAACCGGTCGGTGTAGCGGATGACCGGGGCGTACCCGTGGCCGAGCAGATAGACGCTCGCGTCGGCGAGCCGCAGCGGGGAGTTCACCGAGAAGTCCGCGCTGCGGGTCGGTTCGTCGGGGCCGTCGACGGTCACCCGGGCGTTGAAGAACTCCGGCTGGCCGGTGGCCAGGAACCGGGCCTGGAAGTCGTCCAGCCGCAGGCAGAAGCGGGGCAGGTCCTCGCTGTCCACCCGAGGGCCGAGCTTCGCCTCGGCGTACTGCTGCCGGGTGTTGCAGAACGCGTTGTCCGCGCCCGCCACCAGCAGCCGGTTGCCGCTCCAGCCGTACCACGAGCCGAGCGCGACACCGATCAGCACGGCGATCAGCGAGGTGTGGAACAGCAGGTTGCCGGTCTCCTTGAGGTAACCCTTCTCGGCGGAGACCTCGTCGCCGCGCACCTCGACCCGCCAGCGCCGCTTGCGCAGCACCTCGGCGACCGCCGCCGCGCCGCCGGCCGGGGCGGGCAGCACCGCGTGCTGCGGCAGCCGCTGCAGCCGCTTCGGCGCGACCGGCGGCCGGGACCGCAACGCCCGCGCGTGGTCGCGCAGCCGGGGCGTGATGCAGCCGATCAGGGAGGTGAACAGCAGCAGGTAGATCGCGGAGAACCAGACCGAGCCGAAGACCTCGAACGCGCCGATCCGATCAAGCCGAGGGGCCAGGTCCGGGTGGTCGACGAAGTACTCGTTGACCTTCTCCGGGCTGATTCCGCGCTGCGGCAGCACCGAGCCGGGGATGGCGGCGACCGCGAGCAGGAACAGCAGGATCAGCGCCGTACGCATGCTGGTCAGCTGCCGCCACGAGTTGCGCAGCAGGGCCAGCAGCCGGTTGGGCCGGCGCCGGGGCGCCGGGGCCGCGGTCTCCGGCCGGTCGTCCAGGACCGTCATCAGATGCTCACCTCGCCCACCCCGACGGTGGTCTGCAACCAGATCACGAAGCTCTGCCATCCGCCGGTGACCAGCGCGAGGCCGATCAGGATGAGCAGGGCACCGCCGACCCGGGTGACCCAGCGGCTGTTGCGCCGGACGGCGCGGAAGACTCCGAGCAGGCGCTGGAAGCCCAGCCCGAAGACGATGAACGGTATCCCCAGCCCCAGGCAGTACGCCACGGCGAGCACGACGGCGCGGTCACTCTGGCCGCTCGCGGTCGCCATGCCCATCACCGCGCCGAGCGTGGGGCCGGTGCAGGGCACCCAGCTGAGCGCGAAGACCGCCCCGAAGACCGGTGCGCCGAGCAGCCCGGCCGACGGCAGGCGGGAGATCCGGAACTCCCGTTGCAGGGCTGGGATCAGCCCGAGATAGCCCAGCCCGAGGACGATGATCAGCGCCCCGATCACGATCTCCAGCTGCCGCTCGTACTCGAAGAAGACCCGGCCGATGCTGGCGAACAGGATCGCGGTCGCGACGAAGACGACGGTGAAGCCGCCGATGAAGAGCAGCGTCCCGGCGAGAACCCGCCCCTTGACCGCGCCCGCCCGCGCGACCCGCTCCCGTACCGCCACACCGCCGGCGGCCTCGACCGGCGCCGGGTCGGCGGCCGGCCGGCGGCCCTCCAGGTCGGCGCCGGCAAGCCCGGTCACGTACGAGAGGTAGCCGGGGACGAGCGGGAGCACGCACGGAGAGAGGAAGCTGACCAGGCCGGCGAGCGCCGCCGCGCCGATGGCGAGCAGCAGCGGCCCGCTCAGGGCCAGCTCCTTGAAGGTCTCACCCATCAGCGGGACGCCGGTTTCTCGGCGGCGACCCGCTCGACGATCGGTTGCAGACCCTCCTGCTTGACCGCGGCCCGGATCACCGTGGCGATCCGGCCCTCCCGGTCGAGCACCACGGTCGCCGGAATGCTGTTGGGCGGGATGTCCAGGTCGAGTGCCAGCCGGCTGGACGGGTCGAACAGGCTCGGGTACGTGACCCGGCCCTCCTCGAACGCCTTGGCCTTGTCCCGCTGGTCCTGGACGTTGATGCCGAGGAAGGTCACGCCGGATGCCCTGGTGGCCTGGTAGACGCCCTCCAGGTCGTCCGCCTCGGCACGGCAGGGCGCGCACCAGGAGCCCCAGAAGTTGAGCACCACCACCTGGCCGCGGGCCTGGCTGACGTCGTACGTGCCGCCGGTCAGCAGATCACCGCTGATCCTGGGCGGTGCCGAACGCTGGTCCGGCGCGCACTCGATGATCCCCTCGGAGGTGGTCGTGCAGGTCTTCTCCCGGCCCTGCGACGTGCAGCCGACCAGCGCCACCGCGGCGACGGTGGCGAGCAGGCCGGCGGTCCACCTCCGGGCGTTCATCAGGCCCCCTTGGCCGTCCGGGCGGTCGCGGAGAGGGCGATCAGGTGCGCGGCCGGCTCGCTGTAGCCGATGCCGACCACCTTGGCGCCGTCGAAGTGGAACGAGGTGAGGCTGGCCAGGCCGCACTGCCGCTTGCGCGGGTCGTGCCAGAGCCGCTTGCGCTCGACGTAGCGGCGCAGCGTCCAGATCGGCAGCTGATGCGAGACCAGCACGGCCTCGCGCCCCTCGGCGGCGACCCGGGCGGCGTGCACGGCGGCGAACATGCGCTCGGCGATGGCCTGGTACGCCTCGCCCCACGACGGGGTCACCGGGTCGCGCAGCACCCACCAGTTGCGCGGGTCGCGGAACGACCCGTCACCCGGGGACACCTTCTTGCCCTCGAACCAGTTGGCGCTCTCGATGAGCCGCTCGTCCACCCCGACCGGCAGCCCGAACTGGGCGGCGATCGGCTCGGCGGTCTGCTGGGCACGCTCCAGCGGGCTGGCCACCACGTGCACGATCTCCCGCTCGGCCAGCCCTTCGGCGGCGGCCTTGGCCATCTGCACGCCCAGCTCAGAGAGGCGGAAACCGGGCAGCCGGCCGTAGAGGATCTGGTCGGGGTTGTGCACCTCGCCGTGCCGGAGCACGTGGACCACCGTCTTGCTCACCGCTTGTTACCCCCCGTGACCCGCCGCTGCCGCCGCGTTCGCCGCCGTCGGCAGGGCGGCGGCGATCTGTTCCAGAGCGGCGTCGTCGATCGCCGCCGACACGAACCACGACTCGAACGCGCTCGGCGGCAGGTACACGCCGGCGGCGAGCATCGCGTGGAAGAACGCCTTGAACGCCGGCACCTGCTGGGTGCGGGCGCTGTCGTAGTCGACCACGTCGGCGTCGGTGAAGAAGATCGAGAACATGCTGCCCGCGTACGACAGCCGGTGCGGCACCCCGGCGGCGCCGAGCGCGTCCGAGGCGAGCTTGCCCACGACGGCGGCCGTCTCGTCGAGGCGGCGGTACAGCGCGTCGTCGGCCAGCCGCAGGGTGGCCAGGCCGGCGGCGCAGGCGAGCGGGTTACCGGAGAGCGTGCCGGCCTGGTAGACCGGGCCGGCCGGGGCGAGCCGGGCCATGATCTCGGCGCGCCCGCCGAAAGCGGCGGCCGGAAGCCCACCACCCATGACCTTGCCGTACGTCCACAGGTCGGCGTCGGAGGCGTCGAGGCCGTGCCAGCCGGCGCGGGAGACCCGGAACCCGGTCATCACCTCGTCCACCACGAGCAGCGCGCCGTGCGCGTGCGCGATCCGGGCGAGCTGCTGGTTGAAGCCGTCACGCGGGGCGACCACGCCCATGTTGCCGGCGGCGGCCTCGGCGATCACCGCGGCGATGTGCTGGCCCTCGGCGGCGAAGGCCTCCTCGACCGCCCTGATGTCGTTGTAGGGCAGCACGATGGTCTCGCTGGCCGCCGCGCCGGTGACGCCGGGCGAGTCGGGCAGGCCCAGGGTGGCCACGCCGGACCCGGCGGAGGCGAGCAGCGCGTCGACGTGGCCGTGGTAGCAGCCGGAGAACTTGACGATCTTTGAGCGGCCGGTGAAGCCACGGGCCAGCCGGACCGCCGACATGGTCGCCTCGGTGCCGGAGTTGACCAGCCGGACCTGCTCCACCGGGGTCCGGTCGACGATCTCGGCGGCCAGCTCCACCTCACCGGGGGTGGGGGTGCCGAAGCTGGTGCCCCGGGCGGCGGCAGCCTGCACCGCCTCCACGACCTCGGGGTGGGCGTGCCCGAGGATCAGCGGACCCCACGAGCAGACCAGGTCGACATAGCGGCGGCCGTCGGCGTCATGCAGCCACGGACCCTCCCCGCGGACCATGAAGCGTGGGGTGCCGCCGACCGCCTGGAAGGCACGCACGGGGGAGTTCACCCCGCCCGGCACGATGGCGCGGGCGCGGTCGAACAGGGCCTCGGAGGCCGGCGCGTCGGCCGGGTAGCGGCCAGATCCGGCAGAGAAGGTGTCGGTCACGATGCCGCCATTGTGTCAGCGCCGGACGGCCAGGCCGCAGCCACCCCGGACCAGGGTTACCCGGCTCACCCGCCTCCGGTGCCCGGCACCGGCGCCGACGCGCGGCTCACAGCCTCGACAGGCCGGGCCGTCCGGATCGCGCTAGGCTGACCGGGTGGATCGTGCCGAACTGTCCATCACGCTACACCGGACGGGCGACGAAGCAGTGCTGCGCCTGGCTGGTGAGATCGACATGCTCACGGCCGCGCAGCTCTCCACCGTCGTCAACGAGGTGCTGGCCGACCCGCCCCCGCGAATCGTGCTCGACCTGGGCGGTGTCACCTTCTGCGACTCGCAGGGCCTCGGCACCCTGGTCGTCCTCAGCCGCAAGGCCAGCCACGCCCAGAGCCTCCTGATGTTGACCCACGTGGGCGATTTCCTGATCCGCGTCCTCGACATCACGGGCCTCCGCAGCGCCCTGATGATCCGCAACGACCAACCCACGGGCTGACCCCGGCCGGCCAGGGGCCAGGCCGAGGGTCAGGCGGTGTTGCCCCAGCGGGCCTGTTCGAGCAGTCGCACCGCCCGGTCCCGGGCCTCCGGCTCGTCGGACCGGAGCAGGGTCGTCGCCTCGTCGACCGCGTCGGTGAGCCGCCGCCACTGCGTGTCGCGCTCCCGGACCAGGTCCGACTGGGCGGCCAGCTGCCGGGTCTTCACCCACAGCTCGACGAAGACCGACACCTTGGCCCGCAGCACCCACGGGTCGAACGGTTTGGTCAGGTAGTCCACCGCCCCCACCTGGTAGCCGCGCAGGGCGAGCTGGGCGTCGCGGTCGGCGGCGGTGAGGAAGATGATCGGCACGTGCCGGGTCCGCTCCCGGCGCTTGATGTGGCTGGCCGTCTCGAAGCCGTCCATGTCCGGCATCTGCGCGTCCAGCAGGATCACCGCGAAGTCGTCCACCAGCAACTGCTTGAGCGCCGCCTCGCCGCTCTCCACCGCCACGGACTGGACGGGCAGGCCTTGGAGGATCGCCTCCAGGGCCATCAGATTCTCCCGCCGGTCGTCGACGAGCAGCGCCTTGGCCATCTGGGTCACGAGGTCTCCTCAGTCCGGCTGCCGCTGATCCAGGACGACATCAGCTCGATCAGGTCGTCCAGGTCGACCGGCTTGGTGATGTAGTCGCTGCCCCCGGCCGCGAGTGCGGACTCGCGGTCGCCCGGCATCGCCTTCGCGGTCAGGAAGACGATCGGCAGGTCGGCGAACCGGTGGTTGCGGCGAATCTGACGGGTGGTCTCATACCCGTCCTGGTCCGGCATCATGGCGTCCATCAACACGATGTCCACCTCCGGGTGCTCGGCCAGCAGGCGGACACCGTCCGCTCCGTTGTCCGAGTACAGCACGGTCATCCCGTGCAGCTCCAGCGCGCTGGTCAGGGCGAAGACGTTACGCACGTCGTCGTCCACGATCAGCACCGTGGCCCCGTCCAGCTGACGGGTGGCGGGCGCCTCCGGCCGCTCGGGCAGCAGCTCCAGCGGCGGCATCAGCAGCGACGACGGCAGGCCGGCGCGCTGCGGGGACGGCGACTGGGGCGCGACCACGGCGTCCGGGGCCAGCACCTGCGGCACGAACAGGGTGAACGTCGAACCCTGCCCGGGCGCCGACGACACGGTGATGGTGCCCCCGATCAACCGAGCCAGGTCACGGCTGATCGACAGGCCCAGGCCGGTGCCGCCGTAGCGGCGGCTGGTGGTCCCGTCCGCCTGCTGGAACGCCTCGAAGATGATCGACAACTTGTCGTCGGAGATGCCGATCCCGGTGTCGATCACGGTGAACGCGATGACCTGCTGGGCGTTGGTCAGCGCTGGCACGTCGAAGACCGCGTTCTCCGCCGCCGGGGCGATCCGCAGCGTCACCGCGCCGTTGTCGGTGAACTTCACCGCGTTGGAGAGCAGGTTGCGCAGGATCTGCTGCAACCGCTGCGCGTCGGTGACGAGCGCCGGCGGCAGGTCCTTGCTCACCCGTACCTGGAAGTCCAGGGACTTCTCCTCGGCCTGCGGGGCGAACGCCTGCTCGACGTAGCCGCGGATCTCCGCGAACCGGATCTCGGTCGGCTCGACGTCCATCCGGCCCGCCTCGATCTTGGACAGGTCCAGGATGTCGTCGATCAACGACAGCAGGTCAGAGCCGGCGCTGTGGATGGTGCGGGCGAACTCGATCTGCTTCGGGTTGAGGTTCTGCTCCGAGTTCTCGGCCAGCAGTCGGGCCAGCAGCAGCAGCGAGTTCAGCGGCGTCCGCAGCTCGTGGCTCATGTTCGCCAGGAACTCCGACTTGTACGCCGAGGCCCGGGTGAGCTGCTGCGCCTTCTCCTCCAGGCCGAGGCGGGCCAGCTCGATCTCCCGGTTCTTCGTCTCGATGTTGCCCTTCTGCTCGGAGAGCAGGGTGGCCTTCTCCTCCAGCTCGGCGTTGGTGCGCTGCAACTCCGCCGACTGCTCCTGGAGCTCGTGCGCCAGCCGCTGCGACTGGGCCAGCAGCTCCTCCGTACGCCGGTTGGCCTGGATGGTGTTGACGGCGACGCCGATGGTGAGCACCAGCCGCTCCAGGAACGACAGGTGAAGCTCGGAGAACGCCGCCACGCTCGCGAACTCGATCACCCCGAGCAGCTCCCCCTCGAACAGCACGGGGAGCACCACCAGGTCCGACGGGGGCGTCTCGGCCAGACCGGAGCGCAGGGTGAGGCGGCTGTTCGGGGAGGCGCTGACCCGGATCGTCCGGCGCGAGAGCGCCGTCTGCCCGACCAGCCCCTCACCGGGGCCGAAGGTGACGTCGTGGCCCCGGGCCACGTACCCGTAGGAGGAGGTCAACCGCAGCCGCATGCTGCCGTCGGCGTCGTCGGCCAGGAAGAAGGCACCGAGCTGGGCGTCGACCAGCGGGGTCACCTCGGTCATGATCATGCGGCAGACCTCGCCCAGGTCCCGCTGGCCCTGCAACAGGCCGCCGATCCGGGCCAGGTTGGAGTCCAGCCAGCCCTGCTCGGCGTTCTTCTTGGTCGTCTCCCGGAGGGTGACGATCATCTGGTTGATGTTGTCCTTCAGCTCGGCGACCTCACCCTGCGCCTTGACCGCGATGCGCTGGGTCAGGTCGCCGCGGGTCACCGAGGTGGACACCTGCGCGATGGCCCGCAGCTGGGTGGTCAGGGTCGAGGCGAGCTGGTTGACGTTCTCGGTGAGGTCGCGCCAGGTGCCGGAGACGCCCTTCACCTGCGCCTGACCGCCGAGCTTGCCCTCGATGCCGACCTCGCGGGCCACCCGCGTGACCTCGTCGGCGAACGACGACAACTGGTCGACCATCGTGTTGACCGTCGACTTCAGCTCCAGGATCTCGCCCTGCGCGTCCACCGTGATCTTCTGGCTGAGGTCGCCCTTCGCCACGGCGGTGGTCACCGAGGCGATGTTGCGGACCTGGCTGGTCAGGTTCGACGCCATCGAGTTCACGTTGTCGGTCAGGTCCCGCCACGTGCCGGAGACGCCCTTCACCTGCGCCTGACCGCCGAGCTTGCCCTCACTGCCG